>CAXTNQ010000094.1:0-5444 GCA_964245745.1 uncultured Jatrophihabitantaceae bacterium
ATCAAAGCGCTTCAGGAGATTGAGTGACTGGATGGCGCGGACGATTCACCGCACGGCGCGAAAAATTCAGCAGGAATGACTCAGGGCGCCAGACTCTGCGCACCGGGGAAGGGTCCCCCGAACGGTCCGCCGGCGCCGAACGGCGCACCCGCCGCCGCGGCGGACGTGGCGGCGCCGGAGGTCGCGGCCGCACTCGTCTGCAGGGCCGAGCTGGACCCTGCGGTCGCGGCCGGGCTGGCGCTCGAGCTGGACGACGAGCTGCTGGAGCTGCTGCACGCGACGAGGGCACCGCTGAGCGCAGCGGTGCTCAGGACGCCGGCCAACAGTGCGGGAACGCGACGTGACATGGAAATTCGCTCCTTGGTGTACCGGTGAGTAGGGCTATTCGGTCAGACCTCGAACGCGGGCGCAATCAGGACAGGCCAACCGTTACGGCGCCGTTACGGTACTAGACGGCTCGACGACGGGCGGTCAGCGCCGGTGAGCGTCTGCCGCGGGCTCGGGCGACCCGTGATTGCCGACCGGAAGCCCGGGGCAAGATGTGCCCATGCCTCTCGTTCGCGCAATCGCCCGCCCGATGCTCGCTTCGATGTTCGTGACCGGCGGCCTGGACGCCGTACGTCACCCGGACAGCAAGACCGAGGCGGCCGACCCGGTCGTCAGCCTGCTGCAGGAGCGGCTACCGAAGAGCTACGACACCCGTCGCGTGGTCCAGGCGGACGGCGCCGTGAAGGTGCTGGCCGGCACCATGCTCGCGTTCGGCAAGTTTCCCCGAGTGGCGTCACTGGTGCTGGCGGCCAGCCTGGTGCCGACCACGGTCGCCGGTCATCCCTTCTGGTCCGAGTCCGACCCCGGTAAGCGCCGCCAACAGCAGGTCAATTTCACCAAGAACCTCAGCATGCTGGGCGGTCTGCTGCTGGCCTCCGTGGACACAGCGGGCAAGCCGTCGCTTGCCTGGCGAGCCAAGCGGACTCCGGACGCGCGCCGGCACGCCACGGCGGGTATCGCCCGGGAGACGGGACTGGCGGCCAAGGCGGCCACCAGCACCGTCCGCGAGAAGCTTCCGGTCTGAGCTCAGCCGTTCGACGTCAGGTCGAGCTGCGCTAGAGCGCCGGGATCGTCGGCCCCGTTACCGACGCCGGCGATCCGGTTGTCTCCGGCGACTCGCTTGAGCGTGATGCGATCGACCTCGCTGTAGGCCTCGTTGCTGCCCGGCAGGGCGTCGGCCAGGGTGCGGATCGTCATCGTCGTCGCGCGCCCGGCGCGAGCCGGCACGACGTCGACGGCGATGAACGCGTAGTCGTCGTAGCGGACCTGGGACCATTCGATGACTTCGGGCACCTTCGTCCCCGTCGGGTAGCCGCCCGGGCCGATGCCGCCGTCCTTGGCCCACACGTAGCTGTTCACGACGGTCTCGGTGTTGTTCTCCTGCGCGTTCGGGCCGCCGAGCGGCTGGTAGCCGCGGTACCGCTGCCCCTCCGGCAAGGCCTGGGGACCGAACGGCGTCACTCCGGGCGGAGCCGGCGCCACCTTCGGGTCCGGCGCCGGACGGAACGGGTAGCGCGGACGGCCGCCGGAGCCGACGCACATGTACGTCACTCCGTCCTTCGCCGGGTAGACGGTCGAACCGTCCGGCGCTTGCCGCGTCGACTTGCCGTTCTTGATCGGGTCGGTGCGTTCGAGCAGGTGGTTGTGCCCCTGCACGACGAGGTCGACCTGATACTTGGTGAACAGCGGGTCGAGCACGTTGCGCACGCCGCCGTCGGACGCGTGGTTGTTGGTGGTCGAGTAGGCGCAGTGGTGGAAGAAGGCCACGACGAAGTCGATCGTGCGCGCCACCCGCTGGTGACCGCGCCACTCCTTCAGCGTGTCTTCGAGGAACTTCAGCTGGGCACCGTTGGAGTACCCGGTGTTGGTCTGGATCTCGTAGGACAGGTCGTTGGCGTCCACGGAGATGACGCCGACGTTGCCGTACACGAAGCTGTACACCGACGGGCAGGTCTTCGGCCCGTTCTTCGGCAGGTCGAGGCGCGCGGCGTGGCTCGCGTAACCGTGCGTAGGACTGTCACCTAGGTACTTCGTCAGGCTGTAGAGCGCCTCCATGTCGTGGTTGCCGGTGGCGAACATCCACGGGGTGAAGGCGGCCTGCGTCTCGATCTGGGACAGGAAGACGTCCCACACGAACGGGTTGAACGCGTTCGTGGCGGGTGTCGACGTGGGCGGAGTGTCGACGATGCCGCGGTCGTCGGCCGGCAGCCCGGAACCGCCTGGGTCGGCGTAGCAGATGTCGCCGGCGAGCAGGGTGAACACCGGACGCTGCGAGGCCATGAGATTGGTCTGGGTGACGGCCGGGGTGGGGTCGGTGCCGTTCGTGCCGGCCACCGGGTCCGCCGGGTTGTAGTAGTCGTCGTCGAACACGCCCCTCGGCCAGCGGCCGCCGGCGGCCGTTACCACGGCCGGGTCCTGACCCCAGGCCCATTTCGGGTCAGTGGGTGCGACGTTGGTGCCGACGTCGGCGAAGGCCGTGAAGGTGAAGGGCTTGGGTGGTGCGTTGTTGGTGCCGAGCAGGTGACGCGCCGGCGCCGTCGTGAAGTACGCGTCGCCGGTCACCGTGCCGTCCGACAGGCGGAACCGGTAGTGATAGACGGTGTCCGGACGCAAGCCGGTCAGCTCCGCCTTGACGTAGTACTGGCTGGCCACCGGACCGCCCGGGATGGGATTGGCGTACACGCCCTGCAGGTGGACGACGTCCGCCGGGACCCGCCGTCCGTAGTTGCCGAACTGGTCCCCGACGTCGACGAAGGCCCGCAGGCCGCGCGGCAGAGTTCCGTCCTGACTCACGAGCTGCGCGGTGGTGCGCATGGCGTTCGACGGGCTGCCGGTGCGGTCGGACACCCAGGAGAGGTGACGTCCCGCGATCACGACGCCACTCGGGCCGCTCTGGCCGCCAGCGGCGGCGAAGGCGGCGCGCGCCAGCCCGAACTGCGCGAGCGCGATACCGCCGGCTCCGGCCGCGGCCGCCTTGAGCATGCTGCGGCGGCTGACCCGGTGCCGGGACAGCGCCGCCTCGTTCCACTCGGTGTATTCATCGACGGTCGTCGGACCAGTGACTTTGGGCATGGCGGTCATTCCGTCAGATCTGCCCGACAACTACCACCATGCACGGTTACGCCAAGACCAACGCTTCGTTAACTCCCGACAACACCTGTCGGGGGGTCTGAGACCCGGCTCGTCGAGGGACCGCGAACTAGACTGGCGACTCGTCCCCATTTCGGGCGGGAGGGAACGTGACGACGACGGCGGCCGCTGTTCGTCCACGCGCGACGAGCGGGTGGTCGGACCGCTTCGCCGTCTGGACCGGGCGGCTCGTCACGTTCGCGGCCGTCTGGTCACTGATCGGCATCCTCCTGCGGCCCCTGCGGTTCGGCGCCTGGGTGGACGACGTGTTCGGCCTGGTCAACATCCCGTCGGCGCCGAGCCTGTTCACCGTCGTGCTGCTGTTCGTCCTGGGCAACGCCCTGAGCCGCCGCATCCGCTTCGCGATGTGGGTGGTGTTCGCCTTCCAGGTGCTGGCCGTGCTCGTCGCAGCCGCCCTGGCGATCTTCCTGGTGACCGGCAACACCGTGCACGTCGACGTCGATGACTACACGACGCGGATCAGCCTCGCGCTCGTGTTCGTCGACGGGGTCATCGGCGCGGTCCTCGCCGTGCTTCTACTGCGCGCGCGCGACGCGTTCCCGGCCCGTCTGGTGCGCGGCTCGCGGATCCGCGCTCTGGCCGTACTCGTGGGCGGGTTGATCTTCTCGGCCATGGTCTGCATTGCCCTGACCGAGGCGTTCCCCCGTGACCTACGCCCGGGCTGGCAACGCGTGATCTGGCCGATCCGCGCCGCAATCGGCCAGTTGCCCGACGAGCGCACGTCGGCGTTCGGTGGCCGGCACGGGCACCACTGGATCGCTGCCCTGGCTGGACTCCTCTCTGCGGCGGCGCTGGTCGGCGCCGCGATCGTCTTCCTGCGGTCGGCCCACGCCAAGCAGTTCGTCAGCCCGCAGGACGAGCTCAACGTCCGCCGGCTCGTCCTGGAGAGCGGCGAGCGCGACTCCCTCGGCTACTTCGCGACCCGACGGGACAAGTCGGTGGTGTTCTCGCCCGACCGCAAGGCTGCGGTGACGTACCGGGTCGTCGCGTCGGTCAGCCTGGCCAGCGCCGACCCGATCGGCGCCGTGACCTCCTGGCCGGCCGCGATCGAGGCGTGGACGAACGAGGCGCACTGCTTCGGGTGGTACCCGGCGGTGCTGTCGGCGAGTGAGGACGGCGCCGCCGCCTACGTCCGTGCCGGCCTCAAGGCCATCGCCATCGGCGACGAGGCCGTGATCGACGTCGGCGCATTCACGCTGGCCGGGCCGACGATGGCGCCGGTCCGCCGCTCGGTCGAGCGCGTCCGGCGGGCGGGCTACACCGTGGAGGTCATCCGCCACGCCGACCTCTCCGCGGAGGAGCTCCAGCGCCTGTCCGACACCGCCGACGCCTGGCGGATGGGAGGTGACGAACGCGGCTTCTCCATGGCCCTGAGCCGGTTGGGCGACCCGGCGGACGGGCGATGTGTCGCCGTGCTGGCCCGCGACGGCGCGGGCGAGCTGCGCGGACTGCTGTCCTTCGTCCCGTGGGGTCGACACGGGCTGTCCCTCGACCTCATGCGACGCGACCGGGAGTCCGAGAACGGTCTCACCGAGTTCATGGTCGCTGAGCTGGTCACCGCCAGCCCGGAGTTGGGCGTGCGCCGGATCTCGCTCAACTTCGCCATGTTCCGGGGCATCTTCTCCGCCTCGGAGCGGGTGGGGGCCGGCCCGATCACCCGGGTGACCGGTGCCGTGCTCGGCGTGGCCTCCAAGTTCTGGCAGCTCGAGAGCCTCTACCGGTCGAACGCCAAGTACCTGCCGTCCTGGGTGCCACGGTTCATGTGCCTGCACCCCTCGGCCAACGTCACCCGGGTGGCCATCGCGTCCGGGATGGCGGAGGGTTTCCTGCCGGCGCGCGACCCCATGACGACGCGCGACCCGGCGGCCACGGTCCGATGGGACGGGCGCGACGACGTGCCGTTCGCGGTGGCCGCTCGGGAGCAGGCCGACCGGCTATTGGCGCCGGCCCGCCCGACCATCCGGCTCACCGAGCAGGAGCTCGTGCGTCGCCGTAAGATCGGCGAGCTGGAGACGGCCGGCCGGCCCGCGTACCCGGTCGGCGTCGCCCGTACGCACTCGCTGACCGAGGTGCGGACATTAGGCGCCGGCGTGCCACCCGACACCCGGACGGGGACCCATGTCTCGGTGGCCGGACGGGTGCGGGCGATCCGTAACTTCGGCGGCCTGGTGTTCGCCGTGCTCCAGGCGGAGGACGTGCGCCTGCACGTCATGCTCACCGACGGCCCCACCGGATCCGCGGACGTC
>CAXTNQ010000094.1:5454-9893 GCA_964245745.1 uncultured Jatrophihabitantaceae bacterium
GTCGCGCTGTGGGCGCGCACCGTCGACCTCGGCGACTTGGTGAGCGTCACCGGCGAGGTGGTGACCAGCCGGTACGGCGAGCTCTCCGTCCTGGCCTCGACCTGGGCCATGGCCGCCAAGTGCCTGCGGCCGGTGCCGTCCGACCGGGTGGGGTTGACCGACCCCGACGCACGCGTCCGGCAGCGCTACCTCGACCTGTTGCTCAACCGCGACGCGCGCACGCTGGTCGAGCAACGCGTCCGCGCCGTCCGCGCGCTGCGGGACGGGCTGGAACGCCGCGGCTTCAGCGAAGTCGAGACGCCGATGCTGCAGGCGGTGCACGGTGGCGCGAACGCTCGGCCGTTCATCACGCACATCAACGCCTACGACGCCGACCTGTACATGCGCATCGCCCCCGAGCTGTTCCTCAAGCGGCTGGCCGTCGCCGGGATGGAGCGGATCTTCGAGCTGAACCGGAACTTCCGCAACGAGGGCGCCGACGCCACGCACAACCCGGAGTTCACCTCACTCGAGGCCTATCTGGCGTGGGCCGACTACCACTCCATGCGCGACCTGACGCGCACGCTGATCCTCGAGGTCGCCAGTGCCGTCCACGGCCGTCCGATCGCCCGCCGCCCCCAGGCGGACGGCACGGTCGAGGAGGTCGACCTGTCTGTGCCCTGGCCGACGGTCACCGTGCACGAAGCCATCAGCCGCGCGTGCGAGGTGGAGCTGTCACCCGACACACCGTGCGAGAAGCTACGTGCCGTCTGCGAGGACCGCGGCGTCCGCATCCCCGCGACCGCATCTGCGGCGGCCATGGTCACCGAACTCTACGACACGCTGGTCGAACACCAGACCGTGCTGCCTACGTTCTACATCGACTTCCCGATCGAATCCTCGCCCTTGACTCGAGCGCATCGTGAGGATCCGCGGCTGTCCGAACGGTGGGATCTGGTCGCCTTCGGTGCCGAGATCGGCACGGCCTACTCCGAACTCATCGATCCGATCGATCAGCGCGAACGGCTGACCACCCAGTCACTGTTGGCTGCGGCCGGTGATCCCGAGGCCATGCAGATCGACGAGGCGTTCCTGACCGCGCTGGAGTACGCCATGCCGCCGACCGGCGGTCTCGGGATCGGCGTCGACCGGTTGGTCATGATGCTGACCGGGACGAATATCCGCTCCACGCTGGCTTTTCCTTTCGTCCGCCCGGAGCCCGGGCGGCGCTGACCGGTTCATCGCCGGACTCAGTGCGCGGCGTCGTGCCAGTTCTTGCCAACCCCGATGGACACATCCAGCGGGACGTCGAGCGGGTAGGCCTCCCCCATCTCACGGCGGACCAGCGCGTCCACCGCGGACTGCTCGCCGGTCGCGATCTCGAGCACCAGCTCGTCGTGTACTTGCAGCAGTAGGCGTGAGCGCAACCCCTCGTCGCGCAGCGCCCGGTGCACGCCCAGCATCGCCACCTTGATGATGTCGGCGGCGCTGCCCTGGATCGGCGCATTGAGGGCCATCCGCTCGGCCATCTCGCGTCGCTGCCGGTTGTCGCTTGTCAGGTCCGGCAGGTACCTGCGCCGGCCCATGATCGTCTCGGTGTACCCGGTCTGGCGCGCGTCCTCGACGACGGAGCGCAGGTAGTCCCGCACTCCCCCGAAGCGCGCGAAGTACGCGTCCATCTGCGCCCGTGCCTCGTCCGAGCTGATCTTGAGCTGTTGCGCGAGCCCGAACGCCGAAAGGCCGTAGGCCAACCCGTAGGACATCGCCTTGACCCGGCGTCGCAGTTCGGGGTCGATCTGGTCGGGCGGCAGGTCGAACGCGCGGGACGCCACGAAGCTGTGCAGGTCCTCACCGCTGGTGAACGCCTCGATCAGGCCGGCGTCCTGGGAGAGCCGAGCCATGATCCGCATTTCGATCTGGCTGTAGTCCGCCGTCATGAGCGACTCGAAGCCGTCGCCCACGACGAACGCCTCGCGGATGCGCCGCCCCTCTGCGGTGCGCACCGGGATGTTCTGCAGGTTGGGATCGGTGGAGGACAGCCGGCCGGTCGCGGCGATCGTCTGGTTGAACGTCGTGTGGATCCGCCCCGCGTCGTCCACGAGCGGCAGCAGCGAGTCGACGACCGTCTTGAGCCGGGCGACTTCGCGATGGCGCAGCAGGTGCTCGAGCAACGGGTGCTCGGTCTGGGCGTAGAGCGCGGCGAGGGAGTCGGCGTCGGTGGTGTAGCCGGTCTTGATCCGCTTCGTTTTCGGCAGCTTGAACTGGTCGAACAGGATCTCCTGCAGCTGCTTGGGCGAACCGAGGTTGAACGGTCGACCGACGACGCCGTACGCGTCCTCCTCAACCGCCTTGACCCCCGCACCGAGTTCCGCCTGCAGGTCCAACAGGTGGTCGGTGTCCGCGGCGATGCCCACGGCCTCCATGTCGACGAGGACGAAGGTCAGCGGTAGTTCCATCTCGGCGAGCAGCCGCGACGCCCCACGCTCGCGCAGGTCCGCATCGAAGGCGTCTCCGAGATCGCGCACCGCACTGGCCCGCACGGTCTCGACCTCAGCCAGAGCGTCGTCCGTGTCGTCGGTGTCGGCGTCGAGGGTGAGCTGCGCCGTCTCCTCGACGTTGGCGCGCAGCTCCCGGTGCAGGTAGCGCAGGGCGAGATCGGCAAGGTCGAACGACCGCTGACCGGGCAGCGCCAGGTAGGCGGCGAGCTGAGTGTCGGTCGTGACACCCTCGAGCGTCCAGCCGTGCTCCCGCAGGGCGAGCATCGGCCCCTTGATGTCGTGGACGGCTTTGGGCACGGCCGGATCGGCGAGCCACTCGCGTAGGGCGTGTTCGTCGTCGGAAGTTAGCCGGTCCGGTGCCGCGTACGCCGCGTGGCCGTCGGACACCGCCAACGCCACCCCGGTCAACCGCCCGGTGCCCCGGCCCCATTGGCCACGAAACGCCACCCCGACCCGATCACCGGTGCGGGCGTATTCGTCGAGCCAGGGGGCGACCCCGTCCACGTCGAGTCGCGTGGTGCTGACCTCGAAGCCCTCCTCGGCTTCGGGTTCGGCGGAGCTGAGCGTGGCGAACAGCCGCTCGCGCAGCACCCGGAACTGCAGGTTGTCGAACAGCGTGTGGACCTCGTCGCGATCCCACGGACGCCGCACCAGGTCGGCGATCGTGACGTCGATCGGGACATCGCGGACGAGCTCGGTGAGCTGGCGGTTGCGGATGACACTCGCCAGGTGCTCGCGCAGCGCGTCGCCGGCTTTGCCCTTGATGGTGTCGACGCCGGCGACGAGGGCGTCGAACGAGCCGTACTCGCGCACCCACTTCGCCGCGGTCTTCTCTCCGACCCCGGGGATACCCGGCAGGTTGTCACTCGTGTCGCCGCGCAGGGCCGCGAAGTCGGGGTACTGCTGTGGAGTCAGGCCGTAGCGCGCCTCCACCTCCTCCGGGGTGAACCGCGTCAGGTCGCTCACGCCCTTGCGCGGGAACAGCACAGTGACGTCGTCGTTGACCAGCTGCAGCGCGTCACGGTCACCGGTGGTGATAAGCACGGGAAGCTGCTCGGCCGCGGCCTGCGCAGTGATCGTGGCGATGACGTCGTCGGCCTCATAGCCCTCAGCGGTGACGGCAGGAATGCGCAATGCGTGCAGGACCTCGCGAATGAGTGACAGCTGCCCGCGGAAGTCCTCCGGCGTCTCGGTGCGCCCGGCTTTGTACTCGGCGTAGGTCTCGTTGCGAAACGTCGTGCGCGAGACGTCGAACGCGACGGCCACATGGCTCGGCTCTTCGTCGCGCAGCAGATTGATCAGCATGGACGTGAAGCCGTAGACGGCGTTGGTGGGCTGACCGGTTGTCGTGGCCATCTGCACCTCGCGCAGCGCATAGAACGCGCGATAGGCGAGGGAATGACCGTCGAGCAGGAGCAGCCGAGAAGTCCCCGATGCCGGTGCGGTCACGGCCCGAGTCTAGGAGCCGGCACCGACAGCCTGGGCCGCCCACCGTGCTCAGTGCGCACCGAGGAATCAGGCCCCGCGGCGGGTATCGGAGACCTCGACCGGTCGCACGGCCAGCCGGCCACCCGAGGACGCGTGCTGACGGTTGCGCATGCGCCGAATCAGCGCGAGCCGGTCGCCGTCGTGCAGGCCCAGCGCCCGTCGCAGCGACGACGTCGACGTGATCCGACGCACGACGTACGGCGCGAATCCGAGTCGCGCGAGGTAGCGGTTCGCGTCGCGCGACGAGCTGACCGCACTGGCCAGGATGTGCTCGACCCCATGGTGCTCGGCCAGGTGCACACAGGCGCTGAGCAGCGCCCGTCCGATGCCGCGCCGGCGGAACGCCCGGTCGACGACCAGGTGACTCACGTGCAACGCCGGCGACCGCACGATGGCGCCCACCTCGTCCTCGTACGCGACGACGAAGCCGACGCGGTCCTCGCGCGTCTCCCCCATCCCGACGATCCCGCCGCA
>CAXTNQ010000094.1:9903-10812 GCA_964245745.1 uncultured Jatrophihabitantaceae bacterium
TCACTGTCCTCGTCGGTCGCCACGAGGATCTGCCGATCGACGCAGGTCATGGCGGCGGCTAGCTGGCTCTCCGCTTCGCCGACGCGACGCTCGATGGCTCCGGGCGGCAGCGTCGCCTCGCCCAGGCGCATCAGTCGAGGGATGTCTGCGGGTTCGGCCGGACGTACACGTACACGGCTACGCGACACTGCGTGCTCTCCCTACGGCGTTGGCGAGACGTCAGCTCTCGTGAGGTTCCTACCCACTCGAGCGCATTCCGTGGCGTCACGCGGACGGTTGCGTTCGCAATGGTCCGACCCTACTGAGGCGCCCCTCCGGCGCTACAAGCGGCTAGCCAGCTGGCAGCAAGCTGAATCAGACCTATCGCGTGCGGCCGGAGGTGCGCTACGTTGCCGCGCTCTGTCGGGGGGTGGCCTTGCCGCTGTCACCGTTGAGTACCAGCTCGGCCACGGAGCGCATCGATGTGCGGTTGTCCATCGCCGCGCGCTGAATCCACCGGAACGCCTCGGGTTCGCTCATCCGGTGTTCGGCCATGAGAACGCCCTTGGCGCGCTCGATCACCTTGCGCGCTTCGAGGCGATCGCGCAGGCCGTCCACCTCGGACTCCAGGGCCCGCATCTCAGCGAAACGCGAGGTCGCCATCTCGATCGCCGGCAACAGGTCGCGCTTCTGGAACGGCTTGACCAGGTAGGCCATCGCGCCGGCGTCGCGCGCCCGCTCGACCAGGTCTCTCTGGCTGAAGGCGGTGAGGATGACGACCGGCGCGAGCCGCTCCTCGGTGATCTGCGCGGCGGCGGCGATCCCGTCGAGCTTGGGCATCTTGACGTCGCAGATGACGAGGTCTGGACGCAGATCGCGGGCGAGCGCCAGAGCTCGCTCGCCGTCGGGTGCCTCGCCGACGACCTCGAA
>CAXTNQ010000095.1:0-10562 GCA_964245745.1 uncultured Jatrophihabitantaceae bacterium
CCGCCGGTGGTTGCGCGCGTCGAGCAGGATCGCTGCCTGCTCGACCTGCGCAGCGTCCCTCCCGACGCCGACGCCGAGCTACGTGACGCCGTCCGCGCTGTCTGCGCCGTCCTCGGCTGAACCGTGTACGTCGTCGCCACCGCCGGTCACGTCGACCACGGCAAGTCGACCCTGGTGCGGGCGCTGACCGGCATGGAACCCGACCGGTGGGCCGAGGAACGCCGCCGCGGCATGACGCTCGACCTCGGCTACGCCTGGACCACATTGCCCACCGGCGAGACCCTCGCGTTCGTCGACGTTCCGGGTCACCGCCGGTTCATCGGCAACATGCTGGCCGGGCTCGGCCCCGCGCCGGCCGTCGTCGTCGTGGTGGCCGCCGACGAGGGCTGGCGAGAGCAGACGACCGAGCACCTGGCCGCCGTCGACGCGCTCGGCTTGACCCGCGGGCTAGTGGTGATTACGCGCTCTGACCTGGCTGATCCCGCATCGGCTCGGGCGCAGGCGGCCGAGCGGCTCGCCGCCTCGACCCTGTGCCTGGTCGAGACGGTCGCGGTCTCCGGCGTGACCGGCGCTGGCCTGGACGACCTGCGCGCCGCGCTGCACCGGCTCGTCCGCGACCTGCCCGCGCCAGACGGCAGCGCGCCGGTGCGGATGTGGGTCGATCGCTCGTTCACCGTCCGCGGCGCCGGCACCGTCGTCACCGGCACGTTGGGAGCCGGACGGCTGGCGGTGGGCGACACGCTGCACGTGCGTGGACGGGACGTCGCGGTGCGTGGCCTGCAGGCCCTCAACGCCCCGACCCGGCAGGCCGAAGCCGTGTCGCGCGTCGCGGTCAACCTGCGCGCCGTCGCCAGCTACGAGGTGGGACGCGGGGACGTGCTGCTTAGCCCCGGTGCCTGGGCGTCGACCGAAGACGTCGATGTGGAGCTGTTCGCGCCGTGGCGGACGTCCGACGCCGTGCTCCATGTCGGTACGGCGGCGGTGCCGGTCCGCGTCCGCCCGCTGGGCGATCCGACGACCCTCCTCGCCCGGCTGTCCCTGACCCGAGCGCTTCCGCTGACGGCGGGTGACCGGGCGATCCTGCGCGACGCCAGCCGGCGCACGATCGTCGGAGTCCGCGTGCTTGACGTCGACCCCCCACCGCTGCGTCGCCGCGGGGCCGCGCGCGCCCGGGCCGGCGAACTGGGTGCCCACTCGGCGGCGGTCGCCCGGCTGCGCCGTTGTGGCGCCGTACGCCGGACGGACCCGGCCGCGGTCGGCCTGGCCGCCACCGCAGACGCCCGGGTGGTCGGCGAGTGGCTCGTCGACTCCGATCGTTGGGAACAATGGCAGGCCGAGCTCACGTCGCACGTCGACGCGCACCGGATCGCCCAACCGTTGCAGCCCGGCCTACCCGTTGCTGCCGCACAGCGGGCGCTGGCCGTGCCGGAGCGCGAACTGGTGCATGCGCTGGCCGCCGCCGTAGGCCCGGACGGCCGCGGGCGACGACCGGGCACCACGTCCTCCCTCGGACCGGCCGAAGCCGGGTTGGCCACCCTGCAACGTCGCCTGACCGAGCAGCCGTTCGCGGCCGCCGATCGCACTGAGCTGCAGACCCTCGGCCTGCACGCCCGGGAACTCGCGACCGCCGTAGCCCTGGGACGGCTTGTTCAGCTCGCCGACGGAGTCGTGCTGTTGCCGGACGCGCCGGCCCGCGCCGTGACCCGGCTGGCGGAGATCCGTCAGCCCTTCACCCTGAGCGAGGCCCGGCAGGCGCTGTCGACCACGCGACGAGTTGCGGTGCCACTGCTCGAACATCTCGACGCGCGCGGCGAAACCGTCCGCGTCGACGCCGACCACCGGAGGGTCAGCTCGAACGCGACACCTCGTCCACCAGGCGGACGTTTCGCTTGAGCGCACGCCGCAGCTGCCAAATCCGGATCGAACCGGGGACGGCGGCGATGAGCAGCCCGGCCACGGCGGCGATGAGCAGGGCCAGCCCGAGTGAGACTTCGCCCGAGAAGCCAAGGAAGTGCAACGGCACGTTGTTCACGTTCTGCGCGATGAACACGACGAGCAGGATGAGGAACACCGCCGCCGCGATCAGTCCTACCCAGACGATGCTCACTCGGGTGCGCCGCACGTGGCCCTTGTCGTCCAGGCCGGGTTTGGGCTGCGGGATGGTGACGGCCGGGCGGTCGGTCCCACCGGCCTCCGTCGACGAGGACGAACTCGAGGACGAACTCGCCGGCGACGAGCTGTCGGAATCCGACCCCGGGCTCGCCGGGTAGCCACCGCCGGCCGGCTGGACCGTCCCGGACTCCGGATAGGACGCGGAAGGCGGCGGATAGCCCGGCTGCGGGTACGCCCCGGGCGGGTAGGGCGCCGGCGGGTACGGCGGCGCGTAACGAGGATCGGCCGGCGGGCCGGCGTCGCGGGGATCGGTCACAGCGCTCTCCCGGGTGGGTTTATCGATCTTGGTCTACCCGGTCGGGGTGCCCGGCAAACCTGATACGACCGCTCGGGGTGAGGGTAAGGCTGGCACATGCAGATCGGGTACAAACTGGCCACCGAAGGCTTCGACCCCAACGAGATCATCCGCCAGGCCGTGCAGGCCGAGCAGGCCGGGTTCGACTTCGTCGAGATGAGCGACCACTTCCACCCGTGGCTCGACAGTCAGGGTCACTCCGGCTTCACCTGGACGATGTTCGGCGCCATCGCCGCCCGAACCGAGCGCATCGGGCTGGCCACCGGCGTCACGTGCCCCACCGTCCGCTATCACCCAGCGATCATCGCCCAGGCCGCGGCCACGCTGGCCCTGGTGTCACAGCGCCGGTACACCCTCGGCATCGGGGCGGGCGAGCGCCTGAACGAGCACGTCGTGGGCCGCGGCTTCCCGGGCTCGCACATCCGGCACGAGATGCTGCGCGAAGCGCTGGAGATCATTCGCCTGCTGTGGCAGGGCGGCTACCGCAGTTTTGAGGGCAAGTACCTGCAGCTCGAGGACGCCCGGGTGTTCGACCTGCCGGACGAGCTACCGGTTATCGCGGTGGCGGCCGGAGGTCCAGGTGCCGCGCAGATCGCCGCCGAGCTGGGCGACGGGTTGTTCGCGACCGAGGCCAAGTCCGAGCTTCTCACGGACTACCGGAAGGCAGGCGGCAGCGGGCCGCGGTACTGCGAGGTGCCGCTGGCCTGGGCGCCGGACGAGGACGCAGCCGCCCGCGCCGCCCACGAGACAAGCCGTTGGGCGGTGACCGGCTGGAAGGTGATGAGCGAGCTGCCCAACCCGGTCAACTTCGAAGCGGCGTCGGCCACGGTGACCGTCGACGACGTGAAGCAGCAGTTCGCGTGCGGTCCGGACATCGACCGCCACCTCGCGAAGGCGCGCACTTTCGTCGATGCAGGGTTCGATCACCTCGTGCTGCAGAACGCCGGCCCGGATCCGGACGGATTCCTCGACTTCTTCGCCAACGAGCTGGCCGCTCCGTTGCGCGCGCTGCCGACGTCTGACCGCGCCGCCTGAGTGACTCAGGCGGCGGATTGCTCCTCCGCACCTTGGCATAAGCTGCCTCCAGGTGGAGTGAGAGGACAGACGTGGCACGCCGTTCTCCTCCCCCTAAACCCAGCCTGCGTGACGTGGCACGGGCGGCGGGTGTTTCGGTCACCACCGCTTCCTTCGTCGTCAACGACCGGCGCGATATGCGCATCGCGGCGGACACGCGGGCGCGCGTCCTGGCCGTCGTGGACGATCTTGGCTTCCGGCCGGATCCCACCGCGCAACACCTACGAACGCGGCGAACACACACCATCGGTTTCATCACCGACGAGATCGCCTCGTCTCCGTTCGCGGGCCGCATCATCCTCGGCGCTCAGGACGTGACCTGGCACTCCGGCCGTCTGCTCTTCCTCGTCAACACTGGTATGGACCCGCAGGTCGAGGCCGCTGCGACGCGGGTGTTGCTCGACCGTCGTGTCGACGGCGTGTTGTACGCCTCGATGTCCGCCCGCGGCCTCACCGTGCCGGAGGAGCTGCACCGCGTCCCTCTCGTCCTCATCAACTGCTTCGACGCGGACAGCGACGTGCCGGCCGTCCTCACCGACGAGATGTACGGCAGCGCTCTGGCCACACAACGGCTGATCGAAGCGGGTCACCGTCGCATCGTCTACATCGCCGGAGATCGGCACTTCTGGGCCACCACGCAGCGCGTCCGCGCCTTCCGCACGCAGATGCGGGCGGCAAAGTTGCCGACCGCCCGCGGGGCGGTCTCCTACGGCACCTACGACATCGACTCAGGGCACGCTCGGGCAATGGACCTCCTGCGTCAAGACGACAGGCCTACGGCTTTGCTGTGCGGCAACGACCGCATCGCCGTCGGGGCGCTGCTCGCCGCCCGCGAATGCGGTCTCGATGTGCCCGGTGACCTGTCGCTGGTCGGGTACGACGACCAGGAGGAGCTCGCCGATCGGGTCACGCCGCCGCTGACCACCGTGTCGTTGCCGCACTTCGACATGGGACGGGTCGGGGCGGAGGCCCTGCTCCGTCTCGTGCAGGGCGAGTCGGTATCGACCGGTCTTACGGTGCGCGGTGCTCTGGTGGAACGGGCCTCGGTCGGCCGGCCGCCAACCGTCACAGTCTGATAACGAATCGTTGACAACGCGTGGTGTGATGCGCTGCACTCTCATGTGCCAAACCGGTTTAGCACCGACACCGCTCCTACCGAAAGGGCGAATATGTCCGAGTCCGTGTTCCAGCGCCCGGTCAGCCGTCGTGGCTTCCTACAGGCCGGCGCCGCCGTCGCGGGGGTCACCGGCGTGGGGTCGGCGCTGGCTGCCTGCGGCAGCTCGTCGAAGTCGAGTGGCAGCTCGGGCGGCGGAGGCAAGTCGACGACGTTGAAGGTGGCGTTCTTCGGCACCCAGCAGCAGGCAGCGGCGGTGCAGAAGGCGGTGTCGACGCAGTTCCAGAAGGATCACCCCGGCGTCACGGTTCAGTTCAACGCCACGAACGGCACGGACTGGAACGACTTCTTCTCGAAGCTGCTGACCCAGATCTCGGGCGGCAACGTACCTGACATCGCCACGGTGGCCACCGAAGGTCTGCAGCTGTTCGCCTCGAAGGACTTGGCGTACCCGTTGGACGACTACGTGAAGAAGGATGCCGCCGCGCTCAAGGAGTACTTCTCCGACGTCCACCCCGCACTCGTCGAGGCGATGATGTACCAGGGTCACCTCTACGAGCTGCCCACCGACTTCAACGCCGGCAACATGTACTACAACACCAGCCTGCTCAACAAAGCCGGCCTCAGCGCACCGAGTGCGACATGGACGAAGGACGACTTCTTCGACATGGCGCAGAAGCTCAAGGGCGCCAGCGGGTCGGTGGCCTACGACTGGGTCGTACGCCTGTGGGGCAGCTGGACGTCTTGGATGTACGCGAACAACGCCAACCTGCTAACGGAGGGCAAGTGGGACGGCGGCGACTGGCTCTGGAACACCTTCTATTCCGGCGTCGAAGCGGCACAGGGACGCAAGGGCGGCTGGAAGTGGGGTGACCCGACGGCCAATTCCGGCGGCACCGTCGAGGCGCTCGACTACATGATCCAGCTCAAGAAGGCCAGCCTGTCTCCCCAGCCGGACGTCGGCGGCGGCCAGACGCTGCAGGGGCTGTTCGCGAGCGGGAAGATCGGCATGTGCATCGGTGGCGGCTTCTGGGCCGGTGGCCTGACCAACGCGGGCATGAAGAAGGGCAGCTTCGACGTCCAGTACTTCCCCAAGTGGCAGAGCCAGCGCCATCTGTTCGGCACCAACGGCTACGGCATCTTCAAGGGTTCGAAGAACAAGGACCTGGCCTGGGAGTTCCTCAAGACGATCATCACGCCGCAGGGCATCAACGGACTCATTCCGGGCAACATCAGCACGCCGACCCGCAAGTCCATGATGACCGAAGCGCAGTACGCGACCACGGGACCGGCCAACTGGCAGGTGTTCTACGGGACGCTGACTGACCATCCCGACACCGCGCCGATCCCGGCGCCGCCGTACTACAACGCACTGGCCACTGCACTGAACAAGCGCACCACGCAGGCCATCTCCTCCGGCAACGCCAAGCAAGCACTGGACGGACTGCAAAGCGATCTGGAGTCCGCGGCCAAGCAGAGCAGTTAGGGGTGCCACCGCCATGACTCAGCCCCTCGAACAACCGGCGCTCATCCCAGCCGGCGAGCGTTTAGATCATCCGACGCCGGCGCCCCCTTTCGTAGGCGCCACCGGCGGTAAGACCGCGTCCGAGCGGGAGAGGCACCGCGGGGCGCGGCGGGAATCGGCGTTCGGTTGGGGGCTGGCGTCGGTGTAGATCTAGGTCGTCCACGTATAAAAAACCTTTCCCATCGTGGCGTCATTCATCTTGGCCTTCTTCAGCTGGGACGCGATCACCAGCCCGAAGTTCGTCGGCTTCGATAACTTCACGGAGCTCGTTCACGACAAGGCGGTCCTGCACTCGTTCCGGGTGACGATCGTGCTCGCGATCTTGATCATTGCGCTGCAGATCGGGCTCGGGCTGCTGCTCGCGCTGCTCGTGTCTCAACGCACGTCGAAGTTCGCGCGCGGAATCTTCCGCACCGCTTTCTTCCTGCCCCTGCTGGCGTCCGCGGCGTCGATCTCCATCGTCATGAGCTACCTCTTCGACAGCCACTTCGGAGTCATCAACTACTACCTGGATCTGCTGCATCTGCCCACCGTGGACTGGCTCGGTTCGAATAGCGGCGCGACGGCCACGATCGTCCTCGTCGCCGTCTGGCAACAGCTCGGGTTCACGTTCATCCTGTTCGTCGCCGCGCTCAGCGCCGTGCCCGTCGACGTCGTCGAAGCGGCCTCGATGGACGGCGTCAGCGCGTGGCGGATGTTCTTCAGCATCAAGCTTCCGCTGATCAGCCCGACCGTCTTCTTCGCCACCGTGGTCGGACTCATCAACGCCATGCAACTGTTCGACCAGCCCTACGTCATGACCAAGGGCGGCCCGGGTGACTCGACGAAGACCGCAGTGCTGCTGATCTACGAGACCGCGTTCCAGAACGTGCGCTTCGGTTACGCGTCTGCCATCTCCGTCCTGCTCTTCCTCCTCTTGCTCATCGTCACCGGTCTGCAGTTCGTCGCCAGCCGTAAGTGGGTGTTCTACTCATGACGACCATCGACATCGCCCCGGCTCCGGCCATCGAGCGCACCCCACCAGGCCGCCGGCGCCTACGCATCCGGCCCGGAGCCATCGTGTCGGTGCTGGTTCTCACTGTGGCCGGCGTCCTCGTCGTCGCACCGATCGCCTGGGCGTTGAGCACATCACTGCGCACACCGGCGGAGTCCTTCAACAATCCTCCGCAGTGGGTCCCCACCAGCCCAGAGTGGTCGAACTACAGCGCGGTGTTCGACCAGGTGCCGATGTGGAGATTCATCTTCAACAGCGTCTTCATCACCGGCTTGATCGTCGTCGGGCAGATCATCACGTCGACCATGAGCGGCTACGCGTTCGCCATGGTGCGGTTCCGCGGACGCGGCCTCGTGTTCGGGCTCGTCCTGGCCACCATGATGGTGCCACTCCAGACCACCATCATCCCGGTCTTCCTGATCATCAAATACCTCGGCCTCGTCGACAGCCAGTTCGGCCTGATCATCCCCGCCGTGTCCAGCGCCTTCGGCACCTTCCTCATGCGGCAGTATTTCCTGCAGATGCCGCACGAACTCGGCGAAGCCGCCAGGGTCGACGGAGCGAGTCACTTCCAGGTGTTTCTGCGGATCTACGCGCCCATGGCGTTCGCGCCAATGGCGACCCTGGCCGTGTTGACCTTCGCCGGGTACTGGAACGAGTTCTTCCGACCGCTGATCTTCCTGCAGTCCGGCGACAAGTTCACCCTTCCACTCGGGCTCGTATCGCTACAGGGCAACCTGGGCACCGGCAGCATCTCGATCGTATTGGCGGGCGTGATCATCGCCCTGATCCCCAGCATCTTCGTGTTCCTGCTCGCGCAGCGGTACTTCGTCGAAGGGATCGTCGCCGGGTCGTTCCGTTGAGCCGTCGTTGTTCACACGTTCCGTATGACCTGCCGGTTCCCCGGCCCGACCGTCGCATGAAGGAGCGGTGATGCGCTTCCACTTCGCGCCGTCGGCGGGGTGGATGAACGATCCCAACGGATTGATCCACTGGCGCGGACGTCACCATCTGTTCTTCCAGCACAATCCGGACGGCACGGTGGCGGCCGACATCGGATGGGGACACACGAGTTCGGCCGATCTGCTGACCTGGACGGAACATCCAGAAGCGCTGCGTCCTGGTGTCCAACGCACGGATTATGACGTCGACGGTTGCTACTCCGGGTGCGCGGTCGTTGACGGCGACGACGTCGTCCTCGTCTACACCGGCGTCGAAGGCAGCATGCAATTGCCGTGCATCGCTCGCTCCGTCGACCCCGGCCTCATCCGGTTCGTCAAGGACCCCGCAAACCCGGTGATCAAAGGGTGGCCGACGGATGACACCTTGGCCTTCCGCGACCACGCCGTCCGCCGGGACGGAGAGGGCTGGCATCAGGTGGTCGGCGGGCGTACCGAGGCTTCGGGCGGCACGATCTTCGGCTACACCTCGGCCGATCTTCGGACCTGGACGTTCGACGGGTACGTCCTCGATGCTGGCCAATGCGACATCCCTGACTCCATCTGGGAGTGTCCCGACCTGTTCGACCTGCAGGACCGCACCACTCTGGTCGTCTCGATCCTGGATCTGGAGCGACGCTTCGACGCGGCCCAACCCATCGTCTGGTACGCCACGGGAGCGTGGCAGGACCGGCGTCTGCAGCCGGCCTACACGGCCCGACTGGACTACGGCGACCGTTATTACGCCGCGCAGTCGTACCAAACGGCCGACGGCCGGAGGCTCCAGTTTGGCTGGATACGCACCGACCTGGACCCGGCCGTGAGCGGACTCAGTCGCGGCGTCATGTCGGTTGCGCGCCACCTGCAGTTGCGCGGCGAACGGATCTACAGCAGCCCCGCCGCCGAGATCCGCCGGCTACGTGGCGAACCGCAGCAAGCAACGATGGCACCCGCCCAGGGCGAGATCGCGCTACGCCTCGCCGAACGGTCCGACGCGTTCGAGCTCGGTCTGGACGAGATCGAGGGTGAAATCGCCGTCATCGAACTTCAGGATCACCGCACCGGCCGCACGTTCGACATCGACGTCGCGCGCTTGCCAAGCTTCGGCGACACCGATTCTGCGCCACTCACCGTCCTGTTCGACAACGGAATCATCGAGGTCTTCCGCGACGGCGTCCCCGCAACGTGGACCGACCTGGCCATGACTGGGGTGACGAGCATCCGCATCTCGCGTCGGGCTTCGGCGTCGCCCAGCCACGTCGTCTTCTGGCCGCTCGGACCCTGACCGTCTCGGCCGACGGTGCGCACGCCAGGGGCGTCGCCGCCTGTACGGCCGACGACGAACGAATCAGGCGTACATCAGGGAACCGGGGGTCGTCAGCACCTCCCCCGTCTCGAGCCACGTCTTGAGGCCGGAAAGAATCATGGGCCAGCCGCCGTACAACTGCTCATTCGCTCCCTCGCGTAGCTGGTCGTGGGTGACCGTGAGCCGGCAGGAGTCCTCGACCGGCTCGATCTCCCAGGTGATGCGTGACGTCCCTTCGGCCCGGACGTCGTCGCTCCACGTCGCAACCATCGTCTGCACGAGGCGACGCGGCGGGTCCACCTCGAGGTTCTCACCCTCGCCCAGGACCACACCGGGAGCCTTCGGGTTGACCATCGTGAAGCGAGCTCCGTCGTAGGCGATCCGGTTGCCGAAGGAGAACTTGGCGCGCTCCTCGCTGTCCGTGATGGCCTGCCACAACCGTTCGGGCGTTGTACGGATGTAGATCTCGAACACTTTCTCCATCGGGTTCTCCAATCTCGTCTTCAGGTCGCTGAGAGCGGCCGCCCACGGCGCGGCGTACTTGCTCACCCACCGGTCGTGCACGAGCCGGATCGGGACGGGATTGAGGAAGTGCAGCTTCTCGCGGCCCCGGCGCCGGGTGACCACGAGACCCGCTTCCTCGAGCAGCCGCAGGTGCTTCATCACCCCGAAGCGCGACATCTCGATGTCGGCTTCCAGCGCGCCCAGCGTCTGGCCGTCCTGTGCGAACAGGGCATCCAACAGCCGCCGCCGCGTAGGGTCGGCCAGCGCCCGGAACACCTCGTCCACGGCGAGACGATAGGTGACCTTAAGGTCACGTGTCAAGGCGTGCGTAGGGTGACCGAAACCCAACACCGGAGGCAGCGGCATGACCGGTCCGTCCAACGATGAGCCAGACCTGGACGACGTGATGGACACGACCGAGAACGTGCATCGCGACCGGCACGGGCACGGCGGCACGCCGCCACGGTTGGACGACGACGCGCTGGCGCGACGCACCGAGGAGGAGCGGGTCGAGGTAGGCGTCGACGCCTATGATCCCGACGACGTGCCGCCCGCAACCGACTGACCAACGAGTGGAGTCCTTCGCTCGCCGTGCGCGGGAAACGCTCCACTCGTTGTCGTAGGGGGACCGATCATGGGC
>CAXTNQ010000096.1:0-10480 GCA_964245745.1 uncultured Jatrophihabitantaceae bacterium
GGTCGGAGACGACACCGTCACGCACCGCCACGCGCAACGTCACCTCGTCGCCGCAGGTAAGGTTAACGTGATGGACCTCGGCGTCGAAATCGGCCGGTAGCGCGCGATGCTGAGGGTGCTTGTAGTGGTCGATGATGATCTGCTGATACATCGAATCCAGAGACGCGGTCATCCGAACACCTCGCTCACCGCACGGACGCCGCGGACCAGCTCGTCCACCTCGTCCTTCGTCGTGTACACCCCGAACGACGCCCGGGTCGTCGCCGGTATTCCGTAGCGGACGCACACCGGTCGCGCGCAGTGGTGGCCGGCGCGGACGGCGATGCCACGCTCGTCGAGCAGCTGAGCCACGTCGTGCGGGTGCACTCCGTCCAGGGTGAACGCGATGGTTGCACCCCGGTCGACCGGGTCGGGCGGTCCGATGACGTGCAAGCCTTCGACGGTTGTGAGCCGATCGAGCGCGTAGGTCGTGAGCTCGTGTTCGTGCGCCCGGATCTCGTCCATGCCGAGCGCGGTGACGTAGTCGATGGCCGCACCCAGGCCGACCGCCTGCGCGATCATCGGGGTACCTGCCTCGAACCGGTGCGGCGGCGCGGCGTATGTGCTGCCTTCCATCGCCACCGTCTCGATCATCTCGCCGCCGCCGAGGAACGGCGGCAACGCCGCGAGCAGGTCGTAGCGCCCCCAGAGCACCCCCACGCCGGTTGGGCCGTAGAGCTTGTGTCCGGTGAAGCCGACGAAGTCGGCGCCGAGCTGCTGCACGTCCAGCGGGAGGTGCGGCGCGGCCTGGGCGGCGTCGACGACGGCCAGCGCCCCGACCGCGTGCGCGCGATCGACGATGCGCCGGACCGGGTTGATCGTGCCGAGCGCGTTCGACTGGTAGACGAACGAGACGACCTTGGTGCGTTCGGTGATGATCTCGTCGATGGACTCGGGCACCAGCCGGCCGTTCTCGCCCAACGGCAGCCAGCGGAAGGTCGCGCCGGTGCGCTGCGCGAGCAGCTGCCACGGCACGAGATTGCTGTGGTGCTCCATCTCGGTGACCACGATCTCGTCACCGGGACCGAGACGGAACGGCTCGGCGCCCGGGAACGTGGTCGCGTTGGAGAAGCTATAGGCCAGCAGGTTGAGCGCCTCGGTGATGTTCCTGGTGAACACCACCTCGTCTCGGCTGGGAGCGTTGAGGAAGTCTGCGACCTTGTCGCGGGCACCCTCGAAGGCCAGCGTGGCCTCTGAGCCGAGCGTGTGGACCGCGCGGGCCACGTTGGCGTAGTGCCGTGCGTAGAACTCGCTCACCGTGTCGAGCACGACCTGAGGCTTCTGCGCGCTGTTGGCGCTGTCCAGGTACACCAGCGGCCGGCCGTGCACTTCCCGAGCGAGGATCGGGAAGTCCTTGCGGACGGCTTCGACGTCGAGCGCCATGAGCTAAACCACAGCACTCTCGGGTCGCACGCTGACCTCGGTCGCCGTCTCGTTGATGCCAAAGCGGGCGTAGCCCTCGTCCTCCAGCTGCGCGGCCAGTTCGGGACCACCCGATTCGACGACCCGGCCGTCGAAGAAGACGTGCACGAAGTCGGGCTGGATGTAACGCAGGATGCGCGTGTAGTGGGTGATCAGCAGCGTGCCGATGCCCGTGTCGCGTACCCGATTGACGCCGTCGCTCACGACCCGCAACGCGTCGACGTCCAGTCCGGAGTCGGTCTCGTCGAGGATGGCGATCTTGGGCTTGAGCAGGGTCAGCTGCAGGATCTCCTGCCGCTTCTTCTCCCCGCCTGAGAAGCCCTCGTTCACGCTGCGCTCGGCGAACGCCTTGTCGATGTCGAGCATGGTCATCGCGTCGTTGACCTCACGCACCCAGGTCCGCAGCTTCGGCGCCTCCCCGCGGACCGCGGTGACCGCGGTGCGCAGGAAGTTGGACACCGACACCCCGGGCACCTCGACCGGGTACTGCATGGCCAGGAACAGCCCGGCCCGGGCTCGCTCGTCGACCGTCATGGCGAGCACGTCGTCGCCGTCCAGCCGCACCGATCCCTGGGTGACGAGGTACTTCGGGTGGCCGGCGATCGAGTAGGCCAGGGTCGACTTGCCCGAGCCGTTCGGCCCCATGATCGCGTGGGTCTGGCCGGAGGACACTGTGAGGTCGACACCACGCAGGATCGGCGTCAGCTCCTCCCCCGCGTTCGGCGCACCTCTCACGGATACGTGCAGGTCGCGAATCTCCAAGGTCGCCATGCGGTTCAGCTCTCTCCGTCCGTATCGGTGTGGCCCAGCCGCGCGTCAATGGCCGCGGTGAGCCGGTCCTGCAGGTCGGCTACGCCGATGCGGGCGATTACGTCCGCGAAGAAGCCGCGGACGACGAGACGTCGCGCCGCCTCCTCGGGGATGCCCCGGGACTGCAGGTAGAACATCTGCTCGTCGTCGAACCGCCCTGTCGCGCTGGCGTGTCCCGCTCCGGCGATGTCGCCGGTCTCGATCTCCAGGTTGGGCACCGAGTCCGCACGCGCGCCGTCGGACAGCAGGAGGTTGCGGTTCATCTCGTAGGTCTTCGTGCCGGTCGCGGCAGGTCGGATCCGGACATCGCCGATCCAGACCGTCCGAGCCGTGTCGCCCAGCAACGCGTTCTTGTACAGGACCTCCGACGTGCAGTTCGGCACGGTGTGGTCGACGTACAACCGGGACTCCAGGTGCTGCCCCGCGCCGGCGAACGACAGTCCGAACAACTCGGCGGACGCGCCGGCTCCGGCGAACTGCACCGTGGCGTTGAGCCGAACGAGCGACCCGCCGAGGTTGACCACCACGTGGCGGTAGGTCGAGTCACGGCCGAGCGTCGCCGCGTGGGCCGAGAGGTGCACGGCGTCCGCGTCCCAGTCCTGGACGGTGACCACCGACAGGTTCGCGCCGTCGTCGACGACGAACTCGACGTTGGCCGTGTCCGTCGTCGATCCGGTGTGCTCGAACACGACCGTGGCGCGGCTGTTGCGTTGCGCGTGGACGATCACGTGCCCGTAGTTGCGGCCTGGCTTGCCCCGGACGGCCACCTGTACCGGCGTACCGGCGACCACGTCAGCGCCGACGTTTATCAGCAGGGCGTGCGGCACCCCCGCGAGCGCCAGCGCGGAGACCCGGTCGGCGGGACGCACCACGCTGCCGAACAGCGGGTGCTCGCGGCCGACCGTCTCGACCCGGACGCCCGTCGGTGCGTCCACCGTCACCGTTTCCGTGTCGTCGTGCTCGTAGGGGACCAACAGCTCGCGAATCTCCCGCAGCGGGGTGAACCGCCACTCCTCCTCGCGTCCCCGGGGCACCGGGAACGCGTCGGGATCGGTCGACGTGAAACGGTTTCGCGGTGATCCCGTTGGCGCCCGACCGTGGTCGGCAACCAGCGTCATCCGACAGCACCCTCCATCTGGAGCTCGATCAGCCGGTTGAGCTCCAGCGCGTACTCCATCGGCAGCTCGCGGGCGATCGGCTCGACGAAGCCGCGCACGACCATCGCCATCGCCTCGTCCTCGGACAGGCCGCGACTCATCAGGTAGAACAGCTGATCCTCGCTGACCTTGCTCACCGTGGCCTCGTGGCCCATGGCCACGTCGTCCTCGCGCACGTCGACGTAGGGATAGGTGTCGGAGCGACTCACCTCGTCGACCAGCAGGGCGTCGCACTTGACCGTGGATGCACTGTGGTGAGCGCCCTTGTGGACCTCGACCAGCCCGCGGTAGCTCGTCCGTCCACCGCCGCGCGCCACCGACTTCGACACGATCGTCGAGGACGTGTGCGGCGCTAGGTGCAGCATCTTCGCGCCCGCGTCCTGGTGCTGACCTTCACCGGCGAACGCGATCGAGAGCACTTCGCCCTTCGCATGCTCGCCCATGAGCCACACGGCCGGGTACTTCATCGTCACCTTGGAGCCGATGTTGCCGTCGATCCACTCCATGGTCGCGCCGGCTTCCGCCTTGGCCCGCTTGGTCACCAGGTTGTACACGTTGTTCGACCAGTTCTGGATGGTCGTGTACCGGCAGCGTGCGCCCTTCTTGACGATGATCTCGACGACGGCGCTGTGCAGGGAGTCGCTCGAGTAGATGGGGGCGGTGCAGCCCTCGACGTAGTGCACGTAGGCGTCCTCGTCGACGATGATCAGCGTTCGCTCGAACTGGCCCATGTTCTCGGTGTTGATGCGGAAGTAGGCCTGCAGCGGGATATCGACGTGCACGCCCTTCGGCACGTAGATGAACGAACCGCCCGACCACACGGCGGTGTTCAACGCAGCGAACTTGTTGTCGCCGGACGGGATCACCGTGCCGAAGTACTCGCGGAACAACTCGGGCTGCTCGCGCAGGGCCGTGTCGGTGTCGAGGAAGATGACGCCCTGCTCCTCGAGGTCCTCGCGGATCTTGTGGTACACAACCTCCGACTCATACTGGGCCGCCACGCCGGAGACCAGGCGTTGCTTCTCGGCCTCGGGGATACCCAGCTTGTCGTAGGTGCTCTTGATGTCGGTGGGCAGGTCGTCCCAGGTCGCCGCCTGCTTCTCGGTCGATCGCACGAAGTACTTGATGTTCTCGAAGTCAATGCCCGACAGGTCGGATCCCCACGTGGGCATCGGCTTCTTCCGAAAGATCTCCAGCGCCTTGACCCGGCGCTGCAGCATCCACTCGGGCTCGCTCTTCTTGGCCGAGATGTCGCGGACGACGTCCTCGGACAGACCTCGCTTGGCCCCGGATCCCGCCACGTCGGAGTCGGCCCAGCCGAAGCCGTATCGGCCGAGCGCGTCGATCTGCTCGTCCTGCGTGAGGGTGCGTTCTGGCGCGGTGGTCACTATGCGGTCCTCCCGGATCGGGACGGTGCGGTGGGTGGTACGGGAACGTGCGTGGTACAGACGCCGTCGCCGTGGGCGATCGTGGCCAGGCGCTGGACATACGTGCCGAGGACGCGCTCGAACGCGCGCGTCTCGGCCTCGCAGAGCTGGGGGAACTCGGCCGCGACGTGCGCCACCGGGCAATGATGTTGGCAGATCTGGACTCCGCTCGGGCCGGCGGTGTCGGTCGACGCGGCGTAGCCCTCCGCGCTGAGCGCACCGGCAAGTGACGCGGCGCGCTGAGTGGTGGTGCGGCCGGCCAGAGTGCCGAGCGAGGCCTGCAGGCCCGCGGCTCGATGCTCGGCGAAGGCGGTGACCGCAGCGTCGCCGCCCGAGTCCTGCAGGTAGCGCAGCGCCGTCGAAGCCAGGTCGTCGTACGCGTGCGGAAACGTGCGGCGACCCTTGTCGGTCAGGGCGTAGGCGCGCGCGGGACGTCCGCGACCACGGCGCACGGCTCGCCGCGGTTCGACCTCGACGAGCACACCGTCGGCGACCAGGGCATCGAGATGCCGTCGGACGGCCGCCGCCGAGAGGTCGAGCCGGTTGGCGAGCGCGGCGGCGGTCTGCGGACCGCCGTTGAGCACCAGCGTGGCCACGGCGTCGCGAGTGCGACGGTCGGGGCTGGCGGGCGTCATTTTCACAACACCAGTATGACGTATTTGCGCGCGCCGTGTGCGGGCGGACGCGCCGCTGGCGGCGGTAGGTTCTGCTGTCGTGCTGTACCGGACGCTGGAGCTCACCGTGGCGCCGGCCCTGCGCGCCGTCTACCGGCCCACCGTCACCGGTCTGCAGCACGTACCCCACACCGGACCGGTGATCATCGCGGGTAATCACATCTCGTTCGCTGACGAGATCTTCACCCCGCTGGCGGCCCGTCGCCAGGTGTTCTACCTGGCCAAGGCCGAGTACTTCACCACACCCGGGGTCAAGGGCAAGGTGATGGCGGCCTTCTTTGGCGGTATTGGGCAGGTGCCCGTCGACCGCAACGCGACGCGGGCCGCTGCGGCGTCGATCGAGCTGTGCGTGCGACTTCTCGCTGAGGGTAAGGCGTTCGGCATCTATCCCGAGGGCACCCGTTCCCCGGACGGCCGGCTGTACAAATTCCGCACGGGTGTGGCGCGGATCGCGCTGCGGTCCGGCGCTCCGGTCGTGCCGGTCGGCCTGGTCGGCACCGACGACGTGCAACCGCCGGGCACGCGACGGTGGCGGATGGCCCCCGTACAGGTCAACTTCGGCGCACCGTTGGTCTTTGCGGGGCGTGCGGCTGACGAGCGCAGCTCACGCGCCCTGCGCGCCGTCACCGAGGAGATCCGCCGCGCGGTACAGGGGCTCAGCGCGCAGGACTACGTGAACGGCTACGCCAGCGCCGCGAAGACGGCGGCCTAGTCCTCAATGCGGGCTGGGGCGCCGGTAGCACTTCGCCAACTTCTTACACTCGCGGTGTGAGCATGCGGCGCCCGGAACCCGGTTACGGGCGCCGTCGAGGCGTCCGGTGACCTCCGATGCGGCCGTCCGCGTCGACGAGGTCGTGAAGCTGTACGGCGGGCGTCGGGCGGTCGATCGGCTCACCCTGAACATCCGCCGCGGGGAGGTTTTCGCGCTGCTCGGTCCGAACGGCGCGGGGAAGACGACCACGGTCGAGATCTGTGAGGGTTTTCGCGCCGCGGATGCCGGACTGGTCCGCGTGCTCGGACTCGACCCCCTTCGCGACGGTACTTTGCTGCGGCCGCGGGTCGGCGTCATGCTGCAGGACGGCATCGGTGGCTACACCGCCGCCCGGGTGCGGGAGCTGCTCGACCTGTTCGCGTCCTACGCGGCGTACCCCCAGCCGTCCGGTGAGCTGCTGGACCGGCTCGGACTGGAGGCCTCGTCGCAGACGTTGGTCAAGCGGCTGTCCGGTGGCCAACGACAGCGGTTGTCGCTGGCCCTCGCGCTCGTCGGACGGCCGGAGCTGGTCTTCCTGGACGAGCCGACGGCCGGCCTTGATCCGCAGGCCCGACGCGGCACCTGGGAGCTCATCCGCGAACTGCGCGCGGACGGCGTCACCGTCGTGCTCACCACCCACCTGCTCGACGAGGCCGAGGAGTTGGCCGACGCCGTGGCCGTGATGGATGCCGGTCGGCTCGTGGCGTGCGGGACGCCGGCCGAGCTGACCCGCAATGGGGCGGAGGGGCAGGTGCGCTTCCGCGCGCAGAGCGGGCTGCGGTTGACCTCGCTGCTCGACGCCCTCCCCCTCGGGACCAAGGCCAGCGAGGAGAGTCCCGGTCGCTACTTGGTGACCGGCGAGGTCAACCCACAGCTGCTGGCCACCCTGACCGCGTGGTGCGCCGGCCAGGGCGTCCTCGCGCAGGAGCTCGCGGTCGAGCGGCGCAGCCTCGAGGACGTGTTCCTCGAGCTGACCGGACGCGAGCTGCGAACGTGACACTCACCTTCGCCCCTGCGCCGGCCGCCGCGCGACCCGGGCGAATGCTCGCCGCCCAGACCCGCATGGAACTGCGCCTGCTGCTGCGCAACGGCGAACAGGTGGGGCTCACCCTCGTCATCCCGCTGCTGCTGCTCGTCTTCTTCAACCTGCCACTGCTCTACACCATCGACGGCCGGCGCATCGACTTCGTGGTGCCGAGCATCCTGGCGCTCGCCGTGATGAGCTCGGCGTTCACGGGTCTGGCCATCGGCACCGGGTTCGAGCGCCGGTACGGGGTGCTGAAGCGCCTCGGTGCCACGGCGCTCCCTCGCTGGGTCCTGCTGGCCGGCAAGACCCTGGCCGTGCTGATCCTCGAGCTCGGCCAAGCGGTCCTCATCGCGCTGGTCGGCCTCGCGCTCGGCTGGCACCCGCACGGTGAGCCGTTCAGCGTGATCGTGCTGCTCGCACTCGGCACCGTGGCCTTCGGTGCGCTCGGTTTGCTCGTCGCCGGGACGCTGCGCGCCGAGCTCACCCTGGCCGTCGCCAATCTGGTCTGGCTCGTCCTGCTGTTCGCCGGCGGCATCGCCATCCCGCTGAGCAAGTACCCGACCGCGGCCCACGACGTGCTGCGCTTTCTGCCGAGTGCCGCCCTCTCGGACGGGCTGCATCGCGTCCTGCAGGACGGACAGGTCCTGCCCGCCGGCCCGGCGCTCATCCTGCTCGGCTGGACGGCGTTGGTCCTACCCGCTGCGGCGCGGTGGTTCCGGTGGGAGTGATCCTGCGCCGGTTACGCCGGCCGGCCGCCCTGCGCGCGCTCGCGCTCGCGTTCGTCATCGCGAACGTCGTCATCGTCGTAACGGGCGGTGCCGTCCGGCTGACGAACTCCGGGCTGGGTTGCCCTACGTGGCCGTCCTGCACCGACGCTTCGCTGACGCCTACGCCCGAATACGCGGTGAACGGGGTCATCGAGTTCAGCAACCGGCTGTTGAGTGTGCTACTGGGTCTTCTCGCGGTGGTCACATTGCTGACCGCATTCTTCCAGCGCCGACAGCGTCGCCTCGCTGTGCTCGCGTTCGCGATCATCCCGGTACAGGCGGTGATCGGCGGGATCAGCGTCCGGACCGAGCTGAATCCATGGGTGGTGGCGCTGCACTTCCTCGCTTCGATGGCGGCCATCGCGGTCACGTTCGTGTTGTGGTGGCGGCTGCGGGAACGCACGCCGATCGTCGGCCCGGTGCCGCCGGCGGCGCGGTGGCTCGCCTGGGTCGTGGTGGCCGTGGCCGCGATCGTCCTGACCGTCGGGACTGTGGTGACGGGTAGCGGGCCGCACGCCGGCGACCGCAACGCCTCCGGCCGGGTTCACCGCACCGGCCTGTCGGTGAGTTCGATGACTCAGCTGCACGCCGACCTGGTCATGGTTCTGATCGGGTTGACCGTCGGTCTGCTCGCCCTCGTGTACGCGCTGCGCCTGCGCCGCGACGTTCAGCGCGCGGCGGGCTGGTTGCTGGCCGCGGAGCTCGCGCAGGGTGCCGTCGGCTACACCCAGTACTTCCTCGGCGTGCCGCCGGCCCTCGTCGCCGTGCACATGCTCGGCGCCTGTCTGGTCTGGATCGCCGCTCTCTCGGTGCTCCTGCGGGTGACGACCGGTTCACAGCAGTTGGCTCACCGCGTGGATGAGGATGCCGACCAGCGCGCCCACGACCGTCCCGTTCACGCGGATGAACTGCAGGTCGCGCCCGACCTGTAGTTCGAGCCGCCGGCTGGTGTCGGCCGAGTCCCAGCGCTCGACGGTGCTGGCGATGAGATCCGCCGCGTCCCGGCCGTACCGCGACACGACGTGAGTGGCGACCCGCTGCAGCGCCAGGTCGATCCGCGCCTGCACCACGGGGTCGTCCCGCAGGGTGCGGCCGACCTCGCGCGTCATCGACGTGACCGTGGCGCGCAGCTCCGAGCCGGGATCCGCCGCAGCGTCGAGGACCGCCTTCTTTACCTGCAGCCAGAGGGTGGACAACCAGTCCCGGACGTCGGGACGCTCGAGCAGCTCGACTTTGGCCGCCTCCACCCGTGCTGCCTTCTGCGGATCGGTCCGCAACGCCTGCGCGTAGTCGCGTAGGTACTGGTCGAACTGGCCACGCAGTTCGTGGTCGTCGTTGGCCGCGACGTCGGCCAAGAAGGACTGCACGCCGGTGAAGATGCGGTTGAACAGCCGCTGGTCGAGCCAGTTCGGCACCCACTCCGGCGACTCCTCGGTCAACCGCTGCCGGAACACGGCCCGATTGTCGTCCACGAACCGCATGAGGCCCTTGAGTCCTGCCGTCAGCACGGCCTGGTGCTGGCCTGATCGACAGACGGCGTCGAGGAGGCGGGCGAGCAGCGGAGCGAGGTCGACCTCGCGCAGCTTGCGGTCGGCGTAGCTGGCCACGACAGCGCGCAGCTCGTCGTCCCGGACCATCGCGGCCAACCCGTTGAGCGCGTCACCAGCCTCGTGCGCGACGCGTTCGGCATGTCCGGGCTCGGCCAGCCATTCGCCGAGTCGCCGGGGCAGCTGGGCGGCGGCTAACCGTTCCCCGACGACCGACGGCGTCACGAAATTCTGCTGGACGAAGGCGCCGAGCGCGGATCCGATCTGGTCCTTCTTGCGCGGAATGATCGCGGTGTGCGGGATCGGCAGGCCCAGCGGATGGCGGAACAGCGCGGTGACGGCGAACCAGTCAGCGAGGCCGCCGACCATGGCCGCCTCGGCCGCCGCCTGCACATAGCCCCAGACGCCCTGCCCGTCGCCCACGATCACGGCGACGACGAAGACCGCGGCCGCGACGACCAGCAGAGACGCGGCAAAGACCTTCATCCGGCGCAGGTCGCGACGCTGCTGAGGCCCGGCGGCGGCCAGGCCGGTGAGAGCGCCGGTGCGGGTCACCTCCCGATGGTACGGATCACTCGCCGGTCTGCCCGTCGATCAGTTCCCGCACGACGTCGAGATGGCCGAGGTGCCGGGCGTACTCCTGCAACAGGTGGAAGAGGATCCAGCGCAGGTTCGGCACCGGATCGTCGGATCCGTAGCGGGTGCCGTGCCGGGCCACCTCGTCGCGGCGGGGCTTCCGAAGGGTCCCTACGTCGTGTTCGCGGTCGCCGCAGCGGTCGCGGTCGTGGCCGGACTGCGCGACGAGCGTCCGGTGCCGACGAGCGCTGCGACGGGCGCGACGACGAGCACGACCTCGGGG
>CAXTNQ010000097.1:0-2161 GCA_964245745.1 uncultured Jatrophihabitantaceae bacterium
GCCGCCGCCGTCTTCACCGCCAACCGGGTAGAGGCCGCGCCGGTGCGCTGGTCCCGGCAGGCGGTCGCGGACGGACGGGCCCGCGCCGTCGTGCTCAACTCCGGCGGAGCCAACGCCTGCACCGGGCCGGGCGGCTTTGCTGACGCACACGAGAGCGCCGAACGGGTGGCCGCGGCGCTCGGCGTCGGGGCCGGGGACGTGCTGGTCTGTTCGACGGGCCTGATCGGTGAGCGCCTGCCGATGGAGTGCGTCCGCGCCGGTATCGAGCGGGCCTGTGCCGAGCTTGGCCCGGACGGCGGAGCCGACGCCGCCGACGCCATCCGCACCACGGACACCGTCGCCAAACAGGCGACGTATCGCCATCGCGACGGCTGGACGATCGGCGGCATGGCCAAGGGCGCCGGCATGCTCGCCCCCGGCCTCGCCACGATGCTGTGCGTACTGACCACCGACGCGGTGACCGACGCGGCCCAGCTGGACCAGGCCGTGCGCAGCGCGACCCGCCGCACGTTCGACCGCCTCGACACCGACGGCTGCATGTCGACCAACGACACCGTCGCGGTGTTGGCGAGTGGCGCCAGTGGCCGTGCGCCGACCGCGGAGGACTTAGCAGAGGCCCTCGAGCACATCTGTGCCGACCTGGCGGCCCAGCTGCTGACCGACGCCGAAGGCGCCACCAAACAGGTGAAGATCCAGATCATCGGTGCGGCAACCGAGGACGATGCCGTCGAGGTCGGCCGAGCGGTCGCGCGCAGCACGTTGCTCAAGTGCGCGCTGTTCGGCAGCGATCCGAACTGGGGACGGGTCCTGTCGGCCGTCGGTACGACGTCCGCGTCCTTCGAAGCCGATCTGGTCGACGTCCGGATCAACGGCATCGCGGTGTGCGTGCAGGGTGCGGCCGGTGTGCCGCGCACCGAGGTCGACCTGACCGGGCGCGACGTGCACATCGTCGTCGACCTGCACGCCGGGACGGACGAGGCCACGGTGTGGACGACGGACCTCTCCCTGGCCTACGTCCACGAGAACTCGGCGTACGCGACGTGATCCAAGATCACAACCCTGTCGCGGCGTCGACCGCGAACGACGCCGCGGCCGCCAAGGCGGCCATCCTGGTCGGCGCGCTCCCGTGGCTCGAGCGCTTCCACGGCAAGGTCGTCGTGGTGAAGTACGGCGGCCACGCCATGTCCTCACCGACGTTGCGGCACGCCTTCGCGCAGGACGTCGTGTTCCTCCGCTACGCCGGCCTCAAGCCGGTGGTCGTGCACGGCGGCGGACCGCAGATCACCGAGCACCTGACTCGGCTGGGCATGGCGAGTGAGTTTCGCGGCGGCCTGCGCGTGACGACCCCGGAGGCCATGGCTGTCGTGCGCATGGTCCTCGTCGGTCAGGTCAACGGCGACGTGGTCAACGCGATCAACGACCATGGCCCGTTCGCGGTCGGCCTGTCCGGGGAGGACGGCGGTCTGTTCACCGCGCAACGTCGGCCGGCCGTGGTCGATGGGCATCCGGTCGACGTCGGCCAGGTCGGCGACGTCGTCGCGGTCGACCCCAGTCCGGTAACCGCACTACTCGACGCCGGACGGGTCCCGGTAGTGGCAACGGTGGCTCGCGGTAGCGACGGCCTGTCCTACAACGTCAACGCCGACACCGCGGCGGCCGCCCTCGCCGTCGCCCTGGACGCCGAGAAGCTCGTCGTCCTCACCGACGTCGAAGGCCTGTACGCGGACTGGCCGGCCAACACACACGTGATCAGCACGATCGGCACTGCTGAACTGGGCCGCCTGCTACCGACGCTGTCCTCCGGCATGGTGCCGAAGATGGAGGCATGCATGCGTGCGGTCGAGGGCGGGGTACGGCGCGCGCATGTCCTCGACGGACGAGTCATGCACGCACTGCTGCTCGAGATCTTCACCACCGAAGGAGTGGGAACGATGGTCGTGCCCCCCAAGGAGCCGGCGAGCCCGTGACGCGTACCGAGCAGTGGCAGCAGCGGTGGGCGGCCGCGGTCATGGATACCTACGGCCCGCCACCCGTCGTGCTCGACCGCGGCCAGGGTATACGGGTGTGGGACGTCGACGGGCGGGAGTACCTCGACCTCGTGGCCGGCATCGCGGTTTCCTCCCTCGGGCACGCCCATCCGGCCGTGGTTGCTGCGGTCAGT
>CAXTNQ010000097.1:2171-10278 GCA_964245745.1 uncultured Jatrophihabitantaceae bacterium
GTCTCCTCGCCCGGACAGCAGCGTCCGCTGACCAAGCCCGACCACTTCCGCCGCCATCTCGGCCGGCAGGCGCGCGTGCGCCTGCGCGAGCCCCGCGACGAGGCCGGCCGCAGGACCTACGCCGGGGAGCTCGTGAGCGCCTCCGAGGCCGAGGTCACCCTGGCCGGGCTGCAGGTGCGGGCGCAGGTCGCGCGCCTCGCGCACACGTCCAACCTCGCGGTCCACGAGCCGGGCGTGCGCCTCGCCGAGCGACTGCTCGAACTCCTCGGCGCCGACGGCCGGGTGTTCTTCGCCAACAGCGGCGCCGAGGCGAACGAGTGTGCCCTCAAGCTCGGGCGCCGGCACGGCGCCCAGGCCGACCCGACCGGCCGGCGGCAGACCGTCGTCGCCGCGCACGGCAGCTTCCACGGGCGAACACTGGGCGCCCTCTCGATCACCGGCAACCCGGCCAAGCGGGAGCCCTTCGCCCCGCTGCCCGGGCCAGTGCGGTTCGTCAACTACGGCGATCTCGCCGCGTTGGATGCGGCCGTCGACGAGACGGTTTCGGCGGTGTTCCTCGAGCCCACCCTGGGCGAAGGCGGGATCGTCCCGCCGCCCGCGGGCTACCTGGCCGCGGCTCGGCAGGCGTGCGACCGAGCGGGCGCGCTGCTCGTCCTCGACGAGGTACAGAGCGGTATCGGGCGTACCGGTCAGTGGTTCGCAAGCCTGGCCGAGGGCGTCCGACCGGACGTGCTCACGCTGGCCAAGGGTCTAGGCGGCGGACTGCCGATCGGCGCGTGCATCGGCGTCGGTGCGGCCGGCCGGTTGTTCGTCCCGGGCGAGCACGGCAGCACGTTCGGCGGCAACCCGGTCTCCTGCGCGGCGGCCCTTGCCGTGCTGACGACGATCGCCGACGACGACCTGCTCGGCAACGTCAAGCGGGTCGGTGAGCACCTGGCGAACGGCGTGACCGCACTCGACCGTCCGGCGGTGACCGGCGTGCGCGGGACGGGGTTGTGGCGCGGGGTGACCCTGGCGGGACCGTGGGCCGCCGCCGTGGAGTCCGCGGCGCGTTCGCGCGGGCTGCTGGTCAACGCGGTGCGGCCGGACGTGCTCCGCCTGGCGCCTCCGCTCGTGCTCACCGAATCGGACGTCGACGATGCGCTGCCGCGGCTCGGGGCCGCGCTGGACGATGCCACGGGAACCGGCCGATGACTCGTCACTTTCTGCGTGACGACGACCTGAGCCCGGCCGAGCAGGCTGAGGTGCTCGGCCTTGCCGAGGAGTTCCGCGCCGATCGGCTCGTGCGTCAGCCCCTGCACGGGCCGCGAGCGGTCGCGGTGCTGTTCGACAAGCCGTCCACCCGTACCCGGGTGTCGTTCTGCGTCGGCATCGCCGAACTCGGCGGCTACCCACTGGTGATCGAGGCGGCGACCAGCCAGCTAGGCCGCGGCGAGCCGATCGCCGATACGACTCGCGTGCTCAGCCGCCAGGTGTCGGCGATCGTGTGGCGGACCTTCGACCAGTCACGCCTCGAGGAAATGGCCGCACACAGCGGGGTGCCGGTGGTGAATGCGCTGACCGACCAGTTCCATCCGTGTCAGGTGCTCGCCGACCTGCAGACGGTCCGGCAGCGCCTCGGTGCACTGGCCGGTCGCACGCTGACCTACCTCGGCGACACCGCGAACAATATGGCGCACTCCTATCTGCTCGCGGGAGCGACCGCGGGATTGCACGTTCGGCTGGGCGGCCCGGCGTCCTGCGCGCCCGATCCAGAGGTCGTGCGCGACGCGGAACGGATCGCCGTGGCCACCGGCGGCTCGGTCCAGATCACGACCGACGCCGACGAAGCCGTGGCGGACGCGGACGTGCTGGCCACCGACGCCTGGGTGTCGATGGGCCAGGAGGCGGCGCCGGACCGCGCCGACCAGTTGCGCGACTACGTCCTGGACGAGCGTGCGGTGGCTCGCGCCGCACCGCACGTCGTCGTGCTGCACTGCCTGCCGGCCTACCGGGGTCAGGAGATCACCGCCGACGTGATCGACGGCCCGCGCAGCGCGGTGTGGGACGAGGCCGAAAACCGGCTGCACGCCCAGAAGGCCCTGCTGTTCTGGCTGCTGGTGCGTGCGCGGTGAGTTCGCCGACCACCGCGAACGGAACAGGCCGACGCGCCGCCCGGCACGCGCGCATCGTCAGCCTGTTGGCCGAGCGGGCTATGCACTCGCAGGTAGAGCTGGCGACCGCCCTGCGACAGAGCGGCTTTGCCGTCACTCAGGGCACGCTGAGCCGGGACCTGGACGAGCTGGGCGCGGTGAAGCTGCGCACTCCCGACGGCGGGCTCGCGGTCTACGTCGTGCCCGAGGACGGCGCGCCCCTCGCGGCGCGGGCCCCTGACGACGCGCCCCCGCACCGGCTGGCCCGGTTGCTCGGCGAGCTTCTGGTGTCGGCGGAGGGCAGCGCCAACCTGGCCGTGCTGCGCACCCCGCCCGGCGCCGCCCACTTCCTCGCGTCCGCCGTCGACCGGGCCGGTTTGCCGGAGGTGCTCGGCACCATCGCCGGTGATGACACCATCCTCGTCGTGGCCCGCAACGCCGGCGGTGGTGGTGCGCTCGCCGTGGAGCTGCGAGGGCTGGCGCGCGGGGAGGCGACCTCGTGAGCAAGGTGCTCACGTCCTTACCGGTCGGCGAGCGGGTGGGCCTGGCCTTCTCCGGGGGTCTCGACACGTCGGTCGCCGTGGCCTGGATGCGCGCGAAGGGCGCCGTCCCGTGCACGTACACCGCCGACCTCGGCCAGTACGACGAGCCAGACGTGTCCGGAGTCCCAACCCGCGCGCAGACCTACGGTGCCCAGCTTGCGCGGGTGGTCGACTGCTGCCCGCAGCTCGTGGAGGAAGGCCTGGCCGCTCTGGCGTGCGGCGCCTTCCACGTCCGCTCGGCCGGACGGGCCTACTTCAACACCACACCGCTGGGCCGGGCCGTCACGGGAACCACGTTGGTCCGCGCCATGCACGCCGACGACGTGAACATCTGGGGCGACGGGTCGACCTTCAAGGGCAACGACATCGAGCGGTTCTACCGTTACGGCCTCTTGGCCAATCCAGGTCTGCGCATCTACAAGCCGTGGCTGGACGCCAGCTTCGTGGCCGAGCTCGGTGGCCGCGCCGAGATGAGCCAGTGGCTCACCGAGCACGGCCTGCCGTACCGCGACAGCCAGGAGAAGGCGTACTCGACCGACGCCAACATCTGGGGAGCCACCCACGAGGCGAAGACCCTTGAGCGCCTCGATGTCTCGCTGGAGACCGTCGAGCCGATCATGGGGGTGCGGTTCTGGGACCCGTCCGTCGCCATCCCGGCCGAAGACGTGACGATCCGCTTCGTCGCCGGACGTCCCGTGGAGATCGACGGGAAGGGCTATACCGACCCGGTCGATCTGGTCCGCGCGGTGAACGCCGTCGGTGGTCGGCACGGTCTCGGCATGTCCGATCAGATCGAGAACCGGATCATCGAAGCCAAGTCGCGGGGGATCTACGAGGCGCCGGGCATGGCGCTGCTCTGGATCGGCTACGAGCGACTGCTGAACGCCATCCATAACGAGGACACGATCGCCACCTACCACGCCGAAGGTCGACGCCTCGGCCGGCTGCTGTACGAGGGACGCTGGCTCGACCCGCAGGCTTTGATGCTTCGCGAGTCCATCCAGCGCTGGGTGGCGTCCCTGGTCACGGGAGAGGTCACCGTGCGCCTACGCCGCGGCGAGGACTACTCGGTGCTCGACACGCGTGGGCCAGCCCTGTCCTATCACCCCGACAAGCTGTCCATGGAGCGGACGGACAACACCGCCTTCGGCCCGGTCGACCGCATCGGGCAGCTGACGATGCGCAACCTCGACATCGCGGACTCGCGCGCCAAGCTCGAGCAGTACCTCGCGGTACCCGGCGTCCTGGCCGGGCGCGGGTCCTTGTTCGGCGAGCTCGGCCCGGGAACGCCCGAGCAGTCGGGTGCCGACCAGATCGCCGCGAACCCCGATGTCGCCAACCGCGACGTCGGGGACGAGATGAGCCTGGATCATGCAGCCATGGAGTCCGGCGTTGACTGACGCCGGTCCGGACGAGCGGGTACGGCTGTGGGGCGGCCGGTTCGCTCGCGCGACCGACGCCACGGTCGCCGCCCTGTCGCGGTCGACCGGATTCGACTGGCGGCTGGCTCGTTACGACCTGGCCGGCTCCCGGGCGCACGCCCGGGCTCTGCGTCAGGCCGGGCTGCTGTCCGACGGCCAGCTCCGCGCGCTGCTGGACGCGCTGGACACGCTGGCCGCCGACGTCGAAGCCGGAATCGTCACGCCCGATCCCGACGACGAGGACGTGCACACCGCGCTCGAGCGCGAGCTGATCGCGCGGGCCGGACCGGACACCGGTGGTCGGTTGCGGGCCGGCCGATCCCGCAACGACCAGGTCGCGACGCTTATCCGCATGTACCTGCGCGACGAGGCGCGCGCTCTCACCGGCGACGTGCTGGATGTCGTCCGCGCGCTCGCTGAGCAGGCCGAGCGGCACCGGGGCGTGGCTATGCCGGGCCGCACCCATCTTCAGCACGCGCAGCCGATCCTGCTCGGCCAGCACCTGCTGGCGCACGCCTGGGCGCTGACCCGCGACGTCAGCCGATGGCGGGACTGGGACCGGCGGGCCGCCTACAGCCCGTACGGCGCGGGCGCCCTGGCCGGCTCGTCCCTCGGTCTCGACCCGGTCGCAGTCGCGCACGAACTCGGTTTCGACCGACCGTGCGCCAACTCGGTGGACGCGGTCTCGGCGCGCGACCTGGTCGCCGAGTTCTGCTTCGTCGCCGCGATGGTGGCCGTGGACGTCTCGCGGCTGGCCGAGGAGATCGTGCTGTGGGCCACCGTGGAGTTCGGCTACGTCGCCCTCGACGACGCATTCGCCACGGGGTCGTCGATCATGCCGCAGAAGAAGAATCCGGACGTCGCCGAGTTGGCGCGGGCCAAGGCGGGACGCCTGGTCGGCGACCTCACCGGGTTGCTAGCCACTCTCAAGGGATTGCCGCTCGCCTATAACCGTGACCTGCAGGAGGACAAGGAGCCGGCCTTCGACGCGGTCGACACGCTGCACCTCGTCCTGCCGGCGTTCGCCGGGATGGTGCGCACCGCACGCTTCGACCGGGCCCGGCTGGAGTCCCTGGCTCCCGTCGGCTTCACGCTGGCCACCGACGTCGCCGAGTGGCTGGTGCGCGCCGGCGTACCGTTTCGCGATGCGCACGAGATCGCGGGGGCGTGTGTGCGGACGTGCGAGGCTCGTGGTCTCGAACTGGCCGAGCTGACCGACGGTGAGCTACGGGCGATCTCACCGCACCTCACACCCGATGTCCGCTCCGTAATTACCGTCGCAGGATCGCTGGCCGCACGCGCGAGCTACGGCGGCACCGCGCCGGTCCGCGTTGCCGAACAGGCGCAACAACTGGCCGATGTCGTCGATGATCATGAGCGGTGGATCACCGACCAGTGACCGTTGCGCGGGCGTCTCTCGCCCATACCGCGGTCGAGCTGGCGCCTCGGCTGCTCGGCGCCGTGCTGGTCAGCCGGCACGAAGCGGAGGTGGCGGTACGGCTCAGCGAGGTCGAGGCGTACGAGGGCCCCGACGACCCGGCGTCGCATGCCTACCGTGGTCGCACCGCGCGCAACGCCGTCATGTTCGGCCCGGCCGGATATCTGTACGTGTACTTCACCTACGGCATGCACTGGTGCGCCAACATCGTGTGCGGTCCCGACGATCGCCCATCGGCAGTGCTGCTGCGCGCCGGCGAGATCGTCCGCGGGGTCGAGGCGGCGTACGCGCGCCGACCTGGCGTCCGGGCGTCCGTCGACCTCGCTCGTGGTCCCGCCCGGCTGGCCCGTTGTCTCGGCCTGGACGCCGCCGACTACGGCATCGATCTGTGCCGCGTCGGGTCCGTGGTCGAGCTCGAATCGATGCCCGACCCGCCAGCGGCACCGATTGGCACAGGAGGGCGGGTGGGCGTCGCTTCCGCGGCCGACCGGTCCTGGCGGTTCTGGCTCGACGGTGATCCCACGGTGTCGGCGTACCGCCCGGGCGCTCGCCGGCGCCGCACCGCGACCCGGCAGACTGGACGACCATGACGGAGGACCTGCCGGAGCGCCTGCGGGAGGCGTACGCGGTGCTGGGGGCTGGTACCGCTGAGATCTTGCCGCCAGGCGGCCTGGCCGAGCGGCTGGTTGCCGCCGATCGCGAGGGGCGCGGTCTGCGTGTGAAGCTCGGCATCGACCCCTCCGGCGCCGACCTCACCCTCGGTCACGCCGTCGTGCTGCGCAAGCTGCGCCAGTTCCAGGACTTCGGGCACACCGCCGTGCTGGTGGTCGGCGGGTTCACGGGGCAGGTCGGCGATCCGTCCGGGCGCACTTCCACCCGGGCCGCACAGACGGCCGACGACGTCGTGACGAACGCCAAGGGGTACTTCGACCAGGTCATGCGCATTCTCGACCCCGACCGCACCGAAGTGGTCAACAACGCCGACTGGCTCGGGCCGATGCGGATCGCGCAGATCCTCGACTACACCCGGCTGCTCACCGTCGCCCAACTGCTCGAGCGTGACGACTTCGCCCGCCGCTTCGCCGCGCACGAGCCGATCAGCCTGTCCGAGTTCGTATACCCGCTGCTGCAGGGCATCGACTCGGTCGAGATTCGGGCTGACATCGAGATCGGCGGGACGGATCAGACGTTCAACAACCTCGTCGGCCGCGACCTGCAGCGCGCCCGTGGGCAGGCGCCACAGGCGGTGATCACGGTTCCACTCCTGGTGGGAACCGACGGCGTCGAGAAGATGGGCAAGTCGCTCAACAACTTCATCGCGATCGACGACGCGGCGGACGAGCAGTTCGGCAAGGTTATGAGCATTCCGGACGGCGCGGTCGTCAGCTACGCGGAACTCGCGGCATCGCTACATCCCACGCACGTGGCCGAGGTTGCGCGTGGCGTGGCCGCAGGGGGCGCGTCGGCGAACGTGGCCAAGCGCCGCGTTGCCGCCGCGGTGGTCTCGCTGTACCACGGCGAACGGGCGGCCGCCGACGCCGAAGCCCGCTTCGACGCGGTTCACCGCGAACGCCAGGTTCCCCAGGACGTCCCGGACGCGCCGCTGCCGGCCGAGGATCCGGTCCACCTCCCCGGCCTGCTCGCGACGTGCGGACTGGCCGCGAGTTCGAGTGCCGGCCGGCGGCTGATCGATTCTGGCGGCGTGCGCATCGCGGGCGTCGTCGTTCCGGCGGGTCGGTTCGACGTGCCGGCGGCGGAGTTGGTCGGTCACGTGCTCACCGTGGGACGCCGGCGGGGAATCCGCCTGCTCCCCGCAGCACGGACGTTTGACCCACCGGCCGGCAGTCACTAGGCTCCTTGGCACCCGGTCGAGTGCGACTCGACGGGGACATCCTGATCGAAACTGGCGCTCGGTAGAGCGTGCCTCGACTGGGATCTTGGGCGGAGCTCGTCGGTTGACGTAGCGCATCCGACCGAGTAACGTTCTGTGGGTTGCCCCAAAGACGTCTGAGAGGACGTTGACGGTGTGCGTCCGCTCCTTGAGAACTCAACAGCGTGCCGAAAGTTAGTGCCAAAAAAAGCATAACCTCGTCTGTGCTGCCGTCTGGCAGTGCAACGATTCCTTTGGTACATCGAGCATTGCCGTCTTTACGGAAGACGGCTGACCAGCTCAGATGAACCAGCGATCACGCCGCGCGAGCGGCGACTTTCTGTGTCGACATGTCCGCAGACTCACGAGTCTGCGGTTGTCATACATACATTCACGGAGAGTTTGATCCTGGCTCAGGACGAACGCTGGCGGCGTGCTTAACACATGCAAGTCGAGCGAGGCCCTTCCTTCGGGAAGGTGCCCTAGCGGCGAACGGGTGAGTAACACGTGGGCAACCTGCCCCTAGCACTGGGATAAGCCCGGGAAACCGGGTCTAATACCGGATATGAGGTCCGAGGGCATCCTTGGACTTGGAAAGGATCCTGGCTAGGGATGGGCCCGCGGCCTATCAGCTTGTTGGTGGGGTAATGGCCTACCAAGGCGACGACGGGTAGCCGGCCTGAGAGGGCGACCGGCCACACTGG
>CAXTNQ010000098.1:0-1111 GCA_964245745.1 uncultured Jatrophihabitantaceae bacterium
GCTACACACGTTGCCGGCGCTCGCCGTCGGCAGCCTGCTCGCGCGCCGGCCCGGGGCGGCACTCGTCCTGACCCTCGGGTACGCCGAGGTGGTGCGCCGACGGTTCCGCCGCGCCGGCGTGCCGGCCCGCTACGTGCCGTCCGCGGTCGGACGGGCCTTGCTGCAGACCTACCTCGGGCTCGGCCGGTACCTCGTCCAGGCGGCCGCGATGACCACGGGTCCGGTCGGCCTTCGCCGCGCCGCGCGGGCGCTGCTCGCCGGTCCGGCGGCGTACGCGTGGGGACAGCGCCGGCCCCGGCTCGACCCGGCGCGCTTCGCCGTGATGTACCTCGCCGACGATCTCGCCTACGGGGTGGGCGTCTGGACGGGATGCCTGCGGGCCCGCACGCTACGTCCGTGGCGACCACTCGTCGTCCCGCCACGCCTACGAGAGGACTCCCGATGAGCGTCGTCGTCGTCGCAACGATCTGGCCGGTGCCCGAGCATCGGGACGAGGTGGTCGCAGCCTTCACCGACATCATCCCGGCCGTGCACGCCGGCCATGCCGGCTGCGAGCTGTACGCCCTGCACGAGGGGCCCGACCGGCTCGTCATGATCGAGAAATGGGCAAGTCCGAACGACCTGGACGCGCACGCCCACACGCCGGAGCTCGCGGAACTGAACCGACGGCTGGCCGGCAAGACGGTCGCCGACGCCGACATTCGGGTGTTGACTGCGCATCCAGTAGGTACGCCCGAGCAGGGCACGGTATAGGGGAGCAGCGATGGCGAACACGTGGTTCGAGACGGTGGCGGTGGCGCAGCGCCGGGCCAAGAAGCGGCTACCCAGCTCGGTGTACGGCGCGTTGGTCGCCGGTTCGGAGAAGGGGATCACTGTCCGCGACAACGTGGACGCCTTCGACGAGCTCGGCTTCGCCCCGCACGCCGCTGGACTGGCCAACCACCGGGAGCTGGCCACCACCGTGATGGGGCAGGACATCTCGTTCCCGGTGATCATCTCGCCGACGGGCGTGCAGGCCGTACATCCCGACGGCGAGGTCGCCGTGGCGCGCGCGGCACGGGCCCGCGGGACGGCCGTGGCGCATCGCGCACGGTGAAGGCCATCAGCAGCG
>CAXTNQ010000098.1:1121-10256 GCA_964245745.1 uncultured Jatrophihabitantaceae bacterium
CGGGGGCCCGCGTCTGCGCGGTGACGGACGTGGACCTCGACCGGGCCAAGCAGGCCGGCGCCGTCGGCATCATCGCCACGCTGGACTGGTCGTTTGCCAACGGCCGCGACTGGGGCTCGCCGGTGATTCCGGAGAAGCTCGACCTGAAGACGATGGTCAAGTTCGGGCCGCAGACCGTGATCAAGCCGCGCTGGCTGCTCGACTTCGCTCGTACCGGGCAAATCCCCGACCTCACCGTCCCGAACATGGCCGAACCCGGTCAGGCCGCGCCGACATTCTTCGAGGCGTACGGCCGGTGGATGCAGTCGCCGCTGCCGTCCTGGGACGACGTGCGCTGGCTGCGCGAGCAGTGGGACGGACCGTTCATGCTCAAGGTCGTCACCCGCATCGACGATGCCCGGCGCGCCGTCGACGCCGGGATGAGTGCGCTCTCGGTGTCGAACCATGGCGGCAACAACCTGGACAGTGAGCCGGCCACGATCCGCGTCCTGCCCGACATCGCCGACGCCGTCGGCGAACAGATCGAAGTCTTGTTGGACGGCGGCATCCGGCGCGGCGGTGACGTCGTGAAGGCCGTTTCCCTGGGCGCCAAGGCGGTCATGATCGGCCGCGCCTACCTGTGGGGCCTGGCCGCGAACGGTCAGGCCGGCGTCGAGAACGTCCTCGACATCCTGCGCGGCGGCATCGACGCCTGCGTGCTGGGCCTCGGTCACGACTCGATCCATAAGCTGACCGCGGCCGATGTCTACGTGCCCAACGGCTTCAAGCGCCGACTGGGTCACACCGACGACGACGAGCCGCGTCCCGCGGGCTGAGACGACCTGAGCTGGTCACCGCCGGTCGTGCTTGGTTCGATGCAGGCATGCCGGACCCCACCGAGTCGGACACGTGTACGCGGACGCCCTCGGACAGCGATACGACCGCCCGGACTCGGGTTGGTCGTCGCGCGTCGGCTACGCCTGTCGCCATGACCTTGCCCTCGTGCTCGGCGGTCTTCCGGTGCTGCTGGTGTTCGTGCTCGAGCGAGTCGCCGGGCTCGAGGTGAGCCGCAGCGCCACGCTGCTTCTGCACTGACGGCGCGGGCCGCTCAGCGGCGCGGCGGTGCAGCCGTTTCCAGAGCTTCGAAGGCCTGGTCGAGCAGCTGCGCCAGGCTGGGCCGCTCGACGACGCCGCCGGTGCGCAACTCCAGGTCGTAGAGCATCGCGCTGCGAAAGGCGGCGACGGCTTCGCGGGCCAGCACCTCGGACCGGAAGCGCGCGTCGATGCGCCGTCGTCCGCGCCCGGGCTCGGGGGCGACGGCCAGGCGTTGGCGGATGAGCTCGGCGAGGTCGGCCTCCAGCTTGAGCATCATCGTCCGGCCGGCCATCCCGACCCGCTCAGCGGGTGCGGCGTCCGACCAGAGGGCGAACGGGCTGGCGGCGTCGAGCCGGGTGATGGCGGTCATGACCGTGGCGAGGGCGCGGCGCAGGGCGAGCAGGGGCGGTTCCTTGGCCGGTCGCGCCATCACGACCTGCGCGAACGCGGGCATCCACGAGAACGCGTCGTGGATCATGAGGTCTTCTTTGCTGCGGAAGTACCGGAAGAACGTGCGTTCGGTGACGCCGGCGGCATCGGCGATATCGCGCACCGTGGTGGCCGGGACGCCGCGCTCGGCGAATAGCCGATCTGCCGCCTCCTGCAGGGCGACCCGCGTGGCGCGCTTGTGCGCCTCGCGGCGTCCGACCTCCGCGGTCGCCGTGCCGTCGGCGGCCGGCCCTTGCCCTCCGGCCGGGTCGGCGGCCCTCCGGTCGCGCGCCAACGGTCCTCCTCGAACGTGCTCGCGGCCTGCCGGCCGAAGTCTGCCAGACCATCGTATCCGAAGACTTGTCAGTGCTGACAGTTTGTGTAAAGCTGTCAGCGCTGACACATTAGCGCGGCAGGGTCGCCGCCTTCACGCCTCGTCCTTCTCCAGAACGGATCACTGTGTCATGAACGCTGTCCTCGAACGCCTCGGCCGGTTCTGCGCCCGCCGGCACCGGGTGGTGCTCGTCGCCTGGCTGCTGATCGTCGGGGCGCTACTGCTGCTGCGCGCCAACTTCGGCGGGACCCTCGCCAACGACTACACGGTGCCGGGCAGTCAGTCCCACGCCGGCCAGGATCTGCTGGCGAAGGAGTTTCCCGGTCAGAGTGGTTACGGAGGGCAGATCGTCTTCCACGACCCGAAGGGCGACATCGCGTCCGACACTGCGGTGGTCAACTCGTCGATGGCGAACGTGGCGGCGCTACCGCACATCGTCAGCTCGACCAGCCCGTTCGCGGCCCCGAACTCGCCGCAGGTGTCGAAGAACGGGACGACGGCCTACGGCACCGCGTCGTGGGACGTCGTCACATCGACGCTCGACACCAGCTATCTGCACGAGCTCGACGCTGCGGTGGCTCCCGCGCGTGACGCCGGTCTGCAGGTGGAGTACGGCGGCAGCGCGGGCCAGATCGGCCAGGCCCCGCACGACAAGACCTCGGAAGTTATCGGGCTCATCTGCGCACTACTGCTGTTGCTGTTCATGTTCGGCTCGATCGTCGCGGCCGCCATGCCGCTGATCTCGGCGGTGTGCAGCGTGCTCGCCGGCCTGTCCGTCGTCACCTTGCTGGCTTCGGCCATGGAGTTTCCGACCACCGCGCCGACGGTCGCCACCCTGCTCGGGCTGGGCGTCGCCGTCGACTACGGCCTGTTCCTCATCGCTCGGCACCGCGAGCAGCTCGACCACGGCATGGACGTCGAGGAGTCGGCGGCCCGCTCCACGGCGACATCCGGCGCGGCCATCGTCATCGCCGGGGGCACGGTGGTGGTGGCCATCCTCGGCCTCTACGTGTCGGGCGTGCCGTTCGTCGGCGCCATGGGCTTGGCCTCGGCGGTCGTCGTCGCCATCGCCATGCTCGCCGCGCTGACCATCATGCCGGCGTTCATGGGCGTCGCCCGGGGCAATGTCCGCGCCCTGAAGGACCGCCGCGCCGCCCAGCGCGTGCGGCGCGAAGCCAGCGACCCCGACGCCGCCCTCGCGGCGATGAGCGCGGCCAGCGATCAGGCCCACGAACGCAGCGCCTTCGCCCGGTGGGGACGTCGCGTCAGCGACCGGCCGTGGCCGTGGGCCGTCGCCGCGCTGGTCGTGCTCGGCGCCTTGTGCGTGCCGATGTTCTCGATGCGTCTGGGGCAGCTCGACGCGGGGACCAATCCCACAACGGAGACGAGCCGCCGCGCCTACGACCTCGTGACCGCGAACTTCAGTCCCGGCGTCAACGGCCCGGTGAACGTCGTCGTGGCGCTGCCCGACGGCAGCTCGGCGCAGAACACGCAGAGCCTGCTCAGTTCGACCCAGGCCACGCTGAGCAAGACCGAAGGCGTGCTGGCCGTCGGCACCCCGGCGGTCAACCCGCAGAACACGGTCGCCGTCTTCACCGTGATCCCGACCACCGCACCGCAGGACCAGGCCACGACCGATCTGGTCGACCGGCTGCGCACGGACGTGTTGCCGACCGTGCCCGCGCACACCTACCTGACCGGTACGACCGCGTCGTACGTCGACTTCACCGAGAAGGTCTCACAACGCATGCCGTGGCTGATCTGCGCCGTGGTCGGCTTGTCGTTCGTGCTGCTCGTGGTGTCGTTCCGGTCGCTGCTCATCCCGGTCAAGGCGGCGATCCTCAACCTCGTCTCGGTCGGCGCGGCCTACGGAGTCGTCGTCGCGATCTTCCAGTGGGGGTGGGGTTCGAGCCTGGTCGGCATCCACGAAAAACTGCCGGTGCCCGCGTTCGTACCGATGCTGATGTTCGCCATCGTGTTCGGCCTGTCCATGGACTACGAGGTATTCCTGCTCTCTCGAGTGCACGAAGCGTGGATCAAGACCAAGGACGCGCACCGCAGCGTCGCCATCGGCATCGGCGGTACGGCCCGGGTGATCACCACTGCCGCCGCCATCATGATCGCGGTCTTCTCGAGCTTCGTCCTCGACGACGACCCGACGGTGAAGATGCTCGCCGTCGGCATGGCCGCTGCCGTGCTCATTGACGCCAGCATCATCCGCATGGTGCTGGTGCCCGCGGTCATGTCGCTGATGGGACGGCACGCCTGGTGGATGCCACGGTGGCTCGACCGCGCGCTGCCGCACGTCGACATCGAGGGAGCTGAGCACATCGCCCGGCTGAACGCGACTGCGCCGGCGGCCGTGACCGGAGAGGTCGTGACCGAGCAGTCGGAACGCGAGACGGCCGACGCGCGATGACCGGTTCGACCGAACGCGGAGAGCGGGAAGGGTCAGGGCTCGAGGACGACCTTGATGCACCCGTCGGTCTTGGCGCGGAACGTCTCGTAGCCGCGCGGTGCCTCTTCGAGGGGAAGGTGGTGGGTGGCCAGCCCCTCGAGGCCGAGCGGATCGGCTTCGTCGTTGACCAGGGGGAGCAGGTCGTCGACCCAGCGCTTGACGTGGGCCTGCCCCATCCGCACCTGGACCCCTCGGTCGAACAGCTCCATCATCGGCATGGGGTCGACCTCGCCGCCGTAGACGCCGCTGATCGACACCGTCCCGCCGCGGCGGACCGCCTTCATCGCCGCGTGCAGCGCGTCCAGCCGGTCCACTGCGGCCTTGTCGGTCAGCTTGGCCGCCACCTTGTCGGGCAGCAGGCCGGTGGCCTTCTGCGCCAGTTCGGCGACCTTGGTGAAGCGCCGCTCCTCGTGCCCCGAGGCCTCCATGCCGACCGCGTCGATCACCGCGTCCGGCCCCCGTCCGTCGACCATCTCGATCAGGGCCTCGGACAGCTGGTCGACGTCGTCCAGGTCGAGTGTCTCGACGCCGAAGCGCTCGGCCGCGGCGCGGCGCTCGGGTACCGGGTCGATGCCGATGACCCGTGCGGCACCGCGGTGCTGCGCGACCCGGGAGGCCAGCTGTCCGACCGGTCCGAGGCCGAGGACGGCCAGCGTCCCGCCCTCGGGCACGTCGGCGTAGGTGACGGCCTGGTACGCCGTCGGCAGGATGTCCGAGAGGTAGAGGTAGCGCTCGTCGGGGACGCCGTCGGGCACCGGGATGGGACCGAACTGCGCCTGCGGCACGCGTAGGTACTGAGCCTGGCCGCCGGGGACCGAGCCGTACAGCGAGGTGTAGCCGAACAGGGCCGCGCCCTTGCCCTGTGCCCGCACCTGGGTCGTCTCACACTGCGCGAACAGCTGGCGGTCGCACATCCAGCAGTGCCCGCACGAGATGTTGAACGGGATGACCACGCGGTCGCCGGCGTGCAGGCCGGGCACGTCGGCGCCGACCTCCTCGACGACGCCCATCGCTTCGTGGCCGAGCACGTCCCCCGGCTTGAGGAACGGCCCGAGCACGCCGTACAGGTGCAGGTCCGATCCACAGATGGCGGTCGACGTCACGCGAATGATCGCATCGGTCCGCTGCTGGATCTGCGGATCCGGGACGTCGACGACCTCGACGTGCTCGTTGCCCTGCCAGGTCAGCGCTCTCATGATTCGTCCTCGGGCTTCGTCAGCTTGGCGTGCGTCGCCGCTTTCATCGGATCGGTCATCGCACGGGCGGCGGCGACCTGCGCCTTGTTCTTCACCGAACCGCCGACCACGTGGTCCTTACCGGCCATGAGGGCGTCGAAACCGTCCTTGGCCACCTCGGCCGGGTCGTCCTTCTTCGCCTGGTAGACCGGTGTGTCCTGCATGCCGGCCCGATCGAAGAACTCGGTGTCGGTCGGCCCGGGCATGAGCGCCGTGACGGTGACGCCTGCGTCCTTTACCTCGTAGCGCAGCGCCTCGGCGAACGACAGCACGAACGCCTTGCTGGCGGCGTACGTCGCGTAGTACGGCCCAGGCATCGTCGCGGCGACGGACGCGGTGAACAGCACGTGCCCCGCGCCGCGCCGCACCATGTCCGGCAGGACCGCCTTGGCGATCCGGACGGTCGAACCGATGTTCAGTCGGAGCAGCTCCTCCTCGTCCGACCACGGGATGTCGACGAAGGCGCCGCTCTTACCGATCCCGGCGTTGATGGCGACCGCATCGATTGGCCGACCGACCTCCGCGAGGGTGCGGACGACCAGGTCCGCGCCGTCGTCGGTCGCCAGGTCGGCCCGGATCGCGGAGATGCGCGCGCCGTTGCCGGACAGTCGCTCGGCGGCCTCGGTGATGGCGTCGTCCTCCGCGACCACCACCACGTCGTAGTCGTGTTCGGCGAACTGGCGCGCGAGCTCGAAGCCGATCCCGCTCGACGCCCCTGTCACCACCGCCAACAAGTCGTTCGACACTGAGCGTCCTTAAGGTATGCGCGTGGCGGGCTGGTGCCCGCTACGGATTCGCGGCGTTGCTTGCCGCGGCCCGTCGGCGTGATCGCTTCTGGGCGCACCTCGCTGTACCCGGCAAACGGCCGGCGCTAACCGGAGCCCGGGCCGCTCAGGGGGTCCCGAAGATCTCATCGACGAAGTCGTTGCCGAACCGATTGGTCGGATCGAGACGGTGGCGAAGCGCCGCGAAGTTCTCCCCGCGCGGATATCGCGCAGGCGCCGCACGGAACACCTTCCCCCAGTGTGGACGGGCACCGAGCGGTAGCAACGCACCCTCGACAGCGTCCACGGCCGAGGCGACGGCGGCTGCGTCGGGCACCCACGTGAAGTGCAGCGCGAGGCTGTCCTGCGCAAAGGCCGGGCTCAGCCACAACGAGTCGGCCGCGACCGTCCGGATCTCGCCGACCTGCAGCGCCGACCCAATGCGTGGACCGATGGCGATCATGGCCCGCACGGCCTCGCGACCGTGGCGCCGCGGCACCAGGTACTCGGACTGCACCTCGTCACCGTGGCTGGGGGTGAACTCCAGCCGGAAGTGCGGCAGGCGTTGGTGCCACGGCCCGACGACGCCCAGCTGTTGCGTGCAGTGCGCGGGATCGACGCCGGGCACCGGGTGCATCGGCCGGTCGGCCAGTATGGCGCCGAACCAGACCGGCGGAGCGTTGTCGACGGGCGCGCGCCGCTTAAACCACACCTGCCGCACCACGTCGGGCGCCCAGTCGGTGAACAGGCTGACGCTGTAGGCCGACGCCATGATCTCGTCTAGGTGCTCGACGAGGGACTCCGTCGGCAGGTCGCGGTACACCCACTGCCGCATCTCGAAGGCGGGGACGAGGTCGAGCGTCAGCTCGGTGATGATGCCGAGCGCGCCGAGGGAGAGCACGACGCCGTCGAAGTCAGGGTGGTCGCGGTCGTAGGTGACGAGGTCGCCGGACGCCGTGAGCAGGGTGAGCGCCGAAATGGCCGTCCCCAGCAGGCGATTGTGGTCGCCACCGCCGTGGGTTCCCGTGGCCGCGGCGCCGGCCACCGTGATGTGGGGCAGCGACCCGAGGTTGGGAAGCGCCCAGCCCTGCGCGTCCAGGACGCCGGTGAGCTCGCCGTAGCGCAGGCGCGCCGGAAGGCGCACGGTGCGCGCCACGGTGTCGAGCTCCGGACCACCGCCGAGCCCGGACAGGTCGACGAGGTCGCCGACGGTGTCGGCCACCCGACTGAACGAGTGCCGACTGCCGAGGGCGCGGACCTTGTCCCGGCTGGTCACGAGCGCGCGCAGTTCGTCCAGCGAGGTCGGGCGCAGCAGCGCACGCGCCTGATAGGCGATCGTGCCCGACCAGTTCCGGCCCGGGGCGGCGGAGTCCACCGCGCCAGGCTAAGCGAGCGCCCGCGAGACTGACGGAGATCACTAACCTCGAGCTATGACCTATCCCCTCGGACCGTTCACCGTCCAGCGCATCGGCTACGGCGCCATGCAACTGCCCGGACCGGGCGTGTCCGGACCCCCGCGCGACCACGACGCCGCCGTCGCCGTGCTGCAGCGCGCCGTGGCGCTCGGCGTCGACCACATCGACACCGCCCAGTACTACGGCCCCGACGTCGCCAACGAGCTCATCCACGAAGCGCTGCACCCGTACCCCGAGTCGCTTGCCTTGGTCAGCAAGGTCGGTGCCCGGCGAGACGACGGCGGACACTGGCTGCCCTGGGACGGTCCCGAGGATCTGCGCCAGGGCATCGAGGACAACCTGCGCACGCTCGACGTCGAGCGGTTGGCCGCGGTAAACCTGCGCCTCTACGACGGCGCAAAGCTCGACGCCAAGTTCGACGACCAGCTGGCCGCCATGGTCCAGGCCCGCGACGACGGGCTGATCGCCGGCGTCGGCCTGAGCAACGTGACGGTAGACCTGTTAGAGCACGCGCTCGAGAGCACCGAGATCATTTGCGTGCAGAACGCGTACAACCTGGTCGACCGCTCCTCGCAACCGGTACTGGACGTGTGCCTGGCGCGCAACATCGCGTTCGTGCCGTTCTTTCCGCTCGGTTCCGGTTTCGGTCGGGCCAATCCCGTGCTCGGCAACGACCAGCTGCGTGACGTCGCCGGCCGCTACGAGGTCACCCCGTCGCAGGTGGCCCTGGCCTGGACGCTGTCGGTCGCCGACAACGTGCTGCTGATCCCGGGCACCTCCTCGGTCGAGCACCTCGAGCAGAACCTGGCCGCGGCCGGCATCCGGCTCAGCGCCGACGACCGCGCCGAATTGACCGCGGTAGGCGCGAACGAGAAGTAGTCGTCCGCCTCGCGCGCGAGCGCGAGTTCGCGCCGAGAGCCGTGACCGGGCGACGCACGACGGATTAGTCCGCCTCGGAGACGCCGGCCTCGTCGAAGGTCGCCATCTCGCCGAGCACCCGGGCCGCGGCCTCGACGAGCGGTATCGCCAGACAGGCGCCGGTGCCCTCGCCCAGCCGCAGGCCGAGATCGAGGAGGGGAGCGAGGTCGAGGCGGCCCAGCGCGGCGGACGCGCCGGGCTCGGTCGACCGGTGGCCGGCGATCACGTACGGCCGGACGGCGGGGCAGTCGGCGTCCGCGGCCAACAGGGCGGCGTCCGCGATCACGCCGTCGACGATCACCGGTATCCGGTGCGATGCCGCGCCGACGACGAAGCCGGCTAGCGCCGCAATCTCCAGGCCGCCCACCTCGGCCAGCACGGTGAGCGGGTCGGCGCCCGTGTCCAGGCGAGACAGGGCCCGTTCGACCACGGCGGTCTTGCGCGCCAAGGTCGCGTCGGCCGCGGCGAGCCGGCCCATCCAGCCGGAGAGTGACGCCGTCGTGCTGAC
>CAXTNQ010000099.1:0-1976 GCA_964245745.1 uncultured Jatrophihabitantaceae bacterium
CGGCAGCGAAGGGGGTTTAGCACCATGGCAGTGCTTCGACAAGTGGTCGGCGAGACCTTGCGCGGGCTGCGGCTGCGGCAACGGCGCACCCTTCGCGAGGTTTCGTCGAACGCGCGGGTCAGCCTCGGTTACTTGTCCGAAGTCGAGCGTGGTCAGAAGGAGCCGTCCTCCGAGCTCCTGGCCGCGATCTGCTCGGCTCTGGACGTCGAGCTGTCCGAATTGTTCCGAGAGGTGACCGACACGTTGCGCCGCGACGAGAAACTAGCCGGTCGCGTCGGCGCCGGGCGGATGTCCGGATCCACGAGCGGCAGCGGCGCACAGGTCCGGACGCTCCCAACCGTCGCGGCGTAGGCCGCCGGGACCGCCCACCGCGCGCCGCGCAAACCACGGGTAGGTCCGCCGGTACGGTGCGCCCATGGGCGACCCGCTGTTCGACACGCTGTTCCGGTCGACCACGCCGGACGCCGCGGCGCCGCCGCCTCGGTTGGACGCCGCACAGGCATCGGAGCCACCGGTACGTCCACCGGGTACACGGGCGCGCGCCGGCAACGCTATGCAACGCAGCCGCGCGGCCCTGCTCGACGGGGCTCGGCGAGCCGTCGCGCACAGCGGCACCAAGATCACCATGGCTGAGGTCGCCGCGGCGTCCGGGGTGGCCAAGGCGACGCTGTACAACCACTTCCGGACGCGCGACGCCGTGCTGTCCGCACTGCTGTTGAGTGAAATCGACGCGGTCGCCGCCGACGCGGACGAGCTGCCTCTTGAGCAGGGCCTGCTCCGGGTGGCGGTCGCCCTTCGCGACCATCCGCTGCTCGCGACCCTTGCCGCCCGCGAACCGGCCAGCCTGGCCGCGCTCGCCCGCATCGACCTGACGGCTGCCGGTTGGCAGCGAGCCCACGCCGTTGTGGCGCAGCGGCTGGCCGCGCAGGGTTGGGACGGCGCGGGCACCGCGTTGCGGTGGCTGGCGTCCTACCTCGTGTCGCCCGCCGAGGACGAGGAGATCGCCGCCGATCTTGCTGTGCTACTGGCCGGCCTGCCCCCGCGTCCCACCCGCACGGGCATCGCCCGCTCCGCCTGATCCTGCGCGCGGGAGGACCAGTTGCCGCGAGCGGTCCCAGCCAGGATGATCGCCCGGTACCTGCCCGGAACCCTCGTGACACCATGGGAGTTGGGCACAACAAGCAGTGCCAAGGCATAGGTAGCAGCGCAGCAGGAGGACGAGCTCCATGGCCAAACCCAACCCGTTCGTTCGGGCGTGGAAGTACTTCATGTCCTGGTTCGGCGCGAAGGTGGACGAGCGAGCCGATCCGAAGATCCAGATTCAACAGGCGATCCAGGAGGCGCAGAACCAGCACGCCCAGCTCACCCGCCAAGCGGCCAACGTCATCGGCAACCAGCGCCAGCTGGAGATGAAACTCGACCGACAGCTCAACACGGTCGAGACCCTGCAGGCGCAGGCCCGCCAGGCGCTCGTCCTCGCGGACCAGGCTCGGGCGTCGGGGGACACCGGGAAGGCTGCGGACTTCGAGGAGACGGCGCAGCTGCTGGCCAACCAGCTGGTCAGCGCCGAGTCCTCGGTCGAGGACCTCAAGTCGCTGCACGATCAGGCGATCCAGGCGGCAGAGCAAGCCCGTGAGGCCGTCGACAACAACTCGTCCATGCTGCAGGAGAAGCTGGCCGAGCGCACCAAGCTGCTCAACCAGCTCGACCAGGCCAAGATGCAGGAGACGGTGTCCGCCTCTTTGCAGCAGATGAGCGAGATGGCCGCGCCGTCGAATGTCCCGTCCCTCGAAGAGGTCCGGGCCAAGATCGAGCAGCGTTACGCCACGGCGCTCGGGCAGGCGGACCTGGCCAAGAACTCGGTGGCCGGACGCATGCTGGAGATCAATCGCGCCACCGTGGACCTCAAGGGATCGGCGCGCCTGGAGGAGATCCGGGCGTCTCTGGCGGGCAACAAGCAGCCCGCAGCGGTCGAG
>CAXTNQ010000099.1:1986-10196 GCA_964245745.1 uncultured Jatrophihabitantaceae bacterium
CGAGCAGCGCTCGGCCCCGGCGATCGACGCTCCGTCCGGCTCGTCGGCCTCGGGCGTCCCGACGCCGGGCGTGGGAGCCGAGACACCAGCGACGGCGTCGGAGTAGCAGGCCCGATCGTGCGCATCGGTTGCTCTGCCGCACCGGTGGTGGATGCGCTGCAGCGCCGGTAGCGGGCTGGGCAGCGCGTCGGCTAGACCGCGGGATCGGCCTGCGCGGCATCGGGCTGGCAATGGGGGCACCACCAGGTGGGCCGTTGTTGCTCGCGGCGGCCGTGCCGGCCCTCGGCGATTCGGGTGCCGCACCGCAGGCACGGCTGGCCGCCACGCAGATACACCCAGTGCTCCTGCCCACGGCCCAGCCGACCCGTTGTCGATTGTTCGGGACGGTCGCGGTTCGCGCGCAGTAGCCGACGTGCGGTCTGCACCAGTCCGGTCAGGTCGGACACTGCGCCGACCGGCGTGGCCGGGTGCGTGCCGCCCAGGAACAGGATCTCGGCCTGGTACATGTTGCCGACGCCGGCCAGGTTGGTCTGGTCGAGCAGCGCCTCGCTGACCGGTCGGTCCGGTTGCTGCTGCAGCCGGCGGATGGCTTCATCGAGCGCGGATTCGCCCCAGTCGGCGCCGAGCAGATCTGGTCCGAGATGGCCGACCAGGGTTGCTTCGGCATCGGTCGACACCACGGCGAGGTCGTGCACGCGGTATCCGACGGCGAGCCATTCGGCGTTACCGACGACCGCCCGCACCATGTGTTCGGGATGACGCCGTGGCCGGCGGCCGGCCCGGCTCAGGTACCACGAGCCGTCCATGCGCAGGTGGCTGTGCAGGGTGTACCCGCCGGTGAAGCGCATGAGGATGTGCTTCCCGCGGGCGGCGACGTTCTCGACCGTCCGACCACCGAGGTCGACGAGCGCCAGTCGCGGGACGCGCAGGTCGAAGGTCGTCACTGCACGTCCGCGCAGCGCCTGGTCGAGGCGCTGCGCGGTGAGCCAGACGGTGTCGCCCTCAGGCACCGTCCCATGGTGCCTCAGCGACCACCGGGTTACCGGCGCAGTCGCAAGCCTCGCGGCGTCGGACGGAAGCCGGCGGCTTCGAGGGCCTCGGCCAGTGGGGAGGCCAGGACGGTCGTGCCGTCCGCCCGCTCGACCGACAAGCGCCCTAACGCGCCGTCCCGGACGGCCAGCGCGAGCGCATCGGCCGCCGCCTGCAGCACCGAAGGCTGGTCGGTGAACGACAGCAGGGTGCGGCCGCCGCGCTCGACGTAGAGCACGCACGCGCCGTCGACCAGGACGACCAGGGCGCCGGCCTTGCGGGCCGACTGGTGTCCGCGCCGTCCGTCGGCGGCGGGCTCGCGCGCCGGCCACGGCAGGGCGGCCCCGTACGGGTTGGCGGGATCGGTGGCGGCCAGAACCAGGGCGGGCGCTCGCGCGGACGGATCAGCGGTCTCGAGCGGGTCCGCAGCTGAGAGCCGGCCGAACGATCGCACCCGGTCGACGGCCCCGGGTAACGCAAACTGCGCGGCCCCCAGGCCCTCGACGAAATAGCCGCGGCGGACCTGCCCGGACTCCTCGGCGGTGCGCAGCACGGGGTAGACAGCGCTGAATCCGCCCGCCACCCGCTCCGCGCCGAGCGATCCGCGGGTCACGACGCCGTAGCGGTCGAGCAGAACATCGGCCAAGACGACGGTCCGGCGGGTCCGGTCGGGGTCGCGCTCAGGCACGCGGGACCACCGTCCGGTCACGGCCGACGGTGAAGTCCGCGCACCCGTCCTCGACGGCGTCAATCCGCGGTACCGCCCGTACCGCGCGCGTGGCGGACGAGGCGGCCGGGAATGGGCGGCGCGACCGCCGCCCGCGAGCAGCGCCCGGACCGGAGCCAGTGTGTCGTTGGTAATCATGCCGGCCCACACCAGGTTCCATACCGCCGCGACGACGGCGTCGTCGGTCGCGGCGACCTCCAGCCCGTCGGCCAGGGCGCGGAAGAACAGCGCACGGTCGGGCCCGAGGGCCGAGAGCACCGCAGCGCCGACGCCGTCCTCATCTATCTCATCGGGGTCCGGCAGTACGGCCGGCGCCACGTCGGCCGGGCTGAGCACGAGCCAGCCGTCGGTGCTGCCAAGGCTGCCTGCGCCGGCCCATACGACGTCCCCGCTGACCGTCAGTTCGTCCAGCCACGCCGTCGTATAGCCGGCCACCCGAGCCGGCAGGACGAGCGTCTCGAGAGCGCTGGCCGGGATCGGCGTCCCGGCCAGTTGTTCGACCGCGCGCAGGACACCGTCCGCCCCGCGCCGCGCCGGCGATGCCGACGCCCCTAGTCCTTGCCACGCCGGCAGGAAACGCGCGAGCGCGTCCGGGGCTACCGGCTCGACCTCCTGTCGCAGGGCGGCCAACGAGCGTCGACGGATGGCGCGCAGCACCTCGGCGTCGCACCAGTCGAGCCCGACGGCGCCCGGCCGGAACTCGCCCTGCACCACGCGTCCGCCCGCCTGCAGCCGGTCGAGTGCTGCACCGACCACAGCGACGCCCAGTCCGAGGCGCTGCGCCACCTCTTCCGGACGGAACGGCCCGTGGGTACGGGCGAACCGGCTCACCAGATCGCCCAGCGGGTCGCGCACGGGCTCGGTGAACGCCTCGGGCACGCCTACCGGCAGCGCGGTGCCCAGCGCGTCGCGCACGCGCCCGGCGTCCTCGATGGCCAGCCACCGTTCTTCTCCCGCGATCCGGATGCGAATCGCGCGACGCTGTTCCTCGAGTCCCGCCAGGTCGCGGGCCGTGGCCCCGCGCTCGAGCGCCTCCGCCGTGCTGAGATCGCCGAGAATGCGTAGCAGGTCGTGGACGCCATCCGGTCCATAGACGTGCCGGTCGTCCGGCAGCCGCTGCAGCTCGGCCTCGACCGCGGCCACCGCGTCCGCGTCGAGTAGCTCCCGCAGCTCCGTCGACCCCAGCAGCTCGGCGAGCAGGGCCGAGTCGAGTGAGAGCGCCTGCGCGCGGCGCTCGGCCAGCGGCGCATCACCCTCGTACAAGAACATGCCGACGTAGCCGAATAGCAGCGACCGGGCAAAGGGCGACGGCGCCGCGGTCTCGACCTCCACCAGCCGCACCGACCGGGTCTGCAGGTCGCGCATGAGACCGACCAGACCGGGCAGGTCATACACGTCCTGCAGACATTCGCGCATGGCCTCGAGCACGACCGGGAACTCGCCGTACTCGCTGGCCACCTGCAGCAGCTGATTGGCCCGCTGGCGTTGTTGCCACAACGGAGCTCGTCGCCGGGGGTCGCGCTTGGGCAGCAGCAGGGATCGCGAGGCGCACTCTCGGAAGCGGGCGGCGAACAGGGCCGAACCACTGACCTCGGCCGTCACGAGGGCGGTGATCTCGTCGGGGTCGAATACGGCTAGGTCTGCCGACGGAGCCTCGGCGTCGGACTCCGGCAGACGCAGCACGATGCCGTCGTCAGAGTGCATCGACTGCACCTCGAGGCCGTACCGCTCGCGCAGGCGAGCAGCGATGGCCAGCGCCCACGGAGCGTTGACCGGCGCGCCGAACGGCGAATGCACGACTACTCGCCAGTCGCCCAATTCGTCCCGAAAGCGCTCGACGAGGACCGTGCGGTCGTCCGGCAGATGCGCCGTCGCCTCCTTCTGCTCCGCGAGGTAGGCCAGCAAGTTGGCACTGCCCCAGGGATCGAGACCAGCGGCCTGGGCGCGCGCGACGGCCTGCGGTTCGGGGGCGGCGCCCACCTCACGGAGAAAGGCGCCCAACGCGCGGCCGAGCTCGACCGGACGCCCGGGAGAGTCGCCCTTCCAGAACGGCATACGACCGATCTCGCCCGGCGCAGGCGTCACGAGGACCCGGTCGTGGGTGATCTGCTCGATCCGCCAGGAGGATGACCCGAGCAGGAAGACGTCACCGACGCGCGACTCGTAGACCATCTCCTCATCAAGCTCACCGACCCGGCGCGCCGGCCCCTCGCCGGAGGCCAGGAACACGCCGAACAGGCCGCGGTCCGGAATGGTGCCCCCGCTCGTCACGGCGAGCCGCTGCGCTCCACCGCGCGGGCTCAGCTCGCCGGTCACCCGGTCCCACACCAGGCGTGGCCGCAGCTCGGCGAAGGCGTCGGAGGGATACCGGCCCGCCAGCATGTCCAGCACCGCTTCGAGCGCCGAGCGCGGCAGGCCGGCGAACGGCGCGCAGCGCCGGATCAGGACCTCGAGATCGTCCACGGTCACGGTCTCCATGGCCACGATGGCCACGATCTGCTGGGCCAGCACGTCGAGGGGATTACGCGGATAGCGCATCGATTCGATCGCGCCGGCCTGCATCCGCTCGGCGACCACCGCGCATTCGACGAGATCCCCGCGGTACTTCGGAAAGATCACGCCACGGGAGACGGCACCCACCTGATGCCCCGCGCGTCCGACCCGCTGGAGCCCGGATGCTACGGAGGGCGGCGCCTCGACCTGGACCACGAGATCGACCGCGCCCATGTCGATGCCGAGTTCGAGGGAGGATGTCGCCACGACCGCGGGCAGTCGACCGGCCTTCAGCTCTTCTTCCACGAGGGCACGCTGTTCCCGCGATACCGAGCCGTGGTGCGCTCGCGCGACCACTGATTCGCCCGTCGCAGCGGGTCGGCCCGCACCGGACTGACCCATGAGCTGGGCCGGGGGGCCGCCAACGACAGCCGGTCGCTCCCGCCGTTCCTCCTCGAGCTCGTTCAGGCGCGACGTGAGCCGCTCGGCCAGCCGGCGCGAGTTCGCGAACACGATGGTGGACCGGTGGCCCTCGATGAGATCGAGCACGCGCTCCTCGACGTGGGGCCAGATCGACGCCCGTCGCTCGGCACCCGCCGCGGCCCCGGACAGGTCACCCGTCGGCTCTCCGAGCGCCGACATGTCCTCGATCGGTACGACGACCTGCAGGTCGAAAGTCTTGTCGGTCGGTGGCTGGACCACCGTGACCGGCCGGCCTCCCGCCAAGAAGGTCGCGACCTCGTCGACCGGGCGCACGGTCGCCGAGAGGCCGATGCGCTGCGCGGGCGTTTCCAGCAGGGCGTCCAACCGTTCGAGCGACAGGGCCAGGTGGGCGCCGCGCTTGGTGGCACACACGGCGTGCACCTCGTCCACGATGACCGTGTCGATGCCGTGCAGGGCCTCGCGCGCGGATGACGTCAGCAAGAGGAACAGCGACTCCGGCGTGGTGATCAAGATGTCGGACGGACGCCGGGCGAACTGACGCCGCTCGTCGGCCGGCGTGTCGCCGGTGCGCATCGCGACCGTGATGTCCGGAACGCCGAGCCCGAGCCGGCGGGCGGCCTGCCCGATGCCGGCGAGGGGTGACCGTAGGTTGCGCTCGACATCCACCGCCAAGGCCTTGAGAGGGCTGACGTACAGCACGCGGCAACGGCGCAACGGTTCGTCAGGTACGGCCTCGGCGCTCAGTCGGTCGAGGGAGGACAGGAAGGCGGCCAGCGTCTTACCCGAGCCGGTGGGCGCGACTACCAACGTGTGCTCACCACGAGCGATGGCGTCCCACGCACCGGTCTGAGCCGGGGTGGCCGCGGCGAAGGCGCCGTCGAACCACGCCTGGGTCGCGGGGGAGAAGCGGGGCACGTCTCCAGTGTGCAAGGCCGGTACGACAACCGACCTGCCCTACGCTCGGGCGCGTGCGCCTGACGGACTTCTGGCAGCGGATGGAGAGTCGTTTCGGGGCGACGTACGCCCGTAGCCTCGCCGCGGACTACCGGGTGCCGGAACTCGGATCCACGGTCGACGAGGCGCTGGCCGCAGGAGTCGAGGCGAAAGACGTCTGGCGAGCGGTGTGCACGGAGTTCGGGGCTCCGCCGGCGCTGCGCTGAGACGTCTCGGCGTGTCGCCCCAGACATTGGTCGCATCGAACACGCGTTCGCCCTAGGCTGTGGACGAGACATCGACGTATCCACAGCTTTCGTCGTCGCATGCGGATTGTCGGTGGCCGGTTCTAGCGTCGCCCGCGACATGAGTTCACGCGTCCTCGACGAGAAAAGGTGGCCCGAATGCCCGCAGGATTCGACCGCGACAAGGCGCTCGACGTCGCGCTCAACCAGATCGACAAGCAGTTCGGGAAGGGATCGGTGATGCGGCTGGGCGAACGAGCCGCGACTCCGATCGAGGTGATTCCTACCGGGTCGATCGCCCTGGACGTGGCCCTGGGGATCGGCGGCCTACCGCGAGGGCGGGTCGTCGAAATCTACGGCCCAGAAAGCAGCGGCAAGACGACCGTGGCTCTGCACGCCGTGGCCAACGCACAGGCGGCGGGAGGGGTTGCGGCCTTCATCGACGCCGAACACGCACTCGACCCCGACTACGCCCGGTCGCTGGGCGTCGACACCGACGCGTTACTGGTCAGCCAGCCCGACACCGGGGAGCAGGCGCTGGAGATCGCCGACATGCTCGTGCGGTCCGGCGCCCTGGATGTCATCGTCATCGACTCGGTGGCCGCGCTGGTGCCGCGGGCCGAGATCGAGGGCGAGATGGGGGACAGTCACGTCGGTCTGCAGGCCCGACTGATGAGTCAGGCGCTGCGCAAGATCACCGGAGCACTCAACAACTCGGGGACGACAGCCATCTTTATCAACCAGCTACGCGAGAAGATCGGCGTCATGTTCGGCTCCCCGGAGACGACAACCGGAGGCAAGGCGCTCAAGTTCTACGCGTCGATTCGGCTGGATGTTCGCCGCATCGAGACGCTGAAGGACGGCACGGACGCCGTCGGTAACCGGACCCGCGTGAAGGTGGTCAAGAACAAAGTCGCGCCACCGTTCAAGCAGGCTGAGTTCGACATCGTGTACGGGCAGGGCATCAGCCGTGAAGGTTCTCTGATCGACGTCGGCGTCGAGCAGGGCCTGATCAAGAAGTCCGGTGCCTGGTACACCTACGACAGCGATCAGCTTGGGCAGGGTAAGGAGAACGTCCGTAACTTCCTGCGGGACAACCCGGACCTGGCCGATGAGATCGAGAAAAAGATCAAGGAGAAGCTGGGCGTGGGCGCCCGCGTCGACGACGGCGTCCCGATCGTGCCGTTGCCTGCGCCGGTCGACTTCTGATCGATGCGCTCGACCTCATCGAGTCGCGACCGTCGCGTGCACCGCGATGACGGTGACCACGGCGATCCCACCGATCCACCCGGCGATCCGGAGTCGGTCGCGCGCATCATCTGCCTACGCCTGTTGTCAGTGCGAGCGCGGACCCATGCCGAGCTGACCGCTGCGCTGGCCAAGCGGGGCGTGCCACCGGATGCGGCGGAGCGTGTGCTGTCCCGGTTTGCCGAGGTCGGTTTGGTCGATGACACGTCACTAGCTACGACCTATGCTCGCCACCAGCACCACGATCGCGGGCTGTCGGGCCGAGCGGTTGCGGCGAAGTTGCGCCAGCGAGGCGTGGACGAGTCGACCGTGCGCACCGTCGTCGCGAGGATCGATCCCGATAGCGAACGAGCGGCCGCGGTGTACCTGGCGCGGCGCAAGCTCGCTGGCCTGGACGGTGTGGCCCCGGACGTCCGGCGGAGGCGGCTCTACGCGCTGTTGGGGCGCCGGGGCTACTCGGCGGAGGTGGCGCTCGCGGCGGCGGACGAGGCGCTGGCCACGCCGGAAACCTGACGCACTGGTCCAGCCACCCCCGGTCACGGTCGTCAGCCTGGTCAAGTCGCGCCGCGGCGGCGCGACTTGACCAGTTGTCTGCGCCTTCTTAGCCTCGACTGATCAGGAGCACGTTCCGGCCGTACCTCGGTGCCGGTAGTGGCGAGGTGCCGACTACCGCGCGCATCGAGGCGAAAGCAGATATGCAGCAGCGACCGTACTCACAGAAGGGACCACGCTTCACCGTCAGCTGACGGTCGGCGGACGACATGGCGGCAGACACCGCCAGCCCGGCGACCGTACAAGACCGCACAACCTGCGTACTCCTGGTGCCGCGCCGGACGACGGGCATGAGGAGGCCGACATGACAGGTGTGCTGTACGCGGCGGTAGGCGCGGTTTTCGTCCTCGGGGTTTTCTTCGTCGACTCCTATCGGCGTCGCGGACGTCCGCCGGCGCGGTCTACCGATGACACATCGGCGTTGGATTCGGCTCAGGCCAACACGGACGCGGAAGCGACACGGCGGATGGCCGAGTCCGAAGGCGCGGCCATCCGCCAGCTCGCAGCGGCCGAGGCCGACGCTCGTCGACGGGCCGCCG
>CAXTNQ010000100.1:0-10110 GCA_964245745.1 uncultured Jatrophihabitantaceae bacterium
ACACGGGGTCCTGGAAGGTGCGCCCCAGACCGGCCTGCACCCGCTGGAAGGACTTCATGCCGGTGACATCGGTACGGTCGATGAGGATGCTGCCGCTCGAGCGCACCGCGCCGGACACGGCGTTGAGCACCGTGCTCTTTCCTGCGCCATTCGGGCCTACCAGCATCGCAACGTCGTACTCCCCGACTACGAGGTCGACCTTGTTGACGGCGACGACTCCGCCGAACCGAACGGTGACTTCCCGAGCGTCGAGTACCGGATCGGACGTGGCCCGCGAATCGAAGATCTGCGCCAAACCCTCCGACGAAATCCCGGTCATCAGCCCTCCAGGTAAACGCTGGTCAGCGCGTTCCCCTGCTGCACCGAAGCCGGCGTGCCCTCGGCCCGAACCACACCATGGCCGATGACGTAGCAGTAATCAGCGACTTCCAGGTTGAGGCCGGTCGATTCGTCGACCAGGATGACCGCTATCCCGGCGGCGGCCAACACCTTGACGGCGTCGAACAAGCGCGGCTGCAAACTGTGGTGCAGCCCGAGGGTCATCTCGTCCACGATCAACAAGCGCGGCGCCGACATCATGGCGCGGGCCAACGCGAGCATCTGCCGCTGGCCGCCGCTGAGCTGACCGGCTGGGTCGTCTACCCGGCCCTTCAACTCGGGGAAGACCTCGAAGACCCGGGCCAGCCGGTCGCCGCGCGCCGTGCCGCGCGGCAAATGACCCAAGGCCAGCAGGTTCTGCATGACGGTGAGGTTCGCGAACACCTTGTTGCGCTCAGGCACAAAGGCGACCCCGTCGCGCGCCTGGCGGTGCGGAGCATAATTCGTGACGTCAGCGCCGTCGAGCAGCACCCGACCGCGAGTGACCTTCGCACCCTCGATCGGCATGAAACCGCTGATGGACCGCACCGTCGATGTCTTGCCCGCTCCGTTCGGTCCGACGAGAGCAACCACCTGACCCGCGTCGACGCGCAGTGACACGTTGACGCAGCCGCGTGCCCCGCGACCGTAAGTCAGCTCAATCTCTTCCACACGAATGAGTGGGGCTGCTACCGCACCGCCGCCATCACTCACCGGAGTCGCCCTAGCCACAGGTGCCCGTCTACGCCGGTTCCGTTGACCGCAACTCGACCCGGCACGGCAGGCCCTCCGTCCGATTCAGGAGTAGGCATCGACGTCTCCGTGGCGTGTGGGCTCAATGTACGACAAATGAATGGCCCCGGGAATGCTTGTCCGGTGGCGACGACACGGTCACCACCGGACAAGCAACTACCCGGGATCACCCGTCACGACGAGAGGGTTCCTCCCACCAATTCGACCTGTCCCGACGAGGCGAGTGAGGCCACGCTGGCCGGATACACCGCGACGGTCTTGTTGAAGGTCATCGGTCCGAACAGGCCGTTCAACGGCACCGTGAACGGTCCGTAATCCGTCACCGTCTTCACGAAGGCGTCCGTCGAGCACGTCGCGCCACACTTGCGGAGGACGGCCACCAAGAACGTCGCGGCCGCGAACTCCTGGCCGAAGTAGAACGAACCGTTCGCGTCGGACAACGATGCCCCCGCCGCCGTCACCGCCTGCGCGAGTGGAGTGCCCTCGGTCGGGAAGTTCGTCACCCGTAGGGACGAGAACGACGGTGTGTTGTTGATCTGCTTGAAGACCCGGTCGGTGGACGGAATGAGGTTGACGAGCTTTCCGCTGAAGTTGGCGGTCTTGAGCGCGTCGGCGATAGTGATCATCGTGGCGTCCGACATGCTGGTGATCAGGGCGTCAGCCTTGCTCGACACCGTGTTGACCGCCTGACTGCTCCACTCGGTGAACGACGTGGAGTCACGGAAGACCGGCCCGTAGGTGCCGCCAGCCGCCTCGACGCCCTGCTTGATCGCCGCCAAGAACTCGTCGGTCGTCGCGCTGTTGGATGAACCCTCCGCCGCCACGCGCTTGCCCTGCAGCGAGCCGCCCATCTGGCGTTTCAGCGCCTCGACGGAATCCGCTCCGAGCACACTGTTCGCGAGCTGGGTCGAGTAGAAGAAGGGCAGGTTCGCGACGCCCGCGAACACCGGTGACGTGCCCATGTACGGGATCTTCGCCTGGGAGACCAGCGGCACGGAACCCGCCAGGATTCCGCTGAACGTGAACCCGGTGATGGCTACCGGCTTGTCATCGATGGCGGCTCGGAAGGCTTGCGAGACGCCGGTCGGCGAAGCCGCAGCATCGTGCACCTTCAGTTTGATCGGGTGACAGTCGATCCCGCCCGTGGTGTTTGCGATATTGACGGCGGTCGTCGCGGCGGCGACCGTCCCCTTGCCGTGCGTGATCAGCGTCGGCGACTGCCCACTCAGGTCGGCGACCACCGAGACCGTGATCGGAGACTTGTTCGGTGTCGAGCAGGACCCGCCGCCCGACCCGGACGCCGCCGACCCGCTGGAATTGCTCTTCGAACTGCTGGACGAGCACGCGGACACGACGAGTAGGGCTACACAGCCGACGGCCACCGTGAGGCCGCGTGCGCCCCCGAAGCGCCGGAGTGGCGTACTGCTACGCCGACTTGCCATCAACGTCCCCCAAACGGTAGTGGCCGAGGTGGCCTCGAGAGGTCAAGAGCATGACCGAGGTGTTCCGGACCCTAGGTCCAACCATGTGCGTGCGCAAGCATCAGCTCCGAACCGAGATCTATTCGCGATGCGGCGAGAAAGGGCGGACGCTGTACCGGCGCGACCACCAGCCAGACCCCGGCGTGTGCCGACTCGTTCGAGCGCACCTGGCGAGCCGCTTGACGAGTCATTGGCGAAAGCCTGCACAAATTACTTAGAGACGCCACGCTTAGGGATTCGACATCGGAGCTTCCATTCCGGATTTCGTTCCCTATCACCGGCAAAATCGACGGTCATTTGTCAAAGCTGTGGAGCGCGAATCCGAAGATCTCGGTACTTGGCGACTTCGACCGTTTGGGTCAGCCGTTTCGTGCCATGATCCGACGCGCCTGCCGAAGGATGGGCTCGTCGATCATCTGTCCCTTGTGGCTGAAGACTCCGACCCCGTTGCTCGATATCTCGAGAACCTCCTGGGCCCACGCGAGCTGGTCCGGACGGGGACGGTAGGCATCTCGTACCACGGCGACTTGCCGGGGATGGACGCAGGCCTTGGCGGTGAAGCCCGACGCGACGGCGTCGGACGCTTCGGCGTGCAATCCGTCGAGGTCGGCGATGTCGAGGTACACCGCGTCGATCGCGGACTTGTCCGACGCTGAGGCGCCCAGCAGCACACTCGCCCGGGCGTGTCGGGCGACATCACGGTAGGTGCCGTCGGCATGGCGGCTGGTGGTGCCGCCCAGCGCGGAGCCGAGATCCTCCGCGCCCCACATGACGGCATCCACATTGTCGACCGCGGCGATCGCGGTCGCGTTGACTACCCCACGCGGCGTCTCGCACAGCGCCACGACGCGCAGCGGCGCCAGAGCGGCGGCCTCCTCTGCGGACTCGGTCTTGGCCAGCATGACCCTTGCGTAGTCCGTGCGAGCCACCGTGGCGAGGTCCAGGTCATGATCGCTCGTGACCGCCGGGTTGATCCGAACCACGCACCGCTCGGGATCGAGGGGTCGCTCGCGTAGTGCCTCCCGTGCCGCAGCACGATCTCCGGGAGCTACCGCGTCCTCGAGGTCGATGATGACGACGTCTGCGCGCTCGACGGCTTTGGTGAACCGGTCCGGGCGATCAGCGGGACAGAACAACCAGGCGACGCCATCACGCATCCGGCTCTCCAGGGGCACGCAACATCATGACGCTGCGCACCGCCACCGCGACGACGGTCCCTTCCTCGTTGCGGCCGGTGTGTTCCAGGGTGGCAATGCCTGCCTCGGGACGAGATCTGGACAGTCGCTTGTCGAGGACGATGGTCTCGCCGTACAGCGTGTCGCCGTGGAACACCGGAGCCGGAAAGCGCACCTCGGAGAAACCAAGATTGGCGACGATCGTGCCTCTGGTGATGTGGGCGACCGACAGCCCGACCAACGTGGCCAGGGTGAACATGCTGTTCATCAGCTGCCGGCCGAACGGCTGGGTTGCGCTGTACGCGGCGTCGATATGAAGGGCTTGGGGATTCATCGACAGCGTGCTGAACAAGACGTTGTCGTATTCCGTCATCGTGCGACCGGGCCGATGGAGGTACAGGACGTCCGGGTCCAGTTCCTCCAACCACAGCCCGCGCTGCTCGATGGTCCTGCGCGGGGTGGTCACGCAAAAATCGTCCCACGCCGAACCCGCCGTGTCGTTGTGCCGCTTGACGTCGTCCGCGGATGCCCTTGTAATCGTGGCGGATCGGTCAGCCGAACAGGTCGCATCGTCACTGGAGCTGCGCAGTGCCCATCGACCTCGCCACTGCGCTCGGCGCGAAGCTACCGGCGACCGAGTTCTCCTGGAGCCCCCCGGACGTCGTCCTCTACCACCTTGCGCTCGGCGCAGGTGCGGACCCGACGGACCAGCGCGAGCTGCGCTACGCGACCGACGACGACTTGGTGGTCCTGCCGACCTTCGCCGTCGTAGCCATGACGCTGCGCTCCACCCAGCCGACACGCTTCTCCCACCCCGGAATCGTGATCGACCTCGCGAACGCCCTGCACGGAGCCCATCGCGTCGAGATCCACCGTCCGCTCTCGACCGGCGGATTCGCCCGCAGCACCGACCGAGTGTCCAATGTGTACGACAAGGGCCACGCCGCGATCATCGAAACAACAACGTCGGTCGTCGACGCCGACGGTGTGCCGCTCTGGGAAAGTGTCACCACCAGCTTCGTTCGCGGAGAGGGCGGCTTCGGCGGCGAGCGTGGGCCGTCGGTGTCCTCGGCGCCCGCCGAACGGGAGCCGGACGCTGTCCTTGTCACGCCGACCTTGCCCCAGCAAGCGCTCCTCTATCGGCTGCTCGGCGACCGTAACCCGTTACATTCGCGCCCGTCCTTCGCGGCGCAGGCGGGCTACCCCAGGCCGATCCTGCAGGGCCTGTGCACGTACGGCATGGTCTGCAAAGCGGTGGTCGACGCCCAGTTGGATGCTGACGTGACTCGGGTGGGCGCCTTCGCCGCTCGTTTCACCGGAGTCGTCTTCCCGGGCGAGACGCTGCGCACGTCGCTCTGGCGGGAGAACGGACGAATTGCTTTCCTGACGACGGTCGACGAGCGAGACGACGCACCTGCCCTCTCGGGTGGTGAACTGGTGCTCGTGAGCTGAGCGCCCGCCGTTCGAACCGGGCCGGTATGTGGCCGTGTCATCCCTCGCGCATGCACATTTCGTGGCCGCCGAAGGCCGCCTTTCAGGGCGGTCTGCGGCGGTCCTTTCCGCCACGCTCATTTGCTTGCGCACGCATTAGGCCGAAGTTAGGGTTCGGCCCATGGCGTCTGCCACCGAAACAGTCACCGATGATCTTGCCCTCGACGGGGCGCCGCCACGCCCATTGGCCGGAATCACGGTGCTGGATCTGACTCACCACCTTGCGGGACCGACGGCCACCCGCGCCCTGCTCGACCTCGGCGCGGAAGTGATCAAAGTCGAGCCGCCTGGCGGTGAGCCGCTTCGCAGCCACGGGCCCAAAGGCGACGTGTGGATGCCGAGTCCGACGTTCCTCGCGCTGCACCGCGACAAGCTGAGCGTGGAACTCAACCTCAAGAGCGAACAAGGGGTTAAGGCCCTCACCGATCTCGCGCGCAATGCCGACGTCTTGGTCGAGAACTTCCGCCCCGGCGTCACCGACCGTCTCGGTATCGGTCCCGCCCACCTGCGCGCCGTGAACCCACGCCTCATCTACTGCTCGGTGAACGGTTTCGGTACCGGCGGTCCGCTGACCCAAATGGCCACCACAGACGGTGCTGTGCAGGCCTTCTCGGGAGTGCTCGAGATGCTCGCCGGCCGAGGCCAGCAGTTCGGGGCGCCGGCGCCGTTCGCGATCATGGACCTGTGGGCCGGTGCCATCACCGGCCAGGCGGTGTTGGGTGCCCTCTACCAGCGTGAGCGCACGGGCAAAGGCGCTTGGGTGAATATGACGATGGTGGAATGCGCCATGTTTGCGCGCATGCTGTGTCCGGAACGCGGCCTGGCCTCGCCCAACACCATTGTGGGAACGACGAAGGACGGCGCGACGCTGCTGGTGCAGACCGTGCCCGATTTCGTCCCCCGCTTCTTCGGCATGCTGCGCGAGATCCCCGAATGTGCCGACATCGCCACCGATCCGCGATTTGCCACTCCGGACGACCGGGTCGCGAACGAAGAGCTTTACCTCAGCCGGATCCGAGAGGCCATCGCGACCCAGACTCTCGAGGAGTGGCTCGAGATATTCATGAAGGTGGGAGTACCGGCCGCACCCGTCAACACCTTGCCGCAGGCGCTTCACCACCCGCAGGTCGTCGGTCGCGGGGCGGTCATCACGATGGACGTTCCTGGCCTGGGCGTGACCGAGCTGCCTGCATCGCCCTACGTCATCGACGAGCACCGCGCCGCGCCGAGTTCACCTCCCGTTGTGCTCGGTACGCACAACGTCGAGGTCATGCGGCGAGTCGCCGGTTACGACGACCACCAGCTGGAGGAGTTGTTCGGACCGGCAGGTGCGAGCTCGGGTTGATGCACCGCTGATCCGTGCGTCGCAGAGGAAGTGGTCATGGACGAAGCAGCACCTGCGGTCGCGCCCCTCAAAGGCTTGTTCCAGATGGCGTACGTGACTCGTGACTTCGATCGAGGTCTCGAGGTCTTTGCCGAGCACTACGGGATCCCCGAGTTCGGGCGGTTGGGCACCTTGCAGCTGGGCGACGAGTCAAGCGGCACGATGACGATCGAGGTCGGTCTGGCGTGGGTCGGCGACCTGCAGTTCGAGCTGATTCAACCCCTCGGCGGCCACGACGATCTCTACCGCGCTTACCTGTCAGCGGACCCGGCTCGCGTGGTGTTCCACCACGTCGGGATCCTCGTCCCGTCTCACGAAGCGCTCGAGGCCATGCGCACCGAATCGATTCGTCGGGGTCGCCAGATCGTGCTGAGCGGTGGACTCGAGAGCGCTTCGGACTTCTTCTACGCCGATGCTCGGCCGACCCTCGGCCACTATCTCGAATACCTCCACTTCACGCCCGAGCGGTTGGCGTTTCACAAGAGCATGCCGCGCTACTAACTCGCCGGCGTAGGTTCCGGCCCGATCGGCGCCTTACTCGTAGGTGAACCCAACGTCCGAAGTGTCCTCGCCGCGCATGATCTTGGCATTCAACGCAGAGTCGAAGTAGTCGCGCCAGCGCCGGATCTTCCCGTCCTCCACGACGAACGTCCCACTTACGGGCAACGGCGCATACACGCCGCCGGGCGTGACCACGTCGATCCGCTCGGTCAGTACGACGTTGTCGTTGGCCGCGATATGGACGAGCCGGAACTCGACATCACCGAGATTGTCGAACATGTGGTGAATAGCAGCCATCGCGGCGGAGATACCGACGGCCGGCGCCCAACCCACGTTGTGGTAGACGATGTCGTCAGCGAACAGTGACTCGACGGTCGCCACGTCCTTCCGGCCGACCGCATCACAGAAATTCTCGACCACTTCTTGGGGACTCGGCACGGTCCGGTCCTAGCCCCTAGTGGCGTGGCGAGAACTCGATGGGCACCGCGCGCGGACCGTGGATGAGGTAACTGTCCTCGAACGGCAACCGGTCGATGTCCGTGCCACTGGCTGGCCGGATGTCGTCGAGTCGTTCGAGCAGCAGTTCCATCACGATACGGCCTTCGGACTTGGCCAAGCCTGCGCCGAGGCAGAAGTGCGGACCGATACCGAACGACAGATGAGGCGAAGCGCCCTGACGGGTCAACTCGAGTTCGTCGGGGTCGGCGTACTTCCGGTCGTCCCGGTTGCCCGACGAGAACGCCATCAGCAGGCTGTCGCCCTTACGAATCGAGACCCCGTCGATCTCGGTGTCTTCGACGGCCGTCCGATACAGCCCCTGCACCGGTGATTCCAACCGAAGCACCTCTTCGGTGAACGCCGGAATCTCCGACGGGTTCTCACGTAGGCGTTGCTGCAGTTCGGGATTGCGTGCCAGGAACATCACGCAGAAGGCAATGAATTTGCTCGTCGTCTCGTTGCCCGCGACCAGGAACACGCGGACCATATTGAGAATCTCGCCGTCGGTCAGGGGAGCTTCGCCGATCTCGGCGCGCACCAGATCCGAGATGATGTCCGCCCGAGGATGCTCGCGGCGATCCCGAATGATCGTCAAGAAGTAGCGGAACATCTCCATCTGCGAGACGAGAAGTTCTTTGGTCTTCTCCAATGTCGCCTCTTGGTTGCCGACCATGTAGACGACATCGTCGGACCACTTCTTGAATCGGCTCGTGTCCGAATCCGGAATGCCCAACATCTTGCCGATGATGATGATCGGGAGAGGAGTAGCCAGCTCGGCCATGATGTCGGCTGAGCCACGGTCAGCAAACTGATCGATCAGGTCTTCGGCTGTCGAGTGAATGAACGGGTCCATCGCTTCGATCTTGCCCGGAGTGAAGGCCCGGTTGACGAGCCGCCGCTGGTGCCCGTGCGCCGGCGGGTCGGCGTGCAGGAGGACTCGGGGAGCAAGCCGCAGCTCGGCCAGCTCACGTCCCAGCTCCGGATCGTCGACCGCGATGGCGGCGACGGCCTCCGCCTGCTGACGCGCCATGATCGGTCCCAGTGGAGCTGCGCACGAGAACCTGCTGGTATCCCGAGAAACCGTCGCGATCTGGGCGTACCGGGTGAGCAACCAGCTTTCCATCTCCGGGACGTAGACGGGTTCGTCACCCTTACGCAGTTCCTCGTAGATCTTGTGCGGACAGCGAATCGCGTCAGCATCCCGCCGCACCAGATCCGTCAGATCAGTCGTGGTCATATCGCTCCTTCGACGGTCATCGAGACCCGCCCAGCTCGGTATGCAAGCCGTGGCGGCCGGCAACGCGCATAGGCGGCAATGCCCTATTCGAACTCTGAGCGCTACTGACCCAGCCAAGCCGAGCATCGGGGACGACCATGGGGTTGTCAAGGTGTGCGTATTCGGAGCGCGTCGAAGCATTTCGCGCAACGACGCCCTGTCTGCTTCCGGCAGAAGGCACAAATCACGTGCGACAGCGCCGACGGAGATGTCTTGCGTCAAGTAGTTGGCCGGGCACCTGTTTGGCAAGCGAAACCCGGTGCGAGATGCACGGAGCGGTCCCGCTGTGCGACGACTTGCTCCTGTCTGCGCCCTCGCCAGACGTCTGTCGGCACCGCGAAACGCATCATCGTCTGCCTCGCCGGCGGCCGCGTCGGCAGCGGCTGCATCAGGTGGAAACGGCGAAGCGACCAATGGTCGGACCGCCTGTGAAGTCCCGGCTCTCGACCGGCGTGAGATGTCGGCGTCGAGCAGCGTTTGAAACGCTCGGGCGCCGGCGACGGAGGCCAGCGGGCGGTTGGTCTCGGCCTTCAGGCGAGGAATGTCGTCGACTCCGATGGCTTGGGAGTTCGCCCAGCCGCCCTGGACGTCGCGTCGGGTCAACACAAATTTTCGGAAGGCTGTTCATAAGGGCGATTTGCTCGGCAACCTCGGCGGATTCGGCCGTCTCGCCGGCGGTCGGCCAATGAGCCGCGCCCAGTTCGAACGCCTTTCACGCGAACACGATCCCCTCGCTGCCGCGAACTGCGCTGGTCAGGATCTCGTCGAAGGCGGCGTCACCTGCAAACCAGTCCATGCCTTCACGAAATCAGGCGCGTCCGTCTCGGATCAGAGGGCCGACAGAACCCGGACTCGGTCGGCGACGACGCGCTGAGACAGCGCGGATCGTAGGGCGGCCCAGTCGTGTCCATGAGGGCCGCCCGGGTGGACGTGCACCTCACAGGAAACACCGGCGCGGTACATCTGCTGCGCGTACGCAATGGACTCATCGCGGAAGATGTCCAGCTCGGCAACCTCGATGTATGCGCGCGCCAGGCCGGAGAAGTCGTTCAGGCGAGCAGGGGCGGCCATCGGAGAAACGTCCGGTCCGCCCAGGTCATCGCCCAGCAACGCGTTCCAGCCGGTGTAGTTGAAGTCGTCGGTCCAGGTGGCGAGTGGCTCCAACACCAGATCGGGCGTGGTGTTGCGATCGTC
>CAXTNQ010000101.1:0-10074 GCA_964245745.1 uncultured Jatrophihabitantaceae bacterium
GGCGAAGGCGTAGGCGTCGACGGGTCGGTCGGCCGCCAGCGCGTCCTCGGCGAGCGCCGCCCAGGCCGCCGACGAGGCCGGGAACGCTGCGGCGACGTGGACCGGCTCGTCGCCCGCTGAGAGGCGTGCGACCGCCGGATCGTCGGGTAGGTAGGTGGGTCGAGCCAAGAGGTTGCCGGCGGTCATGCCGCCGATTGTCGTCCCTCGCGTGCCGTCAGCCGAACCTGGTCACGCCGTGTCTCTTCAGTCGCCCGGTCGCGGATATTGCCGCGAACTCGCGCTCGCGCCCGAGGAGGGCGACTACGCCGCCGCAGGCTGGTCCCTCTGGTGGACGGCCAGCACGGCCTCCGCGAACGGCACCGGGGCCTCCTGCGGGACGTTGTGCCCCACCGTCGGCAGCACCCGATGCTCCCGCCAGCCGGTGAACAGGTCGGCGTCGTCGCTGCCGTCGCCGGCAGGGAACACACCGTCGGCTGCGCCGTCGAGGGTGATGGTCGGCACGCTGATCGGGGGTTGGCCGGCCAGCAGCTCCTCGACCTCGTCGAGATCGGGGTCGCCGGGCACCAGGCCGTAACGGTGGCGGTAGGAGTGCACGACGACATCGACGAAGTCGGGATTGTCGAAGGCGGTCGCGCTGCGTTCGAACGTCGCGTCGTCGAACGACCAGGTCGGCGACCACAGCCGCCAGCACAGCTGCGCGAACTCGCGCGGATAGGTGGCGAGCCCGGCTCGGCCGCGTTCGCCGTGCAGGTAGTACTGGTACCAGTACGCGTGTTCCCGCTCCGGCGGCGCCGGTTGCCCCGCATGGCCGATGTTCTGGATCGTGTAGCCGTTCACGGTCACCAGCCCACGCACTCGTTGTGGCCATACCGCGGCCACCACACACGCCGCCCGGCCACCCCAGTCGTAGCCGGCGAGCACCGCGGACTCGATGCGCAGCGCGTCCAGGAGGGCGACGAGGTCAGCGCCAAGCGCGGCCTGCTGGCCGGACCGCAGGGTGTCGCCCGAGAGGAATCGCGTCGGCCCGAACCCGCGTAGGTACGGGACGATCACCCGCGCACCGGCACCCCCGAGGCGTCCCATCACGTCGCTGTAGGCGTGCACGTCGTACGGGAAGCCGTGCAACAAGACAACCGGCCACCCCGATGGATAGCCGGCTGTCTCGTACCCGACCGACAGCACCCCCGCGTCGACGAACTCCACGAGACCGGACAGTAACGGCGAGCCCGGATTCCTGGCTAATGCGCGACGGTCACGCCCGGCGGCGCCGCGCTCGCGCCCCGGAGACGAACATGTCGACGCCGAAGGCGAAGTAGGCATCGACGTCGCTGCAATCGGTGAGCGCGTCGGCCGCTTCGACCAGCCGGGGGTAGCGCTCCGAAGGTAGTCCGCGTACGGCCGCCCGCTTCGCCGCGAGCACGGCTTCCCGCTCGGCGGCCGGGGTCTGCGTCTCCAACCCGGGGTGGTCGGTGACCAGAGTAATCGCGGTCTGCAGTGCCGTACGCGCAATGTCGGCGGCCTCGGTGACACCGAAACCCGCGGTGCGCAGAAACTCGAGGGTGTACTCGGCGATCGTCCGGCCCTCGTCGCAGGCGAGTACCCGGGGCATGGCTAACCGGGCCGCTGCCGGGTGGCCGCGCAGCGCAACGATGAGGGCATCGGTGACCGCCGCCAGCTGCCGATCCCACGGGCCCCGGAAGGGCAGGCTGGCGGAGATGCCGTCGAAGAACGAATCGCCCACGGCGTCGAGCAATTCATCCTTGCTCTTGACGTGCCAGTAGAGCGCCATGGGGGTCACCCCGAACTCCTGGGCGATGCGGCGGATGGTCACGCCGTCGAGGCCTTCGAGGTCGGCAATGGCCAACGCGCGCTCGACGATTGCCGCTCGGCTCAGCTCAGGCTTGACCTTCGGGGTCGTCGTCCTGGCTATCACGCTTGACAACTATACATCGTAAGGGGTCTCCTATACAGGAGACATGTACGACGTATAGGAGAGACCGTGAAACGCACCTGGACGCTGCTGGCGGTGGCCCTGGCCACCTTCATGACGTATCTGGACAACAACATCATCAACGTGGCGATCCCGGTCATCCAGCGTGATCTGGGCCTGACCACCGCCGGCCTCGAGTGGGTAGTCAGCAGCTACATCCTGGTGTTCGCCAGTCTGTTGCTGGCCGGGGGCCGGCTCGCCGACGTCTTCGGCCGCAAACGGCTGTTCGCGCTCGGGCTCGTCATCTTCACCGTGTCGTCCCTGGTCGCCGGCCTGGCCGGTGACGCCGGTACCCTCATCGGCGCCCGGGCGGCGCAGGGCCTCGGCGCCGCGTTGTTGACGCCGACCACGCTGGCGATCATTTCCGCCACCTACCCCGACCCGCGAGAGCGGAACCGGGCGGTCGGCGTGTGGAGCGCCGTGGGCGCTCTCGCCCTGGCCGTCGGCCCGCTGCTCGGCGGTCTGATCAGTCAGCACCTGAGCTGGGGGTGGATCTTCTTCATCAACATCCCGGTCGGCGTCGGCACGCTCGCCCTGGGCTGGTGGGCGATCGAGGAGTCCCGCGAGGCGTCCGCGCCGCGGCGGCTCGACCTGCCCGGTGTCGTGCTGTCCTCGCTGGCTCTGTTCGGTCTGACCTATGCGCTCATCGAGGGGCACGACCGCGGTTGGACGTCTCCGGTCATCCTCGGCGGATTTGCGCTGGCCGCCGCGCTGGGCGGGGCCTTCGTGTGGCGTGAGCAGCGCACGTCCGAACCGATGGTGGCGATGACGCTGTTCAAGGAGCGGGTGTTCAGCGGCGGCCTCATTGCGCTGATCATGTGGGGCTTCGGCCTGTTCGGGATCTACTTCTTCACCTCGTTGTACCTGCAGAACGTCCTCGGCTTCTCACCGACCGAGGCGGGCGCGGCGTTCGTGCCCATGGCCCTGCTGATCGCGGCCGGCGCGATCGCGTCCGAAGCGGTCGCGCGTCGCATCGGTGCGTACCGCTCGGTCGGCCTCGCCATGCTGCTCATGGGCGCCGGCATCGCCTCGGTCAGCCTGCTCGGCGCGGACGCCACGTTCTGGCAGCTCATGCCGAGTTTCGCAGTCATCGGCATCGGCGGCGGGTTGACCACGCCGTTGACGGCCACGGTGCTCTCGGCCATGCCACGGGGTGAGGCAGGTGTTGCGTCCGGCATCTTCAACGCCTCGCGCGAGGTGTCCGGGCTGCTCGGCATCACCGTCATCGGCGCGATCCTCACGGCCCGGCAAGGTACGGCCGCGCGGTCCGGCTCGTCGTCGGTCGATGCGTTCCTCTCCGGCTACCAGCTCGGCCTGCTCGTCGCAGGGGCTCTGGTGGCGGCCGGTGGCTTGGCCGCGTACTTCGGGCTGCGCTCGGCGCCGCGGACAGCCACCGACGACGCGACCGCTTCCGTCGACGAGCCGGCGCCCGTTCTCGTCTGAACCGCCGGTCTGGGGAGGTCTCGGTTCTGCATGTGAACCAAAACCTCCCTAGCCGGACGGGGAAGTCAGATCCGGCGGCTGGCCGGCTACGAGGTCGGGGACGTCCCGGCGGAGAGCAGGTCCTCGCACGCGTGGGCGACTCGGGACGCCATGCCGACTTCGGCGCTCTTCAGGTAGGACCGCGGGTCGTAGGCCTTCTTGTCGCCCACCTCGTCGTCGATCTTGAGCACGCCGTCGTACTTGCTGAACATATGTCCGGCAATGGGGCGGGTGAACGCGTACTGCGTGTCGGTGTCGATGTTCATCTTCACGACGCCGTAGGAGACGGCCTCACGAATCTCCTCCAGGGTCGAACCCGATCCCCCGTGGAACACCAGCTCGAACGGCTTGGCCTTGCCGACCTTCTCGCCGACGACCTGCTGGAGCTCCGCCAGCACCTCGGGCCGCAGCTTGACGTTGCCCGGCTTGTACACCCCGTGGACGTTGCCGAAGGTGGCGGCGAGCAGATAGCGCCCCTTCTCCCCGGTACCGAGTGCCTCGGCGGTCCGCAGCGCGTCACCGGGCGTGGTGTAGAGCTTCTCATTCATCTCACCGACGACGCCGTCCTCTTCGCCGCCCACGACGCCGATCTCGACCTCGAGCACAATGTGCGCCTTAGCTGCCTGCTCGAGCAGCTGCTGGGCGATGTGCAGGTTCTCGGACAGGTCGACCGCCGATCCGTCCCACATGTGCGACTGGAAAAGCGGATCCTCACCGTGGTCGACCCGCTCCTGCGAGATCGCGATCAGGGGGCGGACGTAGGAGTCCAGCTTGTCCTTCGGACAGTGGTCGGTGTGCAGGGCCACCGTGATCGGGTACTTACGGGCGACGACCCGGGCGAACTCGGCGATCGCCACCGCGCCGGTGACCATCTCTTTCACGTGCGTGCCGGAAAGGAACTCGGCGCCGCCGGTGGAGACCTGCAGGATGCCGTCGCTGCCGGCGTCCGCGAACCCGCGCAACGCGGCGTTCACCGTTTCGGACGAGGTGATGTTGATCGCGGGATAGGCGAAGCCGCCGGCGCTGGCGCGGTCGAGCATGTCCGCGTAGGCCTCAGGAGTGGCGATGGGCATGGCGGGTCTCCCGGGACGCAGGAATCGAGTGCAGGTGAGTATCCCGCACCTCCGCCGCGGGTCGTCAGCCTCGGAGATAGTTACAGATCGACGCAACTCGACTACAGTGCGTTTCACACCAGCTCCTCTGCTGGTGGGGAGCGGAGGATCCGGCGGCGCTTCGCGACGCGTCCCCCGTTCCGTCGCGTCGCGCCGCCGGTCAAACGGGCGTTGTCAGCTGGCCGGCTCGGATTCTGGCTCGCGCAAATCGATGAGTCCTCGCAGGTTGACCAGCGCGAGCACCAGGTGCAGGCCGAGCACCACGTAGGGCACCACGAAGGACAGCGCGAACGCCGCGAGGTAGAACGGGATGCCCAGGCCGAAGCTGCGGGTGGACGCCTGCGCCCGAGCCGGGTCGACGCCCGGCGCCAATAGCCACGGCCGGTAGGCGGCGTGTCGCCAGAAGGCCTGCCAGATCAGGCCGTGCACGACCATGACCGCGCTGTAGATCGCGGCCGCGAGACGTGCTTCGTGCCCGGCGCGCAGGTACTCGGCGAACAGTGCGGTCGTGAACGGAATGGTCGCGACGGTGAGCAACAGCGCCAGGTTGAGGACGAGCAGCGTCTTGTCGGCCCGGGCGATAGCGTCGAGCACGGTGTGGTGGTTGATCCAGATGATGCCGATCACCCAGAAGCTGACGAAGTAGGCCGCGTAGCTCGGCCACTCGTGCCATAGCGCCGAGCCGAGCCCGTCGGTCAGATCCTTCTTGGCCGGCACGGCCAGGTCGAGGACGAGCAGGGTGATGGCGATCGCGAAGACGCCGTCGCTGAAGGCCTCGAGCCGGGTGGTCCGCATGGCGCCATCATCGGCGCCGCATGGGCGGGGCCGCCGCACCCTGCGCTGCGCTGAGAGCGAAGCCGGGTTGCGCCTCTGTCGACCGTAGACTTCGCAGCCATGCCGTTGCTGGCCGCCGGGCCGATCGATCCCACGCAGCTGCTCGACTCGTTCGGGCTGGCCGGCCTGTTGATCATCCTGTTCGCCGAGTGCGGACTGCTGATCGGGTTCTTCCTGCCGGGTGACACGCTGCTGTTTGCGGCCGGCCTGCTCATTGCGACCGACAAGATCAGCACGCCGCTGTGGGTCTACCTCGTGCTCGCGCCGGTCGCCGCGGTGGCCGGCAACCTCGTCGGATACTGGATCGGTTACCGCGCGGGGCCCTCCGTGTTCGATCGGCCCAACTCCCGATTCTTCCGGCCCGAGTACGTCGAACGGTCGCAGCGCTTCTTCGACCGCTTCGGCGCGTGGACGATCGTGCTGGCCCGCTTCGTGCCGATCGTGCGCACGATCGCACTGTTCTCCGTCGTCGGCGGCGTCGCGTGGACGGTCGGCGTTATCCTCGCCGGCTACTGGCTGGGCCATATCGACTTCGTCCGCAACACCATCGAGCCGAAGATCGACTACATCCTGCTCGCGGCCGTGCTGCTCTCCCTGGTGCCGGTCGCCGTCCACGCCCTGCGCGGTCGGCGCGCGGATCGCGCCGCCGATCGCGCGCCCGAGCAGCCCGCGGACACAGCCCAACGGTCCCGCTAATCTCGAGACGTGGTCCCGCCCGAACTGACTCGCGGCGACACCCGGCCGCCGCCGCTCGCGGACGGGGCGGTGCGCCTCGTCGCCCTCGGCGGCATCGGCGAGATCGGCCGCAACATGACGATGTTCGAGTTCGGCGGCCGGCTGCTCGTCGTGGACTGCGGCATGTTGCTCGGCAAGACCAACTCGCCGGGGGTCGACCTCACCCTGCCCGACTGGTCGGCGTTCCGCGACCGGCTCGGCGACATCGACGCGGTCGTGCTGACGCACGGGCACGAGGATCACATCGGCGCGTTGCCGTACCTGCTGCGCGAGCGCGCCGACCTACCGGTGTACGGCTCGCGGCTCACCCTGGCCCTGGTCGCCGCCAAACTCGACCAGCACCGGATCCGTCCTGACCTGCGGCGGGTGCGCGAAGGCGACGAAACGACGATCGGTTCGTGGGCGCTGCGCTTCTACGCGGTCAACCACTCGATTCCAGATGCGCTCGCCGTCGCCATCCGGGCCGGCGACAACCTGCTGCTGCACACCGGCGACTTCAAGATGGACCAGACGCCGCTGGACGGCCGGTTGACCGACCTGCCCGGCTTCAGCCGGCTGGGCGACGAGGGTGTGGACCTGCTCCTGGCTGACTCGACCAACGCCGAGGTACCAGGGTTCTTGCCGTCGGAACGAGACGTCGGCCAGGTCATCGCCGACGTGGTGGCCAAGGCGCCGGCCCGGATCATCGTCGCGTGCTTCGCGTCCCACGTGCACCGCGTGCAGCAGGTGCTCGACGCGGCGGCAGCCACCCACCGGCACGTAGCCCTGGTCGGACGGTCGATGGTCCGCAACATGCAGATCGCCCGGGATCTCGGGCTGCTGCACGTCCCGGACGGCGTGCTCGTCGAGCTGCGCGAGGCGGAGGAGATGCCGACCCGCCGCGTCGTCCTCGTCTCGACCGGGTCACAGGGCGAACCGCTCTCGGCGTTGTCGCGGATGGCCAACCGGGACCACCCGACGGTGCGCATCGTGCCCGACGACACGATCCTGCTGGCGTCCTCCCTGATTCCGGGCAACGAAAACGCGGTCGGTAGGGTGATCAACGGACTGTCCCGACTGGGCGCGACCGTGATCCATCGCTCGATGGCCCTCGTCCACGTATCCGGGCACGCGCCGGCTGGCGAGCTGCGGTACCTGCTCAACGTGGTTCGGCCGCGCAACCTCATGCCCGTCCACGGGGAGTGGCGGCACCTGCGCGCGCACGCGGCCATCGCCCGGTCGACGCGGCTCACCGACGACCGAATTGTGCTGGCCGACGACGGCACCGTGGTCGACCTGCAGGAAGGGGTGGCGCGGGTCGTCGGCTCGATCCCGGTCGGTTGGGTGTACGTGGACGGCCTGGCGGTCGGCGACATCGGGGACGCTGCCCTCAAGGACCGGCGAATTCTCGGTGACGAGGGGTTCATCTCCATCGTCGTGGCCGTCGACCTGCAGGCCGGCAAGGTCGTGTACGGCCCGGAGATCACCGCGCGGGGCTTCACCGACGACCCCGCCGCGCTAGATCCGATCCGGGCCGAGCTCATCGCCACGGTCGAGTCGTCGGTGGCCGAAGGCGTGCGCGACAGCGACTCGCTCGCGCACATCATCCGCCGGGCGGTCGGCCGCTGGGTCGACCAGACCTATCGGCGGCGTCCGATGCTCATCCCGATGGTGGTAGAGGTCTGAGCCGCTTCTGCGGCCTCGTGAGCCGGGTTATCCGCACCTCCGACGGTCGCCGTCGCGCTTCCCCTCGGGGTCGCCGCGCTGAACGGTGATCAACAGACCTGTAGCTTCAATTTTCGCGGCTAGCGCTCTGTTGATCACCACGGATACGGGGACGGACGGACGTGCGGCCGTTGCGGCAGGCGAACCCACGTTCGGCGTCTTAGGCGGACGTCCACAGCCGCGCCTAATCCGGTCCCTGCCTCGCCGGGCACCGACAGGCTGGCCCGATGCGCGACGTCGACCTTCCCCGAGTGCTGACCGCCCCTGCGGCCGCGACGCTCGGCGTCACCGAATCGAAGATCGCGACAGCGGTCCGGCGGGGACGCTGGCGCCGACTGGCGAGTTGCGTCGTCCTCACCCGCCCTGACGACCCACTGCGTGATGACTGGGCAATGGCTGGTCTGTGGCTGGGTGGCGCCGCTGCCGCCCTGAGCGGCTGGGACGCCATTGCCCTGCGTGGCGTCGTGGCGCATCGAACGCTGACCGGGCCGGTTCTCGTGCTCACCGATCACGGACGGGTGCGGCAGGTCGGGGGCGTGCACCTGCGTCCAACACGTCGTCGCTATGCCTGCTGGCAGACGTCGGTCGACGATCCGACCCTGCCGGGTGCACGCGTGGTCGGTCCGGCGCGCGCGGTTGCCGACGCAGCGATCGGGTGCCGGGACCTCGACCGAGTTCGGGCCGCGGTCGCCTCAACCGTTCAGCGACAAGTCTGCACGGTGCAGGACCTGACCGAGGAGCTGGCGCGTGGTCCGCGCAACGGCAGCGCGCTCCTTCGCCAAGCCTTGGGGGAGGCAATGGACGGCTCGCGCTCCGTGGCGGAGGCTCGAGCGGCGCGCCGACTACACCGAGCGGGCCTCGGACCATTCCAGCAGAACGCGCCGGTCAACCGGCCGACCGGTGAACCGGCCTATCTGGCCGACTTCCTGTGGCCGGCGGCGAAGGCCGTACTAGAGATCGACAGCAGGGAATTCCACTTCTCCGAACGCGACTGGAAAGCCACGATGCGACGGCACAACGACCTGACGTCCTGGGGTTACAGCGTCACGCACTATCCGCCCTCGGCCATCGATGGGCCGGGCTGGCCAGGCGAGGTTCGAAAGTGGCTGTTCGCTCGCCAGCGTGACCTGGCCGTCGGCGGTCTTCACGCCGCCGTTCGCCCGAGCTGACTCCGCCGCCCTTCGGGCCGGAAGCCTCCGCCCTTTCTGAGCCGGACGCCGCCGCCCTGTCCGAGCTGATCAAGAGCGCGCCAGCCTCGATTACTCGTGCCACACGTCTGTTGATCACTCGACGAAGGAACGGGCGCGAACGAGAACACGAGGTCGAGGAACGTCCTCGACGCGCGGCATTATGGAAGACGTGACGACCGCGATCGCGCCTGCACGCGTCTCAGCGCGCCGCCGGGTCCCGCCGGAGATTGCGCGGCCACCGTACGTCGACTCGCCCGGTCCGGCCGACGCTGACGACCCGATGGTCAAGGACGAAGACACCATCGCGCGGATGCGGGTCGCCGGACGGATCGCGGCCGACGCGTTGCTCGAGGTCGGCGCACACGTCGCCCCCGGAGTCACCACGGACGAACTCGACCGGATCGGGCACGACTACCTGGTCGGCCGCGGCGCCTACCCGTCCACACTGGGCTACAAGGGGTTTCCCAAGTCGCTGTGCACGTCGGTCAATGAGGTCGTGTGCCACGGCATCCCCGACGCGCGCCCGCTGCAGGACGGCGACAACGTCAAGATTGACATCACCGCCTACATAGACGGCGTACACGGTGACACCTGCGCCACGTTCTACGCCGGCACACCCCGTCCGGAGGTGCGCGAGCTCGGCGTGCGCACCTACGAGGCGATGATGCGCGGCATTCGCGCTGTACAGCCGGGTCGGCCGATCAGCGTGATCGGCCGGGTTATTGAGGCGTACGCGCGCCGGTTCGGCTACGGCGTCGTCCGCGACTACACCGGACACGGAGTCGGCCCGAGCTTCCACACCAAGCCGACGATCTTGCACTACGACGAGCCGCGCGCCACTACGGTCATGCAGCCGGGCATGACGTTCACCGTCGAGCCCATGATCACGCTGGGCGGCATCGATTCCTACGTCTGGCCGGACGGCTGGACCGTCGTCACCCGCGACGGCTCGTGGGTGGCGCAATGGGAGCACACGCTGGTCGTCACCGAGGACGGCGCCGACATTCTCACGTCACCCACCCCGTAA
>CAXTNQ010000102.1:0-4911 GCA_964245745.1 uncultured Jatrophihabitantaceae bacterium
GTCGCCGCGGCCAGCGCCGTCCCAGTCGATGACCCCGGTGATCCGGCCGTCGCGACGTGAGGCGGATCGTCGCTCGTGACCCGGTCGTCGGTGGCTGACCTGCATGTCCGCGGGTCAGGTCGCGCCGAACAGCTGTCGCTGTCCGGTATGCCGCGCCGGCTGTTCGCGTGCACGCCGTCCCGGCTGGCCGCGTTCGACTGCCCGCGCCGGTACCGGATGACCTACCTGGACCGGCCGACGCCCGCCCGCGGCGCGCCCTGGGCGCACAACACGATCGGGGCGGTCGTGCACCTGGCGCTGCACCGTTGGTGGTCGCTGCGGGTCGCCGAGCGCACCCCGGACAACGGCAACACCTTGGTGTTCCGGCACTGGCAGGACGACGGATTCCGGGACGCCGAACAGTCGGCGCAGTGGCGTCGCCGCGCCGCCGACTGGGTGTCCGGCTACCTGGCCGCCGACGTGGACCCGCAGCAGGAGCCGCTCGGTGTGGAGCGCACGGTCGCCACGACGACCGACCGGCTGGCGGTCAGCGGACGGGTCGATCGCATCGACGAGCGCGCGGACGAGCTCGTGGTTGTCGACTACAAGACCGGTCGCCAGCCGCCGACTGAGAGCGATGCCCGCGCTTCGGTCGCACTCGCGCTCTACGCGGTGGCGGCCGCGCGGACGTGGCGGCGGACCTGCCGCCGGGTCGAGCTGCACCACCTGCCGACCGGGACCGTCGCCGCTGCCGAACACACCGACCAGACGCTGGCCCGGCACGTGGCTCGCGCAGAGGCGACGGCCGACGACGTCGTGGCGGCCACGGACACCTTGGCCGCCGGCGCCCGGGCGGACGACGTGTTTCCGCCCGCGCCAGGTCCGGGCTGCCGGTGGTGCGACTTCCGACGGCACTGCCCGGAAGGGCAGGCGGCGGCACCAGACGTCGCGTCGTGGGCGGGGCTCGCCGACCTCGAGGAGTGAGCCGACCTCGAAGGGCGAGCCGACCTCGAAGGGCGAGCCGACCTCGAAGGGCGAGCCGACCTCGAAGACTGACCGGCCGGGCTAACGAACGCGAACCACTCCGACCGCGGTGACCTCCACCGGACCGGCGTCCTCCATGGCCATGCTGCTGCTCGCGCATCCGCTGTCCTGCTGGGCGAAGACGAACACCGGGTAGGTCCCCGGCGCGGACGGCACGAAGCGCACGGTGAGCGCATCGGCGGCCACGGCCGTCTCACTCGGCAGCTGGTTGGCGGGCTCAGCGACCGACGCGCCGCTCGCCGGATCGCTCGAGCTGCCGAGTCGTCCGACCACAAGGGCCTGGGTGGTCGCTCCCTCGCTCGCGCCCGGGAAGGTCACGGTGGCGACGACCGTGGTGTGCGAGCGGCCGGTGGCCAGCACCGAGCCGGTGCTCGTCGAACCCGCAGACTGCGAGCCCGCGGTCAGCACACCCACTCCGGCGGCGACGGCGAACAAGACGGCGACAGAGCGCATGCCCCTATGAGACGCCGTGCGGGTACGCATCGGCAAGCGTCCGGAGCGCTCAGCTGGCCAGCGCGAGGCGTTCCTGCGCCGCCCGGTAGTGCGGACCGTGTCGCCACTGCTCGGGCAGCGCGGCCACGGCGAGCCGCAGGCCGCGTAGGGACGCGGTGGTGGCGACGCCGGTGCCGGGCAGGGTGGGCAGCCGGTACATGCGGCGGGCCCAGCCGGGCAGCAAGCCCACGGCCAGCGACGAGAGTGTGGGCCAACCCAGCCGTGCCGGCACCGCGAACCGGGGCGGTACCGGCAGTGGCGGGGCGATGACGTAGCGAGCCGCTTCGACGGCCGGACGGGTCAGTCGCAGCCGAGGCCGGACCCGCTGGATGTGCGCCGCGAGCTCGACTCCGGTGTGCGGCACGAGCCGGTCGGGGATGCCGATCCCGTGCGCGAGCCGCGCCTGTTCCGCAAGGTAGCCGTCGACGTCGTCGTCGGTCAGCGGTACCCCGGCGCGACGGGCGGCCGTGAGGAACGAGTCGACCTCGCACACGTGTACCCAACCCAGCTGCTCGTCGTCGGTGATCCCCAGGCGGGCATGCAGGGCCCGCACGTGCGCGGTCGCTGCGTCCGCCTCCGACTGGGTGCCGAAGGTCACGGTGCCGACGTACTCGACCGTGCGCTGGAAGCGCGTCCATGGCTCGTACCTGAAGCGGGACACGCGATCCATGACCGCCATGGCGTCCGGGTGCAGCGCCTGCAGGAGCAGGGCGCGTAGCCCGCCGACCATGGTGAGCGGCTCGGCGTGTACGCGCCAGGTGACGCTACCCGGGCCGAAGTAGCCGACGTCCATTCCTCCAGTAGTAGCCGATAACGGGCACACCGGCCACCGAACGGGGCGGCTACCGATAGACGACGGTCGATGCGCCGGACACCACGAACCCGGTGCCGACCGGAAACGCCCGGCTCGGACCAGGCGGCAGCGCTTCGACGACGGTCCGGCTCGGCCGGCCGGTCCCCGGTTCGAGTACCTGGACACCGTCCGAGGCGACGGCCAGCACGAGGGACCCGGCCAGAGTCGGCGTGGTCAGGACGGACTCAGGCGTGGTCACGGTGAGCGGTGCGGCGGTCGGCACCGTCCACAGCTGATGCGTCCCGGTGGGATCCAGCGCGTAGGTCTGGCCCGCCCACCACACGAGCTCGGCGTCCTTCGCCGGGAACGGCACCGCGGTTCCACCACCGGCCGGGGCGGGGGTCAGGGTCAGCCGGTTGACCACCCGCCCGCTGCCTGCGTCGTAACCGAGCAGCTGGCCGCTGGCCGGATCGAGTGCGCCGACGAATCCGTCCGCGGCGAACGGCTGCGCGGTGGTGTGGTCGAGCCGCCACTTCACCGGGTGGTTGCTCTGGTCGTTGCCGGCTAGCCGGTCGCGCAGCAGGAGGTGGTCACCGTCCGCGCAGGCTTGGGCGATGAGCGCGCCGGCCGAGCCTACGGCCAGCCCGGTGTCGCGGCAGCCGTCCGGTGCGGCGTACTCCCAGTAGTCGTAGCCCTCGCTGAGCCGGATCGCGTACAGCACCGCCCCAGTGCTCACGAACAGCGCACCGTCGCGAACGAGGACGGCCGGGGTGCCGTCGACGGGGTGCCCCTCGGTGTCGAGGGTGCGGTCCCAGGCGCGCTGGCCGGTGTCGGTGCGGAAGGCGTTCACCTCGTCGCAGTTACCGGCGCGCCGGAAGAATGCGACGGTGCGGTTGTCGACCTGGACGACGTCACAGACGGTGCGGTCGGTACGGGTGTAGGACCAGGTCACGGCGCCGGTACGTGCGTCGCGGCCGTGGACCGCATGCGCCGAATAGGTCACAACGGTGCCACCCTGGAACGGCTGATTGGCCGCGGTGTGCTCGTCGGTGCGCCAGGCCACGGTCGGACGGGCCGACAGCTCACCGGACGGGACGGGGGCCGGTGGGGTCGTTGCGGAGTGCAGCGTGGCGTGCACGATCTCGCTCCGCGACCACAGGACGCCGGTCGTCCCCGCGACCGCGAGGACGAGCACGGTCAGCACGACGACGTACGTACGCCATTGGCGGCGCACGGCGGCGCGATGCCGGTCGAGCGCCCCGTCGGCGGGGTCAACGGCGACGCGCTCCGAGACGGTCACGCGGTCATCATGGCCGAGCCGGCTGGGCGGCGGTTCAGTCGGTGGACGACGCCGTCGCAGCAGACGGCGTGGCCGTCGCGTTCGCACGCCGGCGCCGCCGTCGCCGGTGCGGGACGCGCTCGCCGTCTGTGGTTGGCGTCGACGTCACGGCGGAGTCGGTGGAGGCCGCGGCCGTGGTGTCGTCGAGGGGTTGGCCGGCGCGGGTACGCCGTCGGCTGCGGGACGGCCGATCGGTGCGATGGCGCGGCGCGGCCGCCGGCGTCTTGGCGACCGCCGCCGGGCGCGTCCGGCGCTCCCCGAGGTCTTCGATGGCCTCGGCGTCCAGACCGGCGCGCGAGCGCTGCGTTCGAGGCAGCGACCCGTTCGCGGTCTGGGGGATGTCCAGTTCGAGGTAGAGGTGCGGCGACGTCGAGTACGTCTCGGCCGGCGCGTGGAGCGGGAGGCCGAGCGCGTCGCACACCAGCTTCCAGCGCGGCAGGTCGTCCCAGTCCACGAGAGTGATCGCGGTGCCGGTCTTGCCGGCACGGGCGGTGCGACCGATGCGGTGGACGTAGGTTTTCTCGTCCTCGGGAGCCTGGTAGTTGATCACGTGGGTGACGTCGTCGACGTCCAACCCCCGGGCCGCCACATCGGTCGCGACGAGCACGTCGACCTTGCCGGACCGGAACGCCCGCAACGCCTGCTCGCGCGCGCCCTGTCCGAGGTCACCGTGCACCGCGGCGGCGGCAAAGCCACGCTCGGACAACTCGTCCGCGACCTTCTGCGCGGTGCGCTTGGTACGCGTGAACACCATGGTCAGCCCGCGGCCGTGCGCCTGCAGCACCCGGGCCAGCAGCTCGACCTTGTCGAGAGCGTGCGCCCGGTACGCGAACTGCTCGACGTGCTCGACGCCGGTCGCGTGATCGTCCGCGTGCTCGGCGCGGATCTGTACCGGCTGGTCGAGGAACGTGCGCGCCAGGGCCACTATCGGCCCGGGCATGGTGGCCGAGAACAACATGGTCTGCCGAGCGCTCGGCAGCCGCGCCATGAGCTTCTCGATATCCGGCAGGAAGCCGAGGTCGAGCATCTCGTCGGCTTCGTCGAGCACGAGGATGCGCACGCCGCCGAGCACGAGGTGGCCCTGCTGGGCGAGGTCGAGCAGCCGGCCGGGCGTCCCGACCACGACATCGGAGCCGCGGCGCAGCGCGGCGATCTGCGGTTCGTAGGCGCGGCCGCCGTAGATGGTGACGACCCGTACGCCGAGGCCGGTGCCCGCGGTCGCCAGGTCGCCGGCCACCTGAACCGCCAGTTCCCGGGTCGGCGC
>CAXTNQ010000102.1:4921-9174 GCA_964245745.1 uncultured Jatrophihabitantaceae bacterium
CGCTGCCGCCTTCGCCGACGGTAGCGACAGCCGGTTGAGCAGCGGCACGCCGAAGCCCAACGTCTTGCCGGTCCCGGTGCGAGCCTGGCCGATGAGGTCGCGGCCGGCCAACGCGATCGGCAGCGTCATCTCCTGGATCGCGAAGGTGCGTGCGATGCCGACGTCGGCCAGCGCGCGGACGATCTCGGGGCGGATGGGGAAGTCGGCGAACGCCGGACTGTCCTCTCGTACGGGTGCGCGCCCGGCCAAGGGCGCGGGGGAGTTCTCGTTGGTGCTGACGGTCATCAAGTTCCTTGCCGTTGGTGCGCCGACCGGCTTGAGCGGATCCGGTCACGGGCCTCGACCCCTCGAGCGAGAGGGAAGCACTGAAGAATCCTGTGCGCACGAAACGGTCAACGCGCATGCATGTCCTCGGCGGTGTGCCGTGAACGTTTCCAGTCTAGCCGGTGGCTCGGCGTTACGCTCCCCGCCGTGCCGACTCCTGACGGTCCGCCCGACGAGGCCGCGCTCGTGGACCTACTGGGCGGCCTCGCGTACGGCGAGCTCACCGCGTTCGATCGGCTCGCGTCCGACGCCCGGCTGGCGCCGACCCTCGAGGGCCGAGCCGCACTCGCCGCCATGGCCGCCGTCGAGATCGGTCACTACCGGTTGCTCGCCGACCGGCTGATCGCACTCGGCGAGGTGCCCGAACGGGCCATGGCACCGTTCGTCCCGGCCTATGAGGCCTTTCACGCGCGAACGGAGCCATCGACCTGGCTCGAGGGGCTGGTCAAGGCGTACGTCGGTGACGGGCTGGCCGCCGACTTCTATCGGGAGATCGCGCAGTTCGTCGATCCGTCGACGCGGGAGCTCATCGCGCAGGTACAGGTCGACACCGGAACGGCGGACTTCGCGGTCCGTGAGGTACGGGCGGCGATCGCGACGACGCCGGCTGTGGCCGGCCGGCTCGCGTTATGGGCGCGGCGACTCGTCGGGGAGGCCTTGAGCCAGAGCCAACACGTCCTGGCTCAGCGGGATGCGCTCACCGCGCTGCTGCTGTCGGGAAACGCCGGCGGCCTCTCAGAGGTGGGTGCCCTACTCACGAGGGTCACCGACCGGCACGCCGAGCGGATGGCCGATCTGGGTTTGGCCGGCTGAGCGCTCAGCCGCTCAGCCGACGACGAAGCCGACCCGTCGCGCGTCCGGCTGGGAGATCTCGACGTAGGCGACCAGGTTGGCCGGCACGATCACGCGCCGTCCCTTGTCGTCGGTGAGGCTCAGCGCACCGTCCATGCTCTTGAGCGCGGCGGCGACCAGCTCCTCGACATCCTCGGCGCTCTGCGAGCTCTCGACGACGATCTCGCGTGGGGTATGCAGCACGCCGATCTTGACCTCCACGCGTCCTCCTGACCGGGATGACTCACGACTACCAGTGACCGGATCCCACGCTAGTCGAGGGCCGCGGACCGCCGGACGCGCGGCGCTGCGCCGACAGCGAACGTGCGGCCCGACCTACCCGGCGGAGTGCTCCGGTTGCACCGGGAAGTCGGAGATACCGCGCCACAGCAGCGTCTCGAGCAGCGACACGGCAACGTCCTTGCTCACCGGCCGCTGGTTGGACAGCCACCACCGCGCCGCCATCTGGGCCGCACCGATCAGCGTGCTCGCGAGCAGCTCGGCGGCGGAGCGGTCTAGGCCGGTCTCCGCAGCGACCGTCTCGGCCACCGCGAGGGTGATCGCGCGTTCGGTGCGCTCGACCCGCGTGCGCACCTGCGGGTCGTTGCCCAGGTCGGACTCGAACACCAGCCGGTACGCGCCGGAGGAGATCTGGCTGGTCCCGCCGACGAAGTCGAAATACGCCGACAGCACGCCGTGGATGCGATCGCGGTTGTCGTCCGTCCGGGCGAGGACGTCGGCGATGAGGGCCACGATGGTGTCGGCCTGTCCGTCGAGCAGGTCCAGGTACAACTCGAGCTTGCTGGGAAAGTGCTGGTACAGCACGGGTTTGGACACCCCCGCCCGCTCGGCGATGTCGTCCATGGCCGCTGCGTGGTAACCGTTGGCGACGAAGACGTCCTGGGCGGCTTCGAGCAGTTGGGCGCGGCGCTCCGGGCGGGGCAGACGGCCGCCGCGACGCGACGTGTCCGTCTCGGTCATCTCCACGTCCCGTCGCCCGTGCCGCCGTCTCCTGCTGCGATCGCGGGCACTCTACCGACGTGCCGGGCCCCGGGCAGTCAACCGCACCCGTCGTCCGTCGTCGAGCGTGGGGGCGTAAAGATCACCCGAGGTGCCGACTCGGGCGAGGACGTCCGGTGCGGTGAAGCTCAGCGGCGGCCCCGCTGCGACCTCGTCCCAGGACAGCGGCGTCGACACCGTCGGCCGCTCGCGCGCCCGGAGCGAATAGGGCGCCACCGTGGTCTTGGCCGGGTTGTTCTGGCTCCAGTCCACGAGCACCTTGCCCGGACGCAGGCTCTTCGTCATGCGTGAGACGACCAGTTGCGGGTGGTCGGCTTCGAGCCGCTCGGCCATCGCGCGCGCGTAGCGCGAGGTGTCCTCGGGATCGGCGGCCTCGACCGGTGCGCTCAGCTGCATACCCTTCGAGCCGGACGTCTTCGCCTCGGCGGTCAGGCCGTCGGCGGCCAGCGCATCGCGCAGCAGCAGTGCGACCTCGCAGCACTGCGCGATGTCGGCCGGTGCCCCCGGATCGAGGTCGAAGACGATGAGGTCGGTACGCGGGTTGCGTCTGCGCGAGCCGCCAGGCGGCAGCCGCCACTGTGGCACGTGCATCTCGATGGCCGCCAGGTTGGCCAACCACACCAGGGTCGCCAGCTCCTCCACGACGACGAAGTCGATCCGGTCCCGGTCCTTCGTCGAGCCGGGTACGGGCAACGACACGGTGCGCACCCAGTCGGGCGTACCCCGTGGGGCGTTCTTCTCGAAGAAGAACGATCCGTCGACGCCGTTGGGGTAGCGCTTGACGGTGAGCGGCCGATCGGCCAGGTAGGGCAAGAGCACCGGCGCGACGTGGGTGTAGTACTCGATCACCTCGCCCTTGGTGAATCCGGTTGCGGGGTAGAGCACCTTGTCGAGGTTCGACAGCGACAGCCGGCGGTCGTCGACCTGGACGGTGACCCGCTCAGCCATCCCGGGTCACCTCCTCGGCCACCTTGTCGCTGCGCAGCCCGACGTAGACCGGCTGGCGCAAGCGGCCGTCGGGCGCCCACTCGCTGTAGGTCACGTCGACCACCGTGTCGGGATCGACCCAGGTAATCGTCCGTCCCGGGGAGGGCGCGGGAAGCTCGCGCAGCACACTCTGCGACCGCGACACCAGCCGGCGCTGCAGGGCGGCACTCACTGGTCCCGACAGGCCGCTGCCCACCTTGCCGGCGAACGCCCAGCCGCCGTCCTCGGCGAAGCCGAGCAGCAGCGAGCTCAGGACGTCCGGCCGGGCGGCGTCCGCCTCCCAGCCGACCACCACGAACTCGCGCCGTCGCAGGAAGCGCACCTTGATCCAGTCGGGACCACGGACGCCCGGGCGGTACCGGCTCGTTGCGCGTTTGGCCACGACACCTTCCAGCCCGTGCGCACGGGCCGTCGCCGCGGTGGCGTCGCCGTCTTCGAAGGCCGGGCTGACCGTCCATGCCGGCCGGTCTTCGGCCAGCCGGGTCAGGGTGGCGCGGCGTTCGTCGAGCGGGCGTCCACTCACGTCCACGCCGTAGAGCCGGAGCACGTCGAAGGCCACGAAGGTCACCGGTGTCTCGCCGGCCAACCGCCGGGCGTCGGCGCGCCCGCGGACGTGCATGCGGGTCTGCAGCGCGCCGAACGAGGGCCGACCGTCCACGAAGGCCACGATCTCGCCGTCGACCAGCGCGTCGTCGATGCCACGCGCGAGGCTGGCCAGTTCGGGATAGGCCACCGTGACTTCGTTGCCCCGCCGGCTCCGGATGGTCATCCGACCGTCACGGATCTCCAGCAACGCCCGCACCCCGTCCCACTTGAACTCATAGAGCCAGCCCGGCCCCTTCGGCAGCTGCTCGGCAGCGCTAGCCAGCATCGGCTGCACCCGTCCATGATGGGACCATGCGATCGATCTGGAAGGGCGCGGTCTCCTTCGGGCTGGTCAGCATCGGGGTAAAGATGTACACCGCCACCGAAGAGCGCGACGTCAGCTTCCATCAGGTCCGCCGCACGGACGGCTCGCGGATCCGGTACCGGCGGGTGGCCGAGGCCGACGGCACGGAGGTCGCGTACGGCGATATCGCCAAGGGCTACAC
>CAXTNQ010000102.1:9184-10031 GCA_964245745.1 uncultured Jatrophihabitantaceae bacterium
CGAGGACTTCGCGGATCTGCCGCTGCCGACCGCGCATGTCGTTGACGTGCTCCAGTTCGTCCCGCTCGAACAGGTCGATCCCATCTACTTCGCGCGTAGCTACTACCTCGAACCCGAGGCTCAGTCGGTCAAGCCCTACGTGCTGCTGCGCGAGGCATTGGAATCGACGGGACGGGTCGGCCTGGTCAAGGTGGCCATTCGCAACCGCGAACAGCTGGCCACCCTGCGGGTGCGGGACGGGGTGATCGTCATGGAGACGATGATCTGGCCGGACGAGGTGCGCGAGGCCGACTTCGGGTTCCTCGACCAGAAGGTCGACCTGCGCCCGCAGGAGCAGGCGATGGCCGAGTCGCTGGTGGAGAGCCTGTCCGGGGACTTCGAGCCCGACCAGTACACCGACGAGTACCGGGTCGCCCTGCAGCAGGTCATCGACGCGAAGGTCGAGGGCCGCGAGATCACCGAGACCCCCGAGCCGCAGCCGACGAGCAGCAACGTTGTCGACCTGATGGCGGCGTTGCGCGCATCCGTCGACGCCGCCAAGCGCAGCCGGGGAGAAGCCGCCCCTTCTGCCACGGCCGCCAAGAAGGCCCCGGCCAAGAACGCCGCGCGCAAGTCCCCGGCCGCGAAGCAGGCGCCGGCCAAGCGTGCCGGCAGTACGCCGGCCGCGAAGAAGACGGCCGCTGCGAAGGCGACCTCGCGCACCGATACGGGATCGGCGCGTAAGGCGGCGCCGGCCAAGACGGCGGCTCGGCGCCGCTCTGCCTGATCCGTTCAGAAGAGCGCAGCCGGCGCCCCCAGCTACGCGAGGTACCGTCAGCCGCCGTGCCTGCCGCCCTGCGATCCTCGC
>CAXTNQ010000103.1:0-3027 GCA_964245745.1 uncultured Jatrophihabitantaceae bacterium
GTCTGGTCATCCCGCCGCCCAACGTCACCGGCAGCCTGCACATCGGGCACGCATTCGAGCACACCCTCATGGACATCCTGGTGCGCCGGGCACGGATGCGCGGCTTCGAGACGCTGTGGCTGCCGGGCATGGACCACGCCAGCATCTCGGTGCAGAACCTGGTCGAGCGCCACCTGGCCGAGACCGAGGGCAAGAGCCGATTCGACTACACCCGCGACGAATTCGTAGCCAAGACGTGGGCGTGGAAAGAGGAGTACGGCGGCAAGATCCTCGCCCAGATGCGGCGGCTCGGCGAGGGCGTGGACTGGTCCCGGGAGCGGTTTACGCTCGACGCCGGTCTGTCACGCGCCGTGCAGACGATCTTCAAGCAGTTGTACGACGCTGATCTGATCTACCGCGCGGAGCGGATCATCAATTGGTGTCCACGTGATCTGACCGCGCTCTCCGACATCGAGGTCGACCACGCCGACGAAAGCGGCGAGCTGGTGTCGATCCGGTACGGGGACGGCGAGGACTCGGTCGTGGTGGCCACGACCCGGGCCGAGACGATGCTCGGTGACACGGCCGTGGCCGTCCATCCCGACGACGAGCGCTACACGCACCTGGTCGGCCGGACGGTGGCCTTGCCACTGACCAATCGGCGCATTCCCGTCGTGGCCGACGACCACGTCGATCCCATGTTCGGCACCGGTGCCGTCAAGGTCACGCCGGCCCACGATCCGAACGACTTCGAGATCGGCCGCCGCCACGACCTGCCGAGCGTCGTGGTGATGAACGAGCGGGCCGTGATCACCGTCCCGGGGCCGTTCCTCGGGCTCGACCGGCTCGAAGCCCGCGCCGGCATCGTGGCCGCTCTGCGCGAAGAGGGCCGGATCGTCGCCGAGCGCCGGCCCTACGTCCACTCGGTCGGACACTGCAGCCGGTGCGACACGGTGATCGAGCCCCGGCTGTCGCTGCAGTGGTTCGTCCGCGTCGCGTCATTGGCCAAGGCGGCGGGAGACGCCGTGCGCGACGGCCGGGTCGCGTTCGAACCACCGAGCATGGCGAGCCGGTATTTCGACTGGGTCGACAACATGCACGACTGGTGCGTCAGCCGCCAATTGTGGTGGGGCCATCGCATTCCGGTCTGGTATTCCCCGGACGGCGACGACGCCTGCTTCGGTCCGGACGAGATCCCGCCGGACGGGTGGACGCAGGACCCCGACGTCCTCGACACGTGGTTCTCATCGGCCCTGTGGCCGTTCTCCACCCTGGGGTGGCCGGACGACACGCCGGATCTCGAGCGGTTCTATCCGACGACGGTGCTCGTCACCGGTTACGACATCATCTTCTTCTGGGTCGTGCGGATGATGATGTTCGCCTTGTACGCCATGGACGATGTGCCACCCTTCGGCACGGTCGTGTTGACCGGCCTCATCCGCGACGCAACGGGCAAGAAGATGTCCAAGTCGCGCGGCAACGTCGTCGACCCGCTGGTGTGGATGGACGCCTACGGCGCCGATGCGGTGCGTTTCACCTTTGCCCGCAACGCCAATCCCGGCGTGGACGTGCCGGTCGGCGAGGAGTGGGTGGCCGCCTCGCGCAACTTCACGACCAAGCTCTGGAACGCGACCCGATTCGCGATCATGAACGGGGCGACCGTCGACGGTGAACTACCGCGTGAGGAGCTCACCGCGGTCGACGCGTGGATCCTGTCGCGCCTGCAGTCCGTCGTCCGCGAGGTCGACCGCCTGTACGACGGGTACGAGTTCGCGCGCATCTGCGACGTCCTCTACCACTTCGCCTGGGACGAGGTCTGCGACTGGTACGTCGAGTTGGCCAAGGTGTCCCTGGCCAGTCCTTCGGCGGCGGCCACCCGGCGGGTACTCGGCGAAGTGTTCGACGTCCTGCTGCGTCTGCTGCATCCGCTCGTGCCCTTCGTGACCGAGCAGCTGTGGACGGCTCTCACCGGAGGCGAATCGGTGGTCATCGCGTCGTGGCCCACCGCGCATTCGGGGTGGCTCGACGCGCGCGCCGAGGCGGCCGTCGCGCGCATCCAGGACGTCGTGACCGAAGGTCGGCGGGTGCGATCGGACCAGGGCGTCCCGCCCAAGCGCCGCGTGCCCGCGCGGTTGTCCGGCGTCGACGACGGCGAAGTGGAGATCCGGTCACTGCTGCGACTGGACGACCCCGATGAGCGGTTCGCGCCCACCGCGGCGTTCAGCACGGCGAGCGGAGTACGCGTCGAGCTCGACCTGTCGGGCGCCGTCGACGTCTCCGCCGAGCGGACGCGTCACGCAAAAGATCTGGCGGCCGCGCAAAAGGAGTGGAACGCGGCGTCGGCCAAGCTGGCCAACCCGGCCTTCACCGCCAATGCGCCGGAAGCCGTCGTCGCCCAGGCCCGCGAGCGGTTGGCCAGGGCCGAGGCCGACATCGCGCGCATACAGGCCGCCCTCGACGCGTTGCCCGACGGAGGCTGAACCGTGCCTGACCGCGAAGCAGCAGACCGGCTCGCCGCCCGGCGCCGCGAGGTCGAGCGGCTGATCACGTCCCGGTGGGGCGAGGGCCACATCGATCCCACGCGCGACCGGATCGCCGCCCTGGTCGAGCTGCTGGGCGACCCGCAGCGCGCCTACCGCTCGATCCACATCACCGGTACGAATGGCAAGACGAGCACGGCGAGAATGGTGGACGAGCTGTTGCGCGGGTTCGGGCTGCGTACCGGCCGATTCACCAGCCCGCACCTGTCCGACATCACCGAGCGCATTGTGCTCGACGGCCAGCCGGTAAGTTCCCGCACATTCGTCGAGGCCTACGACGAGCTCGCGCCGTACCTCGACATCGTCGACAAGCAGTTCGACAGCCAGCTGTCATTCTTCGAAGTGATCACCGCCATGGGCTTCGCGATCTTCGCTGACGCTCCGGTCGACGTGGCCGTCGTCGAGGTCGGCCTGGGCGGCGAATGGGACGCGACGAACGTCATCGACGCCGAGGTCGCCGTCATCACCCCGATCGGCATCGACCACGTCGAGTTCCTAGGTGACACCG
>CAXTNQ010000103.1:3037-9962 GCA_964245745.1 uncultured Jatrophihabitantaceae bacterium
GGACGTCGGAAGTATCGCCCACGAGAAGGCCGGCATCATCAAGCCCGACGCCACCGCGGTGCTCGCCGCCCAGCCGCCGGCCGCGGCCGCGGAGCTGCTGAGCCGAGCCGGCGAGATTGGTGCTTCGGTGGCGCGCGAAGGCCTCGAGTTCGGCGTTCTGGACCGCCAGGTCGCGGTCGGCGGCCAGCTCCTGCGGTTGCAGGGACTGGGGGGCGAGTACGACGAGGTGTTCCTGCCGCTGCACGGCGCGCACCAGGCGCAGAACGCGGTACTGGCCCTGGCGGCGGTCGAGGCGTTCTTCGGGGCCGGGGCCGCAAGCGGCACCCTGGACCTCGAGACCGTGCGCAGCGCGTTCGCCGCCGTCCGCTCGCCCGGTCGGCTCGAGGCCGTTCGGTCGGCTCCCACCATCCTGCTCGACGCCGCGCACAACCCGCACGGCATGGCCGCGACCGTCGCCGCGGTGGGCGAGGCGTTCGACTTCCGGAGGCTGGTCGGCGTCGTTGCTGTGCTCGACGACAAGGACGCCCGCGGCATGCTCGACGTCCTCGAACCCGTCGTCGACGAACTGGGGGTCACCCAGAACTCGTCGCGCCGAGCGCGACCGGCCGATGACCTGGCTGCACTTGCGGTCGACGTCTTCGGCGCGGACCGGGTCGCTGTCGAAGGACGGCTCGACGACGCGCTCGAGACGGCGGTCCGCCTCGCCGAGGAGGACGCCGACGGCGTGCTCTCGGGGGCCGGCGTACTTGTGACCGGATCGGTGATCACGGTGGGGGAGGCCCGCACCCTGCTGGCCGCCGCCCCGTGACCGACGGCCGACCGCCCGACGCCGAGCCACCGCCCGGGCCGCTGCCCGCTGATTCGCCGCCGGACGATTCGCCGCAGGATGATTCGCCGCAGGATGACGACGAGCGGCGCGCCTGGGCCGATAAGGCGACCCGCCGAGGCCTGGCGGCGATCCTGTGCCTCGAGGCGTTCTGCGTCTTGCTCGTCCCGCGCGCCATCGCCCAGACTCCGGGCGGCCTGGGCGGGGTGAAGACCGGGCTGCTGCTCGGGTTCGCCGCGATCCTGGTGCTGGCCAGTGCGTTTCTGCGCCGGCCGTGGGGGATCGGGTTCGCCTCCCTCTTGCACGTGCCGCTGCTGGCCGTCGGCTTCTGGATCCGTCCGTTCTTCGTGATCGCCGCCATCTTCATCGGGTTGTGGTTGTACGTGCTCAACCTGCGACACGAGATCGCGGGCACGCCAGGTGGCCTTCGCATGCTGTCGTCCTGACTGCCCGTCCCTCGTCCGGCCGACGTCCTTACTCTGCCGACGGCCTCACTATGCTGCGGCCGTGGCGGAGCGATCTCTGGTTCTGGTCAAGCCCGACGGCGTACGACGCGGGCTGGTCGGCGAGGTGATCCGTCGCGTGGAGGCCAAGGGATACAGCTTAGTCGCACTCGAACTACGGGTACCGACCGTCGACCTGCTGTCCGAGCACTACGCCGAGCATGTCGGCAAGCCCTTCTATCAGCCGCTCGTCGACTTCATGTCCTCGGGGCCGGTCGCGGCCCTCGTCGTCGAGGGCGACCGGGTCGTGGAGGGCTTCCGTGCGTTGGCCGGGGCCACGGATCCCACGTCCGCGCTGCCCGGCACCATCCGGGGCGACCTCGGCCGGGACTGGGGGCTGCCCGTCCAGCAGAACCTCGTCCACGGCTCGGACTCGGTCACGTCAGCCACCCGCGAGATTGCCCTCTGGTTCCCTGACCTGGCGTCCTGAGAGCTCACCTACGCTGGGAGCCGTGCCCGTCGAGTCGTTGTTCGCGCGCCTGGAGCCGCTGCTGCCCCGGGTCAGCAAGCCCATCCAGTACGTGGGCGGCGAGGGCAACGCCCGGATCAAGGACTGGGACGCGGTCGACGTCCGCTGGGCGCTCATGTATCCGGACGCCTACGAGGTCGGCCTACCCAACCAGGGCATCCAGATCCTGTACGAGGTGCTCAACGAACGGCCGGACGCGCTGGCCGAGCGCACGTATGCCGTGTGGCCTGACCTCGAAGCGCTGCTGCGCGAGCACGACATCAGCCAGTTCACGGTCGACGCGCACCGACCGGTCGGCGCCTTCGACGTACTCGGGGTCAGCTTCGCCACCGAGCTCGGCTACACGAACCTGCTGACGGCATTGGACCTGGCCGGCATCCCGTTGCGCGCCGCCGACCGTGACGAGCGGCATCCGGTCGTGGTGGCGGGCGGCCACGCCGCGTTCAACCCCGAGCCCATCGCCGAATTCCTTGACGCGGCGGTGTTGGGCGACGGAGAGCAGATCGTCGGCGTGATCACCGACCTGGTACGCGACTGGAAGGTCGCCGGACGTCCCGGCGGACGCAACGGGCTGCTCGAGTCGCTTGCGCGCACGGGCGCGGTGTACGTCCCACGGTTCTACGACGTGTCCTACACGTCGGACGGACGGCTGGCCGCGGTGGTGCCGAACCGCGCCGGCGTCCCGGAGCGGGTCAGCAAACACACCGTGCTCGACCTCGACGACTGGCCCTACCCGAAGACGCCGCTCGTCCCGCTGGCCGAATCCGTGCACGAGCGGATGAGCGTCGAAATCTTCCGCGGCTGCACGCGCGGGTGTCGGTTCTGCCAAGCCGGCATGATCACCCGTCCAGTACGGGAGCGGTCAATCGACGGCATCGGGCGGATGGTGGAGGCCGGCCTCGCGGCCACCGGATTCGAGGAGGTGGGCCTGCTGTCGCTGTCCAGTGCCGACCACTCCGAGATCGGCCCGCTGGCCAAGCAACTGGCCGACCGCTACGCCGAGGAGCGGGTGTCGCTCTCGTTGCCGTCGACACGTGTCGATGCGTTCAACATCGACCTGGCCAACGAGTTCAGCCGCAACGGCCGGCGGTCCGGGCTGACCTTCGCGCCCGAGGGCGGGTCGGAGCGGCTGCGTCGTGTGATCAACAAGATGGTGAGCAAAGACGATCTCATCCGGACCGTCACCGCGGCCTACACCCAAGGGTGGCGTCAGGTGAAGCTCTACTTCATGTGCGGCCTGCCGACCGAGACCGACGACGACGTCCTCGAGATCGCCGCCATGGCCCACGATGTGGTGCGCGCCGGTCGGGAGGCGACGGGTCGCAACGACATCCGATGCACGGTCTCGATCGGGGGATTCGTGCCCAAGCCGCACACCCCGTTCCAGTGGGCGGCGCAGGCGTCGCCCGAGACGGTCGACGGCCGACTCCGCACCTTACGCGCGGCGATCAACGCCGACCGCACGCTCGGCCGCAACGTCGGCCTGCGTTACCACGATGGCGAACCGTCGCTCGTCGAAGGGCTGCTCTCGCGAGGCGACCGCCGGGTCGGGGCCGTGATCGAAAAGGTGTGGCGCGACGGCGGCCGGTTCGACGGCTGGAGCGAACACTTCTCCTTCGAGCGCTGGATGCGCGCCGCGCACGGCTCGGGGATCGACGTGGCCTGGTACACGACCCGCGAGCGCGACGCCGACGAGGTATTGCCCTGGGACCACCTCGACTCAGGGCTGGACAAGCAGTGGCTGTGGGACGACTGGCAGGATGCGCTCGCGGAGTTCGAGCAGGACGACTGCCGGTGGACGCCGTGCTTCGACTGCGGCGTGTGCACGACGATGGGCACGGACATCCAGGTCGGCCCCACCGGGCGCTCGTTGCTTCCGCTCCGGCCGCGAGCGGCGGACCTCCGCCGGTAGTTTGCTCGTCGCCGCGGAGGTCCTCGCCAGCTGCGCCAGGGCACGGGAGAAGTGACATCGGCACCGGCGATACCCAGCTTCGTGACCCCGACACGATGGCGTCGTGGATGGACCCTGGAGGGCTTGATCACGCGGTCGCAGCCAGCGGGTGGGGAGGCGAGCGTAGGGCCGGGGTCGCCGGGCGGCCACCCAAGAATCGCTGGCGAAAGCGGACGCACAGTCCCAAACCGATCAGTTCTAGCAACGCGACGATCACGACCAGTTCCGCGCTGACATAGCCGAGCACGACATTGACCGCCGCCAAGCCGATCAGCACGCCCAGCCGTAACGCGGCCGTTCCAAGCCGATCCCGACGTAGGGCCAGCAAGACGGCCGCAGACAGCAAGAGGACACCAACGACGGTTTCGCCCGCAGCCGCCGCCCACAACGCGGGCGGATGGCTGCCCTTCGGCACCGTCTTGTCGTCGATGACAATCGTGACGTTCGGGTCGCTCGACGTCAGCGCCAAAATGATGACAAGTCCGATCATCGAGAATGTCCCGACCACGAACGAGCCGATGACGAGCAGAACGCGCAGGACCGGCTTGGGCAGCAGTCGCCGCTCGAGGACCGCCAGCCGGCGCCACGACACCGGCTGTTCGGCCCGGCTCGGCGCAAGACCGTCGACGTAGGGCCGAAGCCGTGCCGCGAGCTCAGCGAGGTCAGGCCGGTCCTCGGCCGCCTCGATAGCCTCCAGCCGCGCGAGCAGATCGCGGCGGACCCGGTCCGTAACCGCGCCGTCCGCCGTGTCGGTCAGCTGCTCCAGCACCACATAGGTCTGTGCTCGAGCGTCCTGCCGTCGCGCCTGGCTCGCCCACCGCGCGACGGCCAAGACCGCCAAGAACGCGAGGTAGATGATGGGCGCGGCCAGCGGAAAGAAGTAGTTGTTCGCGGTGGTGATGTACTTGCCGACCTCATCGATGAACAACCCCACTCCCACCCCGGAGCACAGGGCGGCCAGGGTCAGCGCCCAGCGATTGCCCCACAGCAGCGGCAGCATCGATCCAACGATCAGCAGCAGGCCGCCCCACAACGCGTGCGCGATGTGATACGTCCCGCCGCCGACTTGTGGATAGCCGGACAGCATGAGGTAGAGCCGTGTCACCACGACGGTGACACCGAAGGACACCACGAGTAAGCCGAGATCTTGACCGGCTCGTGCCCGGCCCACTGGCCGTCGGGAAACCACCACCGTGTTCGCTTCGGTCATCCGGCTCCCTCGACCTTTCCAGCGCCGAGTGTGCACGTCTGGCGCCCCGGGGGCCAACACCGCGCAGTCCGTTGCGCGTAGCTCCGCGAACCAGATCGGCGCCCCTGTCGACGATCGCGATCGCGCGGTCACCGCGGAAGACGGTGTTGTGGGGACCGAGGTCTTCGTGGCAAGTTCCTCGACCTCGCCCGGCACGCCACCGTCCTGCACGCGTCGCCTGCACTTTCCGGTTTGGCACCATCGACGCGTGAGTCGCCGCGTACCGCAAGGACCGCCCGCCGCACCGGTCGTGCAACGTGTGCGGTTGCGCTACGCCAAGCGCGGCCGGCTCCGATTTGCGTCGCACCGCGACTTCGCCCGTGCGTTCGAACGGGCGCTGCGTCGCGCGCAGGTGCCGATGGCCTATTCGGCCGGCTTCACGCCGCATCCGAAGATCTCCTACGTGGGGGCGGCTCCGACCGGGACGGCCACCGAGGCGGAGTACCTCGAGATCGGCCTTGTGCGACGGGTGGCGGTGGACGACCTCGTGGCCGCACTCGACGCCGCCCTCCCGGACGGGCTGGACGTCCTGAGTGGCGTGGAGGCCGCCGCCGGCTCGCTGGCCGACCGAATCGTCGCCTCGCTGTGGCGGGTGGAGTTCGCCGGCCTCGTCCCGGACGATGTGCGGCGGGCCATCGACGCGGTCCTGGCCGCCCCCGAGTTGTTGGTCGAGCGGGTGACGAGAGACGGACGGCGGGTCGTGGACGTCCGAGGCGCCCTCATCCGCGCCGACGTGCGGGCGTTCGACCGGCATTCTGGCGTCGCGCGTGCGACAATGGACATGGTCGTCCGACAGGTGTCGCCTGCCGTTCGGCCCGACGACGTCCTGGCCGCTCTGCGGTCCGTCGGCGGTCTCGCCCTCGACCCGGCACCGGGTGCCTACCCGGTGTTGCGGCTGGCGCAGGGGCCGCTCGGCGACGACGGTCTGGTCGGCGATCCCTTCGCCCCAGACCGAGTGGCCCAGCCGTCGCCGTAGCCCGACCTCGGGAGGCTCGCCAGGGCGTCCCGACCGCAGACTTTGCGGGCGCTTCGTACCGAAGCCCCGCCGAACCGCCTTCGTGCGGCCGCGGTAGCGCACCGACGCGTTGCCGCGCCCGGAGGCCGAATGGAGTGATCCGAGCGCATGCTCGAACCCGAGAACCCCACCGACACCGCAACACCGACCGATACCACGACACCGGCTGACCCCGCCGCCCCGGCTGACATCGCGACGCCTGCGCCACGCCGCCGGGCCCGTAAGGCCGTACTAGCCGACGCCGACGCGCCTCCCACGCCGCCTCGACCTGCTCGCCGGCGCCGCACGACGGCCGAATCGAGCGCCGCTGATCAGGTGGCGGCGCCCACCCCGGCCGAGTCGTCCGAAGCACTCGCGCCGGCGCAGGACGCCGAAGGCCCGACCCGTCCGCGCAAGCGCGCACCACGCAAGGCAGCCGCGGCCGGGCCACCCGACGACGTACCCGCCGCCGTGACCGCGACAGCGTCGACCGCTTCGGCGCCGCCCGCCGTCGTCTTCGTCGCGCCGGCGGAAAGCCCCGCCGAACCGATCACAACTCGCCGCCGCCGCCGGACGCCGGCTGCAGCCGCCGAGCCGTCGGTCGAGCCGGCGGAATCGAGCGCGCACAGGGACCCTGCGCAGCCCACGGAATCCGGCACGTCGCCCGACACAGCTGAGGAGCAGGTCGAGGAGCCGGACGAGGTCCGTGAGGCGGCGGCGGAAGAGGCTACCGGCGCCCGTCGTCGTCGGCGGCGCGGTCGGCGCGGGCGGGGACGGTTTGCGGACGAGACCGGTGCCGCCGAGGACGAGGCCGAGACCGAGCCCGAGGAGGGCGCAGCCGACGAAGCCGAGGCGGCCGCAGAACCGGCCGATGACGCAGGTACTCGCCGCCGGCGGCGGCGGCGCCGCCGCGCCGGAGACGGCGGTGACGCG
>CAXTNQ010000104.1:0-9845 GCA_964245745.1 uncultured Jatrophihabitantaceae bacterium
GCCGGTTACCCCCCGCCCCCGGCGCCCCCCCCGGGCCCCGACGGGGCCCGGGGGCGCCGCCACGGCCGGCAGCTCCACGCCGAGCGCGCGCAGCCGGGCCACGGGGCCGGCGGCGCTCGTCACGTCCCGAACTGTAGACACCGACGTCCGGCCTACTGTGGCCTGATGGCCGCCCCGTCCCGTGCCGCCGCCGACGACCCGGTGGGCGTGCCGACCGAGGCGATCCTGCACGTCGTCACCGGAAAGGGCGGCACCGGAAAGACGACGGTGGCCGCCGCCCTCGCGCTCGGCCTGGGCCGCCGCGGCGATCGCGTCCTGCTCGTCGAGGTCGAGGGACGTCAGGCGCTCGCGCCCCTGTTCGACGTCCCTGCGCTGCCCTACACCGAACAGCGCATCGCCGGCGTGGACGGCGGCGAGGTGTTCGGGCTGGCCATCGACCCGGAGCAGGCGCTGCTCGAATACCTCGAGCTGTTCTACAACCTCAAGCGTTCCGGCCGGATCCTGCGCCGCATGGGCGCCATCGACTTCGTGACCACGTTGGCGCCGGGCCTGCGCGACGTCCTGCTCACGGGCAAGGTCAAGGAGGCCGCGACCCGCGGGCGGGCGGACGGCCGTCCTGCCTACGACGCGGTGGTGCTCGACGCGCCGCCGACGGGGCGGATCCGAACGTTCCTCGACACCACGACCGAGGTGGCCAACCTGACCAAGGCCGGTCCGATCAACCGGCAGAGCGTCGGGGTGATGGAACTGCTGCACGGCCCGCGCACCGCGGTCCACATCGTGACCCTGCTCGAGGAGATGCCGGTGCAGGAGACGCTCGACGCGAGCGCGGATCTGGTCAAGGCCGGCTTCCGGCTCGGGGCGATCGTGGTCAACCGGGTACGGCCGACCCTGGTCGCGCCCGGCCAGCTCAGCAACCGCGGCACCGTCGACCGCACGGCGCTGCGCACCGGACTGGCCGAGGCCGGCGTCGACCCGGACTTCGCCCCCGCGCTCGCCCGGCAGATGTCCGACTACGCCCACCGGCAGCGGCTGCAGGTCCAGAACGCGGCGCTGCTCGACGCCATCGACGCGCCGCGCGTCGAGCTGCCGGATCTCACGCCGCCTATCGACCGGGGCGAACTCAACGAGCTGGCCGGGTACCTCGTCCCATGACCGTCGCTCTCGACATCGACGCGCTCGTCGCCGATGAGAATGTCCGCATAGTCGTCACCTGCGGCAGCGGAGGCGTCGGCAAGACGACCACCGCTGCCGCAATGGCGCTGCGTGCGGCGGAGGCGGGACGACGCACCGTCGTCCTGACCATCGATCCGGCCCGTCGGCTCGCGCAGTCGATGGGGCTGTCCGAGCTGGACAACACCCCGCGTCCGGTCGCGGACGCCAAGGGCGACCTGTCCGCGATGATGCTCGACATGAAGCGGACGTTCGACGACTTCGTGTCCGCTCACACCACGCCCGATCGTGCCGAGCAGATCTTCACCAACCCCTTCTACCAAGCCCTGTCCTCCTCGTTCGCGGGAACTCAGGAGTACATGGCGATGGAGAAACTCTCCCAACTGGCCGAGGAGCAGACCTGGGACCTGATCGTGGTCGACACGCCGCCGTCCCGGTCCGCGCTCGACTTCCTCGACGCGCCGCAGCGGCTGGGCCGGTTCCTGGACGGCCGCATGATCCGCTTGCTGACCGTGCCGGCGCGAGCCGGCGGCCGGGCGTACCTGAAGGTCGTGACCACGGGGTTCTCGGTGGCGTCCCGAATGGCCTCGCGCGTCCTCGGTGGGGAACTGCTCGGCGACGTGTCGTCCATGGTCAGTGCGCTCGAGACCATGTTCGGCGGGTTCCGGCAGCGTGCCGAGCAGACCTACCAGCTGCTCAAGGCGCCCGGGACGGCGTTCGTCGTCGTGGCCGCCCCGGAACCGGATGCGCTGCGCGAGGCGTCGTACTTCGTCGACCGGCTCTCGGACGAGCACATGCCCCTGGCCGGCGTGGTGGTCAACCGGGTGCACACCGTCGCGCCGGCCCCGAAGGGGGTCGCGCCGCTCACCGCCGTGCGGGCGGAGGACGCTGCCGATCGGCTGGCCGCCGAAGCCGCCACGCCGGCCCGAGACCTGGCCGAGGCAGCGCTGCGCGTGCACACCGAACTGGCCGTGCTCGCCGAGAACGACCAGCGGATGGCCCGCCGGTTCGCGGCGGCCCACCCGAACGTCCCAGTGGCGACGGTGCGTTCCTTGCCCACCGACGTCCACGACCTGGCCGGCCTGCGTCGGGTCGGGGAGCTGCTCGCGGCCAGCTAGCAGGGCCAACTGAGCCGGCTCACGTAGGCTGACCCCCCGTGGCACGATCTGGTCCGCCTCCCGCCGTCACCCTCGCCAAGCTCTTCGGCATTCTCCTCGTGGTCAGCTTGCTGTTCGCCGCGCTCCTGCTGCCCTACGTCGGCGGGATGGGCCTGGTCGGCAAGCACTACTCCGCGAAGTTCCTCGACCAGCCGTGCAACCTGACCGAAACGGCACCGCCGCTCAAGACCACGATGTACGCGCGCGACGGCAAGACGGTGATCGCGACGATCTTCCAGCAGAACCGCCAACCCGTTCCGCTCGCACAGATGCCGATGATCCTGCAGCAGGCGCTCATCTCCACCGAGGATCGCCGGTTCTACGAGCACCAGGGCGTCGACATGCGCGGTTTGCTGCGCTCGGCCCTGCAGACGTCCAGCGGTGACACCCAGGGCGGCTCGACGCTCACCATGCAGTACGTCAAGCAGGAGCGCTACTACCAGGCACTGAACAACCCGACGGCGCAGGCGGCGGCCGTCGAGCAGACGATCAACCGCAAGATCGAGGACGCGCAGTGCGCCATCGCCATCGAGAAGCGCGAGCCCAAGAAGCAGATCCTCGAGAACTACCTGAACATCGCCTTCTTCGGCGAGAACGCGTACGGCATCCAGACGGCCGCCCAGACTTACTTCGGTAAGCCTGCCAAGGACCTCACGCTGGCCGAGTCGGCGACGCTCGTCGGACTGCTGCGCGCGCCGAGTGAGTACGACCCGTTCACCAACCGCAAGGAATCCCAAGCCCGGCGCAACCTCGTGATCGACAACCTCGTCGACCAGAACTACATCACGCCGGCGCAGGGTCAGGCCGCCAAGGCCCAACCGATCCGTCTGGCCACGACCAAGGTGCAGCTACAGAACTCCGGCTGCCCCAACTCCAACCCGGATCTGCACAACGTCGCCTTCTTCTGCGACTACGTCTCGACGTGGTTGACCGACACGGTCAAGGCGATCAGCGACAGCCAGCTGAGCAACGGCGGCCTGTCGATCGTCACGACGCTCGACCCCAAGCTGCAGAACGCCACCCAGGACGGCCTGGCGCATCAGATGCCGGCCAACTCGTCGACCACGGCGATCATGCCGCAGGTCGATCCCACCACCGGCGACGTGCTGGCCTTCGCCACCAGCAAGCAGTACGGCAACCCGTTGTCGGCCAGCGACACCACGCACACCGTGCTGCCGGTGTTCACCGCCCCGACAACCGGCAGCGCGTCGACCTACAAGCTGTTCACCATGCTGGCCGCGCTCAACGCCGGTGCGCCGTCCACGCTCACGCTGGCCAACAACGATGCCGCATCGAGGTTCGAGAAGTACAAGACGCGCTATTGCAGCGGGGCCAGCTACCTGGCGCAGAACAGCGAGGGCCAGTCCTATGGACGCAACGAGACCCTGGCTTCGGCCATCGCCAAGTCGTCCAACACCTACTTCGTCGCCCTCGAGGACGAGTTCTTCAACAACTGCGACCTGACCGCTCCGGTACAGACCGCGCTCGACCTGGGCATGAACTCGCTGAACGACGTCGTGTCGGGGACGCAAACCAAAGCGCAGATCATCGAGGCGCAGCGGCAGGCCACCTTCACCCTCGGCCAGACCGAGACCAGTCCACTGGAGCTCACCGGCGCGTACGCGGCCGTGGCCAACGACGGGGTGTTCTGCCCGCCGGCCCCCGTGCGCTCGATCACCGACGCGAGCGGCCAGCAGATCGATCCCAAGCGGGCGGCCTGCAGCCGAAAGCTCTCCACCTACGTCGCCCGCGAGGCCCGCACCCTGCTCACCCCGGACACCACGGGTGCCCAGTTCGGCGGCACCGCGACGGCCGCCTTCAGCTCGTACTACGCGCAGGGCGGCTCGGAGATCGCCGGTAAGACCGGCACCAACAACGGCGTGGTCAACAACAAAGAGGTCGGCGCGTCGTCGCTGTGGTTCGTCGGGCTGACCCCGCGCCTCACCGCAACCACCGCGTTGGTCAATCTCAACTCGTCGTCCAAACCGCTGACCGACCTGCCGGACACGACACCAGGGCAGACGGTCTTCGGCGTGTACGCCGCGAACATCTGGGCGAAGGTGCTGACGCCGAACCTTCCGGTCCCGCACTGGTCCTGGCCCGACGTGTCGGACGTGCCCGGCGGACAGCAGGTGCCAAACGTCGTCGGGAAGGACGTTGCGGAAGCTACCGCGACCCTGACCGCCCAGGGATACAAGGTGAACCTGTACGCGAACAAGCCGTACTGCGGAAGCAGCGGCAATATCCCGGCATTCGCGGTTGGCTATCAGCAGCCGCCGGTGGCCGCGCCCGGCGACACCGTGACGATTTGCCAGACCAACACCACCTCGGTGCTCATCTACCAGCCTCCGCCACCGCCGGCCGCCAAGCCTTCACCCAACCCCGCGTCGCCTTCGGCCGCACCAGGCAACCCGGCACCAGCTCCCGCTCCGGCATCGCCCACGCCGTCTCGGCGTCGCCGGCCAATCCGCTAGAGCTAGTCGCCCTCCTCGCGCGTGAGCGCGAGTTCGCGGCGATAGCTGCGACCGGCGACTTGTGAGACACGACTAGGTCGTAGCGCTCAGCTGCCGACGCACCTCGTCGCTGACCCGGCGCCCGTCGGCCCGTCCGGCCACCCGCGGCGTGACCACCCGCATGACCGCGCCCATCTGCCGGACGTCACTGACTCCCGCCTCCGCCACTGCCGCGCGCACCAGGTCCGCCAGCGCGGTGTCGTCGAGCGGCGTCGGCAGGTAGCGGTCGAGCACGTCGCCCTCGGACCGTTCGCGGGTCGCCAGCTCGTCCCGGCCGGCGGCGTCGAAGGCCTCGGCCGCCTCGCGCCGCTTCTTGGCCTCGCGGCCGAGTACGCGCACCACCTCGTCGTCGGAGAGCTGGCGGGCCGTCCGACCGGCGACCTCTTCGGTGGTGATCGCGGTGAGCGCCATCCGTAGCGTGGCCGTGGTCAGCTCGTCGCGGGACTTCATGGCCGTGTTCAGGTCGCGTTGCAGGCGGGCTTTGAGCTCGGGCACCGTCTGACCGTACTGCGCTACACCACGGGGCCGACGCCGCCGGCCCGTACCCTCGTGACCATGTCCCGCCTGATCCGCGCCGCCGTCGCGACGGCCGCTACGGGCATGGCGGCTGTCGGCTACGGCACGCTGATCGAGCGCAACGCGTTCACGCTGCGTCAGTTCGACGTCCCGGTGCTCGAGCCGGGCAGTGCGCCGCTGCGCGTGCTGCACGTCTCGGACCTGCACGTCACGCCGGGCCAGCGACGCAAGCAGGCGTGGGTCCGCGACCTCGCCCAGCTACGGCCGGACCTCGTCGTCAACACCGGCGACACCCTGGCCCACCGGTTCGCGGTGCCGGCGATCATGGCCATGTTCGAGCCGCTGTTCGAGTTCCCCGGCGTCTTCGTCCCTGGCAACAACGACTACTACGCGCCGACGCTCAAGAGCCCCCACAAGTACTTCCTGCCGGACCGCGAGCGGGTGCTGGGCCCGCGGCTGCCGTGGGCGGAATTGGCGTCCGCGATGGCCAGTGCCGGGTGGCTCGATCTGACGCACGTGCGCGCGACGGTCAAGGTGGCCTCGGTGGAGGTGGCCATGGCGGGGACGGATGACCCGCACCTGCGACGCGCCCGCTACGGGCGGATCGCCGGAACCGCGGAGCCGGACGCCGCCGTCCGCATCGGCGTGACGCACTCCCCGGAACCGTGGCTGCTCGACGCGTTCGCCGCCGACGGCTACGACCTGGTGCTGGCCGGGCACACGCACGGCGGGCAGGTGCGCGTGCCGTTCGGGCCGGCCGTGGTGACGAACTGCGGCATCGACGTACATCGCGCCCGATGGCTGCACCGCTGGGACGACCGGATGTGGTTTCACGTGTGCGCCGGGCTCGGCACCAGCCCGTACGCGCCCATCCGCTTCGCCTGCCGGCCCGAGGCGTCTTTGCTGACCCTGGTCAGCCGCTAAGCGGTTCGGAGTCGTCGGCGGCCTCGGCTATGCTGGCGCGGTTGCCCGCCCGGCGGGCAGCGGGGTGTGGCGCAGCTTGGTAGCGCGCTTCGTTCGGGACGAAGAGGCCGTGGGTTCGAATCCCGCCACCCCGACTCGCGGCCAGCCAGGGGCCTTCGTCGCCCTACAATCGGTGCCCGTGCCTGGTACCGCCCGCAAGATCACGGTGGTCGGCGATCCCGTATTGGCGACGCCAGCCGCGCCGGTCACGGCGTTCGACGCCGAGCTCGCTGGACTGATCGACGACATGTTCGCCTCGATGTACGCGGCGAACGGCGTCGGGTTGGCCGCCCCGCAGATCGACGTCAGCCGCGCGGTGTTCGTGTACGACTGCACCGACGCAGCCGGCGAGCGCCACGTCGGCCACGTGGTCAATCCGGTGATCGTCTCGACGTCCGGGCCGGAGGATCTCGGTGACGAGGGCTGCCTCTCGGTGCCGGGCCCCTTCCACGAGTTGGGTCGGCCCTCGACCGTCACCGTGCGCGGGGTCGATCGCACCGGAGCACCCGTCGAGGTAACCGGTACGGGCTTCTTCGCGCGATGCCTGATCCACGAGACCGAGCACCTGGCGGGCGTCCTGTACATCGAGCACCTGCCGCGCAATCGCAGCCGACGGGTGCTGCGCGAGCTAGAGCTCAACGACTGGAACCCCCCCGCCTCCTAGTTCTCGCCCAAGTCATGGACAGAATTGGCGACCTGCGCACCGCTTTCGTCCACGATCTGCGCGGTCACGCGGTAACCCCGTGCGCCTGATCGAGTTGGCGACGGACGGTGGCCACGACGTAGCCAGGGCGGTGCGTCAGGTCGGCCCAGGTGAACCGCAGCACCGTCCAGCCCAGGCCGACCAGCGCGTTCTGCCGATGGCGGTCTCGTCGGAACCGCTCGACGTCCACATGGTGGGCCTGACCGTCGACCTCGATGGCGACGGCCGCCTCGACCAGCGCAACATCTACGACGGCGACGAGGTATCCGTCCTGCCAGACCTCGTAGTTCGCCTGCCAGCCGCGAATGCCGCTCCGGCGCAGCAGTCGGTGCAGGCGGCGCTCGGACTCCGCCGCGGCGCCATCTCCGACCAGGGTGGCCAGGTGGCGCAGGTTGAGGTTGCCGGACCGGTTCGGATAGCTGCGCAGGCGGACGGTCAGGTCGTCTGCGCAAATCCACTCACGCTGGACGGCACGGTCGAAGATTGTCGTCGCCTCGCGGACGGACAAGGTGCCGACGTGGTCGAGAACCGTCCAGGCTCGCGAGGTCGCCGGCAGTCCCGCCCGCGTGTGCCGCACTGACGCTGGAACGAGAACGCGGTGGATCCGCACCCACTCGGGTGGACGCGGACGACGGCCCGGCGGCACGCACACGTGCACCTGGTCGGCAGCAGCGTCGGTGACGCCCCACAGGTACGCCGCCGTCGCGAAGCCGAGAGTGCCGCCGGTCGCCAGGATTGCGGCCCAGAGCCGCGCCCGGAAGGTCAGCGGCGCGCCGGCCACGAGGTACACACCGCTCGCCAGTCGGACCAGGTCGCCTCGCTCGGCCATCGACGTGACGGTGCGGGGTGAGCGGCCGAGCTGTCGTCGCGCAACCACCCCGTGTTGGTGCGCGGCGACAGCCCTCCACGAGCGGTCGTGCACAGGGCCATCCTGGCCGAAGCTCGACCAGGCGGCGGCCCGTCATCCACAACCGGCCTCCCGCCGCAAGTCGTGGACGTTCGTGGCGAACCGGTCGCCATGTGCGTCCACGATCTGGGTAGGGAACGCTAGACGAGTAGCTCGGCGATCTGGACGGCGTTGAGGGCCGCGCCCTTGCGCAGGTTGTCGTTGCTGACGAACAGGGCGAGTCCGCGCCCGTCGGGCACCCCGGGGTCCTGGCGCAGCCGGCCGACATAGCTCGGGTCGGTGCCCGCGGCCTGCAGGGGCGTCGGCACGTCGACGAGCGTCACGCCGGGCGCGTCCGCCAGCAGGGTCCGGGCCCGGGCCACCGACAACGGCCGGGCGAACTCGGCGTTGATCGAGAGCGAATGCCCGGTGAAGACCGGCACCCGCACGCACGTGCCCGACACGAGCAGCGAAGGGATGCCCAGGATCTTGCGCGATTCGTCGCGCAGCTTCTGCTCCTCGTTCGTCTCGAACGAGCCGTCGTCGACGACCGACCCGGCGAGCGGCAGCACGTTGAACGCAACAGGGCGCGCGAACACGGTGGGCGCCGGGAACGTCACGGCCTCGCCGTCGCGCGTGAGCGCCGCCGCGGACGAACCCACGGCCGCGATCTGCTTGTCGAGCTCATCGACGCCGGCGAGGCCGCTGCCCGACACCGCCTGGTACGTCGACACGACGAGACGCACCAGCCCGGCCTCCCGGTGCAACGGGGCGAGCACCGGCATGCCGGCCATGGTCGTGCAGTTCGGATTGGCGATGATGCCCTTCGGCGCGCGGCGGGCCTCGTCCGGATTGACCTCGGTGACGACGAGCGGGACGTCGGGATCCATTCGCCAGGCCGACGAGTTGTCAATCACCGTGACGCCCGCCGCTGCGAAGCGCGGGGCCAGCACGCGCGAGGACGCCGCACCGGCCGAGAAGATCGCCACGTCGAGCCCGGACGGGTTGGCCACCGCGGCGTCCTCGACCACGACGTCGACCCCGTCCCACGGCAACCGAGTGCCGGCCGAGCGGGCCGAGGCAAAGTACCGCATTTCGTCCACCGGGAAGTCGCGCGACGCCAGGATCTGCCGAACGACGCCGCCCACCTGGCCGGTCGCACCAACGACGCCGACTCTCATCGTCCGGATCCCCCGTAGACGACGGCCTGCTCCTCGGTGGAGCCCAGCTCGAACGAGTCGTGGACGGCGCGCACGGCCGCGTCGAGGTCGGTGTCCCGGCACACCACGGAGATCCGGATCTCCGACGTGGAGATCATCTCGACGTTAACCCCAGCCTCGGCCAGCGCGGCGAAGAACGTCGCCGACACACCCGGGTGCGAGCGCATGCCCGCTCCCACCAGGGACAGCTTGCCGATGTGGTCGTCGTAGAGCAGGTTCTCGAAGCCGACGGCGGGCTGTACGCGGCGCAGGGCCTGCAACGCGGAAGCGCCGTCGGACGCCGGCAGGGTGAACGAGACATCGGTGCGCCCCGTACCGCCGGTCGACACGTTCTGGACGATCATGTCGATGTTGATCTCCGCGGCGGCCAGCTCACGGAAGATGGTGGCCGCCTCGCCCGGCTTGTCGGGCACCCCGACCACAGTGATCTTGGCCTCGCTGCGGTCGTGGGCGACGCCGCTGATGATGGCCTGTTCCACGGGCAGATCCTCCATCGAGCCGGTCACCGTGGTGCCGGGCCTGTTCGAGAACGACGAGCGGACGTGGATGGGCACGCCGTACCGGCGGCCGTACTCCACCGCGCGCAGATGCAAGATCTTGGCGCCGCAGGCGGCCAACTCGAGCATTTCCTCGTAGGTCAGGGTCTTGAGTTGTCGCGCGTTCGGCACGATGCGCGGGTCGGCGGTATAGACGCCGTCGACGTCGGTGTAGATC
>CAXTNQ010000105.1:0-450 GCA_964245745.1 uncultured Jatrophihabitantaceae bacterium
CTGCGACCCTAGCCGCCCGTCTCGCGCGCGAGCGCGAGTTCGCGGCAAGAGCCGCGACTGGGCGACCTTGTAAGACGGCACAGCCGTCAGCAGCGGAGCGAGGCGTCGTCCGTACGCCGACTGGGCATGCTGATCGGGTGAGTGTCGGCGTCGTGCTCTTCACCCGAGACCTGCGCGTGCACGACAACCCGACCTTGCATGCCGCCCTGCACGAGCACGACGAAGTCGTGCCGCTGTTCGTCGTCGACCGTGATCTTCCGGCTTCGTTCCAGTCCCCGAACCGCGCCGCCTTCCTGGTCGACAGCCTGACCGACCTCGACGCCTCGCTGCGGTCGCGGGGCGGCCGGCTCGTGACGCGGCGTGGGCACGGCGCCGCGGAGGTGGCGCGCGTCGCCCGCGAGGTTCACGCCGACGCCGTCCACCTGGCCGGCGACGTCAGCGGCTTCGCGC
>CAXTNQ010000105.1:460-3609 GCA_964245745.1 uncultured Jatrophihabitantaceae bacterium
GACTGGCTCCGGCGAGCCCAGCACGATCCAGGGGTCGAGGTCGTCGTCCACGACGACGCGCTGTTCGTCGTCCCTCCCGGCGAGCTGCGGCCGTCCGGCGGCGGCGACTACATGGCGGTGTTCGGCGCCTACTACCGGCGGTGGTCGGCTCACGAGCACCGTGCGGTGCAGCGGGCGCCGCGGGCTATCGTCCAGCCGCGACTCGATCCGGGGCGGTTGCCGCGGCCCGCGGACCTGTGTCGCGGCGATCCGTCGCCGGAGCTGGCGCGCGGAGGAGAGACGGAGGGCCGGGCCCGGATGGCCGCGTGGCTGCGGCGCGACGCCGGCCGGTACGCCGACCACCACGACGATCTGGCAGGCGACCTGACCAGCCGGCTGTCGCCCTACCTGCACTTCGGCTGCGTCTCGCCCGTCGAGCTGGTGTCCCGCGCCGGCCGGGCACCGGCGTTCGTCCGGCAGGTGGCCTGGCGGGACTTCCACGCCCAGGTGCTGGCCGGCCGTCCCGACGCCACGCGCGAGGACTACCGCAGCCGCGGCGACCGCTGGCGAGAAGATCCCGAGCAGCTGCAGGCTTGGCGGGACGGCCGCACCGGGCTTCCCCTGGTCGACGCCGGGATGCGGCAATTGCGGCGCGAGGGCTGGATGCACAACCGTGCTCGCCTCGTGGTCGGCCACTTCCTGACCAAGACCCTGTACCTCGACTGGCGCTTGGGTGCCCAGCACTTCCTCGACCTGCTCGTCGACGGCGACACCGCCAACAACACGATGAACTGGCAATGGGTGGCGGGGACGGGCACCGACTCCCGGTTCAACCGGACGTACAACATCACCGCGCAGGCTCAGCGTTACGACCCGTCCGGCGACTACGTCCGGCGTTACGTGCCCGAGCTGCGCGCCATTGCCGGCGCGGCCGTGCACGAACCGTGGCGGCTGCCTGAGCACGTCCGCGACGAACTCGAGTACCCCGAGCCGATCGTCGACGTGGCCGAGGGCAACCGGCGCTTCCTGCACGCGCGCGGCAAAGGCTGACCGCAGCCGGCCAGCTCAGTACCCTCGGCAGGGTGCCGGAACTGCCGGAGGTGGAGGCCCTCGCCGCGTTCCTGCGCGAACGCGCGGTTGGCCGTGCCGTGGTGCGAGCCGACGTCGCGGCGTTCAGTGCGGTCAAGACGTTCGACCCGCCGCTGAGTGCGCTCTACGGGTCGTTGGTCACCGGCGCGTGCCGCCACGGCAAGTTCCTCGATCTCGACGTGGATGGGCTGCACCTGGTCATCCACCTCGCACGCGGAGGCTGGCTGCAGTGGCGCGACGACCTCCCGGTTGCACCACCGAAGCCTGGACGAGGTCCGCTGGCCTTCCGGCTGCACCTGTCGCCCGACGAGGACGGCGGACCGACACCGGGATTCGACCTGACCGAGGCCGGCACGCAGAAGCGCCTGGCCGTCTACCTCGTGCGCGACCCCGACCAGGTGCCGGGCATCGCCCGGCTGGGCCCGGACGCGCTGACGGTGGACGAGGCGGAGCTCGGGTCCCGACTCCGCGCCCAGCGGGCTCAGCTCAAGGGCGCGCTCACCGATCAGTCCGTGCTGGCCGGTATCGGCAACGCCTACTCCGACGAGATCCTGCACACGGCGCGGCTATCACCGTTCAAGATCGCCGCCAAGCTGACCGACGACGAGGTCGCCCGCCTCTACGCCGCCACGCAGTCCGTCCTGACCGACGCCGTGTCGCGATCGGTGGGGCAGCGCGCGGCCACCCTCAAGGGCGAGAAGCGCAGCGGCTTGCAGGTGCACGCCCGGGCCGGTCTCCCGTGCCCGGTGTGCGGCGACACGGTGCGCACCGTGTCGTTCGCCGACAAGTCTTTCGAGTACTGCCCGACCTGTCAGACCGAGGGCCGCGAGCTCGCCGACCGGCGGCTGTCCAAGCTGCTCAAGTAACTACCGGTCCTCGCCGCGGTCATCGATCGGCGTGGTGAGCAGACCCGTAATGTGATCCAAGCCGGCGGCCGTCCCGTCGAGACGGCCTCGTACGTCGGCAAATGCGCGGCCGCTGCGTCCTCACGCGCCGCCTGAGCTTCCAGAGTCACGCCGCCCATCCTCGACTCGAGCGCCGCTACCCGTGCTTCGAGATCTGGCGGGCTGCGTCATGCGCACAGCGTCTCGACGCACGACGGCGCGACGAGCGCCCTGTGGACACGCACTACGGCAGACTGGCGATGTGTTCGCCCAGGTTCCTTCCGTGTCAATCGACGAGCTGCCATCCGACATCGATCCCGCTGACATCCTCGACGTCCGTGAGGACGAGGAGTGGGCGGCGGGCCACGTCGCCGGCGCGGTCCACGTGCCGATGTTCGAGCTGCCGGACCGGTTGGCCGATACGCCGCTCGACCCGAGTCGCCCGCTGTACGTGATCTGCCGGGTGGGTGGCCGCTCGGCCCAGGTGGCGGCGTGGTTGAACCAGCAGGGCTACGACGCACGCAACGTCGAGGGCGGCATGCTCGCCTGGGCAGGTCGCCGCCGGCCGATGACCAGCGAGTCCGACACCCCGCCGCACGTCGCCTGACGCGTCGACGAGAACCCGGTGCTCTTCGCCCCGCGGCCACCGGAGTTGCCGGTCGTGGCGGCGCCCCTCGTCGTCGCCCACCGGGGAGCGTCCTTCGACGTCGCCGAGCACACCGCCGACGCCTACGTCGCCGCCATCGCCAGCGGCGCGGACGGCCTGGAATGCGACGTGCGGCTCACCCGGGACGGTCACCTGGTCTGCGTCCACGACCGCAGCGTCGACCGGACGTCCACCGGCACCGGGCTGGTCAGCGAGCTCGACCTGGCCAGCCTCGCCGAACTGGACTTCGCGTCCTGGCGCGACACCTGGCCGGACAGCGCCGATCAGCTACTGGCCGACGAGCCGTACCTGCGTGGGGTGGCGCCGGACCGCGAAACGAGCGGGCGCGTGCTCACCTTGCGCACGCTGCTCGGGCTGGTCTACGACGCCCCCCGGCCGGTGCGCCTGCTCGTCGAGACCAAGCACCCGACCCGGTACGGCGGCCTGGTCGAGAAGGAACTGGTGCGCGAACTCGAACGGTTCGGGTGGGCGGGACGAGCCGGCCCGGGGCGTCCGGCGCTCGGACGGCCGGACGAGGAGCACGTCATCAC
>CAXTNQ010000105.1:3619-9786 GCA_964245745.1 uncultured Jatrophihabitantaceae bacterium
TCACTAGCCGGGTCGACGTCATGAGCTTCGCGCCGATGGCGCTGCGCCGGGCTCGCTTGCTCGCCCCCGAACTGCCCACCGTGCTGCTCCTACAACGCATCCACGCCGCGCGGCGCGACGGACAACTGCCAGCAGGAGTCGGCATCGCCGGGCCAGGTCTCGCGGCGCTGCGCGCGGCGCCGAACTACGTCGCTCGCGCCCGGGCCCGGAAAAATCGCGTGTACGTGTGGACGGTCGACGAGCCCGACGACGTCGACTACGTGCTCTCTCTCGGGGTGGACGCCGTGATCACCAACCGACCGGCGGAGGTGCTACGCCGGCTGGGCCGTATCTCCTGAGTCGCCCAGTGACGGCTAACGCCGCGAACTCGGGCCGTTTGACCTGATCAAGGCGCGGGCAGACTGCGAGCGACCCCGCCGACGACTGAACAGAGACCGCCGCGATGGACACGCTCTGGGTGGGACATGACCCGTCCTACGCGGTGACCGTCCGGCAGGAGATCAACCGCTCCCTCGGTGCGCACGGGATCCCGAGCCCGCTGGCCGACGACGTCCTCCTGGTGGCGAGCGAGTTGTTCGGCAACTCGGTCCAGCATGCGAGCGCGCTGCGCGACGGCGACCTGCAGGTCACCTGGCACGTCGACGACCGGAACGTCACCCTACGGGTGACTGACGGGGGCGGCCGCGAGCTCCCCCACGTCGTGCACGCCGGCCCGGACGCGCCGAGTGGACGTGGCCTGCAGATCGTCGACGCCTTGGCCGTCCGCTGGGGAGTCGAGTCCGGGCCCGACGGGGCGACGACCGTCTGGGCCGTCCTCGGCGTGTCCTGAGGGAGTTCCTCCCCCGCCCTCGAGGGTCAGCGCCCGGAACCGGACACCGCCCGCATCACGCGCAGCGCGACCGACAATGTGGCCAGGTCGACCTCGTCGCTCTCCAACGCCGCGTGCAACGTCGTTCGGGCGCGAGTGACCCGCGCCTCGTTGGCGTGCTCCCACTCCGACATCCGCTTGGCCGCCGACAGCGCGTCGTCCGTGGTCTCGAGCACCGCGGTGGTGATCGCGGACAGCGCCGCGTAGGTGTCCTGCCGGAGCGCGGCCCGGGCGAGCGCCGACCACCGGTCGTCGCGCGGCAACGCGGTAATACGGGTCAGGACCTCGTCCACGCTGAACCGCTCCGAGAGCAGGAAGTGCAGCTCGGCGATACGAGCTACACCCTCGACTTCGTCGGTGGGGACGCCGCTCGCCGCGGCGATCTCGACCACGTCGAGGAGCAGGAAGGCGTTCAGCATCTCGGCGGTACGGGTGGCGATCGCCGCCGGCAGACCCAGGGCGGTGAGCCGGTCGGTCTCGAGGTGCAGGTTGTCGACCTCGACGCCACACAGCAGCTTGGGCACGTCCGAGATCAGGGCCCGGATCGCCGGCGTGAACCGCGCGATCTCGGCGGCCACGTCCGTGATCGGGAAGCGCACCTCGATCAGCCACCGCGTCGCCCGGTCCAGGAGCCGGCGCAACTCGCGATACGCCGCGTATTGCGCCGCGACCGGCACGTCGTGGTCCAGCGCCTCGAGATCGGCCCACAGCTCGGCCAGCCCGAACACCTCGCGCACGATCGTGTAGGCGCGGGCGATCTGGGCCGCGTCGGCCGACGTCTCCTCGGCCGCCCGGTGCGCGTACGTGATGCCACCGCGGTTGACCATGTCGTTGACCACGACCGTGGTGATGATCTCCCGGTGCAGCGGGTGCACCGGCAACTCGGGGGCGAATCGGCTGGCTACCGCCGAAGGGAAGTAGGACGAGAGGGCCGGCCGAAAACCCGGCTCGTCGGGCAGCGTGGAGTCCTCGATGCGACGGGTCAGAATGATCTTGGTGTAGGCGGCGAGCACGGCGAGTTCGGGTGAGGTGAGCCCCTCACCGGCGGCGGCGCGCTGCGTCAGCTCGCGGGCACTGGGCAGGGATTCGAGCGAGCGGTCGAGCTCGCCCTTGTCTTCGAGTGAGGTGATCAACCGGCTGTGCACGCTGATCAACTGCGGCGCGAGCTCCCGGGACAGACCGAGCATGCAGTTCTGCCCGTAGTTGTCGCGCAGCACGTGCTGGGCCACGTCGTCGGCCACGGCCGACAGCTGCTCGTTGCGCTCGTCACGGGTCAGGCCGCCGTCGGCCACGACGCGGTCGAGCAGGATCTTGAGATTGACCTCGTGGTCGGAGGTGTCCACACCGGCCGAGTTGTCGATGGCGTCGGTGTTGATCTGCCCACCGGCCCGCGCGTACTCGACCCGGCCGAGCTGAGTGAAGCCGAGGTTGCCGCCCTCGCCCACCACCCGGACGCGCAGCTGTGCGCCGTCCACGCGCACGGGGTCGTTCGCCTTGTCCCCCGCCGCGGACTGCGGTTCGGTCGACGCCTTGACGTAGGTGCCGATGCCGCCGTTCCAGAGCAGGTCGGCCGGTGCGCACAGGACGGCCTGGACGAGCTCGGCCGGAGTGAGCGACTCGGCGTCGTCCGCGATCCCCAGCGCGTCGCGGACCTGGGCGGATACGGGGATGGCCTTCAGGGTGCGCGGGTACACGCCTCCGCCGGCCGAGAGCAGTGCGGGGTCGTAGTCGGCCCAACTCGAGCGGGGCAGCGCGAACAGCCGCTGTCGTTCGGCAAACGACGTCGCCGGGTCCGGGTTCGGGTCGAGGAACACGTGCCGGTGGTCGAAGGCGGCGATCAACTTGATGTGCCGCGACAGCAGCATGCCGTTGCCGAACACGTCCCCGGACATGTCGCCGATGCCGACGACGGTGAAGTCCTCGGTCTGCGTGTCGACGCCGAGCTCGCGGAAGTGGTACTTCACCGACTCCCATGCGCCCCGGGCAGTGATGCCCATCGCCTTGTGGTCGTAGCCCATCGAGCCGCCGCTTGCGAACGCGTCGCCGAGCCAGAACCCGTACTCGGCGGCGATGGCGTTGGCCACGTCGCTGAACGTCGCCGTGCCCTTGTCGGCGGCGACCACAAGGTACGGGTCGTCGCCGTCGTAACGCCGGGTGTCCGGCGGCGGCTGGACGCGCCGGCGGCCGTCCACGGTCACGTAGTTGTCGGTCAGGTCGAGCAGGCAACTGATGAACGTCCGGTAGGACGCGACGCCCTCGGCGAACCAGCCGTCGCGGTCGGCCTGCGGGTCGGGCAGCCGCTTGGCTACGAAGCCGCCCTTGGCGCCCACCGGGACGATGACCGCGTTCTTGACCATCTGGGCCTTCACCAGCCCGAGGACCTCGGTGCGGAAGTCCTCCCGGCGGTCGGACCACCGGATGCCCCCTCGAGCCACCGCACCGAAGCGCAGGTGGACGCCCTCGACGCGCGGCGAGCACACCCAGATCTCGTGCCGGGGTCGTGGCTCGGGTAGGCCCGTGATCCGGCGCGGATCGAGCTTGAAGGCCAGCGCGGACCTCGGGCCGGCGCCGTCGCGGCGGTACGCGTTCGTGCGCACGGTCGCGCGGATGAGGCTGAGCAGGGCGCGGATGATGCGGTCCTGGTCCAGGCTGGGCACCGCGGCCAGCTCCCGCTCGATGGTCGCGACCAGCGGGGCGCGCGACTCGGCGGGCGACTCGTCCACGTCGTCTCCGTCGTGCGGCACGACCTGCGGGCTGCCGGACTGCGCGGGATCGAAGCGCGCCTCGAACAGCTCGACGAGGCGGCGGGCCAGCCCGGGATTCTCGGTGAGGGCCTGCTCGATGTAGCCCTGGCTGAACGTGGTGCCGACCTGGCGCAGGTACTTGGCGTAGGAGCGCAGGACGGTCGTCTGCCACCAGGTCAGGCCGGCGAGCGGCACGAGGGCGTTGAAGCCGTCCTGTTCGACGTCGCCGCGCCACAACAGCGGCAGCGCGTCGAGGACCTTGGCGGTCGTCGCGGCGTCCATGTCGACGCCGGCGGGCAGCCGCAGCCCGAAGTCGTAGATCCACACCCGGCTGTCGTCGCGACGGTGCAGCTCGTAGGGCCGCTCGTCCAGGACCTCGATGCCCATCTGCGCGAAGATCGGCAAGGCCTGCGCGAGCGACAGCGGGGCGCCGGCTCGGTAGACCTTGAGCCGGCGGTCGGCCCCGTCCCCGGTCGACGGCGTGTAGACGTCGAAGGTCTCCACGGGGGCGCCGGCGGCCTTCTCGGCGAGCTCGTCCAGCTGTTCCAGACGGGCCAGGTCGCGCACCGCGGTCGCGGCCGAGAAGTCCTCCTTGTAGGCCTCCGGGAAGGCCCGGGCATAACGGCGGATCAGCCGGTCGCGGCTCTCCTCGTCCCGCGCGATCGTGAGCAGGTCGGCGAGGTCGTCACTCCAGCGCCGGGTCACTCGCGCCACCTCGGCCTCGACGACCTGCCGCTCGGGCGACACGACGGGTACACCGGGCACGAGCGCGATGAGGAAGTGCAGGCGCGCCAAGTTCAACGGCCCCATCTCGACGATCCGGTCGTCGCGGGCCACCACCTCGCCAGGCCAGTGCGCGAGCACGGTCTCGCCGACCTTGCGCCGGGTCTCCGGCCCGAACCGGTCGGCCGCGAAGTACACGAGCACGCTCACGAAGTCCCGGTTGAGATGCACTCGGGCGAAGACGCCGACCTGGCCGCGTTCGGCGCGGTCGACCAGAAGCTCGGCCAGCCGCAGCAGATCACTGGCCGGCGCTTCGAGCAGCTCGTCGCGCGGCATGGTGCGCAGCGCAGCCAGCAGCTGGCGTCCCGTGTGGCTGTTCGCCCGCACGCCGGAGCGCTGCAGGATCTCGCCGAACCGCTTGCGGACGAGCGGCACGCGGGCCACGTTCCCGTCCTCGGTGTTAGTGATCAACCCGAGGAACACGTGCACGGTCTGGCCCTCGTACTCGGTGGCCGGCGTCACCACGGTCACGCAGTCGTAGCGGGCCGAGCGGCGCACCGTCGACACGAGCGGCGACTTGAAGATGACCAGCGGCACCCCGCTGCGGAACGCGGGCAGCAGCTCGTGCGGCGAGATCGCGGTCATTCCCCGGAGCACGCCCTGCACCTCGGTCGGCGCGGACACCCGGCCGGGGCTGGCCAGGTCGTTCGCTGAGTAGGCGGCGTGGCCGAGGATCATAAAGTTGCCGTCGGCCAGCCAGCGCAGGAGGTTGCCCGCCTCCGCGCTGCTCTCGGCGTCGAAGTGGCCGGGGTCGGCGGTCAGCTCGTCGGCGAGCGTCCGAATGCGGGCGTAGGTCTGCGTCGCGTCGTCGACCGCGAAGTGGACGTCGGCGATGACCCGCTGGACGTCGGCGCGGACCTCGTCGGCGTTCTCGGCCGCCGCCGCGTCCAGCTCGACGTGCATCCAGCTCTCGGCCTGCGCACCCGCCGGCAGGTCGGCGTTGTCGTCGAGATCGTGCACGGCCGTGAGTTCGCCCTGCGCGTCCCGGCTGACGACGAGTTGCGGGTGCAGCAGGTGCTCGACGGGATGACCCCGGCGCTGCAGCTCGGCCCGGACCGAGTCGACCAGGTACGGCGCGTCGTCGGTGACGATCTCCAGGGCGGTGGTGTCGCCGTCGACCGCGACGAATCGCGTGATCGTGTGGCCGGCCGGCCGCCGAGCTCCGAAGGCAAGCGCGCTACGCGCCATCGCCTGGGCCGCGCCGGGCGAACGTCCGCTCAGCTGGCTCGGGGCGTGGGCGAGAAAGCGCCGCACGAATGTGTCGACGTGGACCGTGCCGGTGTCGGTCATGCAGTCAGGTCACCTCGTTGTGACGGGCGGGCAGGTACCTCCATCCTCCCAGCCTGCGCCACCCGCGGCACGGTCCGGCGTTTGCGCCTACCGCAGGTCGACCCGCCAGATACCGCGACCGTGCGTACCGGCCACCACGGCGTTGGCGCCGGGGATCGTCCGTACGTTGTCGACGACCACGTTCGGCACCCCGTCGACCCGCGACCAGCGTCGTGGCGACGACCTGTCGGCCACGAACATGCCGACGTCGGTGCCGAGCACCAGGTGGCTGCCGACCACGGCCAGGCCGTCGCCCGGCGCGTCGGGCAGGTTGCCGGAGATGTTGCGCCAGGACGAGCCGCCGTCGGTCGACTCGAACACGGTGCCGAGGCCGCCGGAGGGGATCCACCGTCGGGAGTAGCCGTTGTAGATCGCGTAGACGTGCGCGGGATTGGCCGGGTCGACGGGCAGGCCGGCGATGAAGCGGGTAGGCCGCTCCGGGT
>CAXTNQ010000106.1:0-9780 GCA_964245745.1 uncultured Jatrophihabitantaceae bacterium
CACCACGCGTGGCTCGTTGACGGAGTCCTCCGCCGTTCGGTGGACGCCGCGAAAGACCAGTCCTACGTGCTCGCGATCTTGACGGCCGAGCAGTTGGCCCACGCCTGGTTTCCGCTGGGCAACTCGACGAAGGCGCAGGTCCGCGCCGAAGCGGCCCGGCGCGGGCTGGCCGTAGCCGACAAACCCGATTCGCATGACATCTGCTTCATTCCCGACGGCGACACCCGCGGCTTCCTGGGGCGTGCGCTCAGTGCCGAGGGCGGCCCGATCGTGGACGCGCAGAGCGGCGCCGTGGTCGGCCGGCACGGTGGCTCGCACGGGTTCACGGTCGGGCAGCGTCGCGGTCTGCGGTTGGATCGGCCGGTCGGCGACGGGCAGCCGCGCTACGTCCTGTCGATTCGACCGGCCACGAACACGGTCGTCGTCGGGCCGGGGGATTTGCTCGACACCGATGTCGTGATCGGTGACCGTCCGGTGTGGACTTCCGGCGTCGCGGCCGCCGAGCGCTTCGCCGCGGACGTCCAGCTACGAGCTCACGGCACACCGATCGCCGCCGACGTCACGGTCGCCGGCGGACGGGTAACGGCGCGTCTCTCGCGGGCCGAGCGCGGCGTCGCGGCCGGTCAGGCGATGGTGCTCTACGACGGCGACACCGTCCTGGGGTCGGCGACGATCACCAGCACGCAACCGGTGACCCCGATTCCCGTGCCGTGACGCGTCCCTGGGAACCCGGCGCCGCCACCGGAGTCGGCTCGATGCCCGGCACGGACATCGACGAGGCGGTACGACTCGTGTTCGGCGAGCTGCCCGATCTGCCGTACCTGCCTGAACTGCCGGCGCGCGGCGTGGGTGCCGACATGATCGGCCGGTCCGCGGCGTTACTGACCCAGCTTCCCGTCGAGGTTCAGCCTTCGGGATGGCGGTTGACCAGCCGGCCGGGTCGCGACGTACGTCGGGCCCGTGATCTGTGGGCCCGCGACCTGGACGCGCTCGAGGCCAACACCGACGGATACGCCGGACCGCTGAAGGTGCAGGTCGCCGGCCCGTGGACGTTGGCGGCCGGCCTGGAACTGCCGTCCGGACACCGCGTCGTGTCCGATCCGGGCGCGGTACGCGACGTCGCCCAGTCGTTGGCCGACGGCCTGCGCCGGCACCTGACCGAACTGCGGGCCCGGGTGGCCGGCGCGAATGTGGTCGTCCAGCTCGACGAGCCTTCCCTGCCGGCCGTCCTGGCCGGGGAGATTTCCACCCCGTCCGGGCACGGCACGGTGCGAGCGGTCGAAGGCGCGACCGTGCGCGCCACGCTGGCCGACGTCCTGCTCGAGGCGCCGGAGGCCGGACGGGTGGTGCACTGCTGTGCCTCTCGCGTGCCGATCGCCCTGCTGATAGCTGCCGAGGCGTCGGCGGTCAGCCTCGATCTGTCGCAGGTGGGTACCGCCAGCAACGACGCGCTCGGTCAGGCGGTCGACGGCGGGGTCTCGTTGTGGCTTGGCGTGCTGCCGTCGACCGACGCCACCATCAGCCTGGACACCGGCCGCGAGCCGATCCGGCGGCTGTGGGGCGAGCTCGGCTTTTCGGCCGACGACCTCGCCGGTGCGGTGGTGCCGACGCCGGCGTGCGGCCTGGCCGGTGCGTCCCCGGACTACGCCCGGCGCGCGCTCGCCGTGATCCGCGACGTCGGCCGGGCGCTGCTCGACTGATCTTCGCGGCAGCGGCGCCGATTCTGCCCCGCTGCGGGCACACTTGGCCGACCGCCGCAAGGTGTCACTTCGGGGCAAAGTCGCCAGGGCAACCGAATGGTTGCTGATCCGTGATCTTTGCAGCGCGGACGTCGCTCGTGTCGGCAGTTACCGTCGGGGCTCGGAGCTGAGCTGAGGAGCGGAATGACGGGCGTCGCGCTGCGCGCACTGCGTTACCGCTCCGGACAAGCTGTCGCGGTCCTCGTGCTGTCCACCGTGGCCGTGGCCGCGTGCGCGTTCGGCCCGTTCTACCAACGCTCAGTTGGCCAGGCCCAGGTGCGGGCCACACTCACCCAAGCCCTGGTGACCGCGCGCAGCATCACCGTGTCGTCGACCGACCCCCGCGACCAGCCCCTCAAGGCGCTGGACGTAGGCGAGGGTCGGAAACTCTTCGGCGCCGCGATCGCGTCGCAACAACTGACGGTCACTTACGCGGTCGGTGAACGCGCCGTACAAGACAGCCTGCTGCTGTCCAGGAACGACCAGTGCAATCACCTGACCATCACGGCCGGCCGGTGTGCGACGGCGGCGAACGAAGTCGTGGTCAGCACGTCCGCGGCCAAGGCGCTGACGTGGCGGGTAGGCGACCAGGTCACCGTCAGCACGCAGGCACCCGGGTATTTCGGCGCCAAGCTCAACGGCACGGTCAAGCTCGTCGGCTTCTACGCGCCCTACGACCCGACCGCCGAATACTGGTTCGGGCACGCGTACTGGACGGCCGCCGGCATCCAGGAGCGCGGAGGAGATAACCCTTACTACATCGTGGATCCGCTGATCGCCGGCGCAGGCTTCGATCGGAATCTCACGTACAGCGAGCAGGGCTATCGCGGCGTTCCCGTCCTGACGAGAGCCGAATTGCCGCTCCGAGCGTACGGCGTGCAACTCGACGAACTTCGATCGCTCAGCGACTATGTCGCTGCCGTCCAGCGGGATTCCGCATCTTCGGGTCTGCACGTCGACACGGATCTTCCCGCGTTGTTGGCGGAGATCTCGCGGGGACAGCGCCAGGCGGCCACCGTCGTACCGGGCTTCGCACTCGAGCTGGCGCTGCTGGTCCTCGTGGTCATCGGGCTGGTCGTCGCGGCAGCGGCCGAACAGCGGCGGCCCGAGTTCGCGCTGGCTCGGCTGCGCGGACGCAGTCAGGCCCGGGCGGCTCGACTGCTCGTCCGCGAGCTGGCGCCCGTGCTGCTGCTCGGGGTCGTGCCCGGCTTCCTGCTGGCCTGGGCGCTCGCCGAGTGGGCATCGCGGCACTGGCTGGGCGGCGTGGGGGCACCCGAGCTGCGGTGGCCGGTCCTGGCCGCCGTGGGCGCCGTGCTCGTGGTGCAGCTGGCCATCGTGTGGTTCGTGGCCCGTCGGGTCGCGCGCGCGCCGGTGCAGGACATGCTGCGTCGCGTTCCGCCGCGCACGTCCCGAGTGGGGGTTGGCACCGTCGAGGCCGCGCTGGCTGCGGCCGCGATCGGTGGTGTCGTCGTGGTGTTGTCCGGCGATCAGCACAACCTGCTGGCTGTGGTGACGCCGGGACTGATTGCGCTCGTGGTCGGCCTCGTCCTGAGCCGCATCCTCGTGGCGGTCGTGCGTCGTTCGGGTCAGCGCGCGTTATGGCGAGGAGACCTGTCGTCAGGGCTGGCGTCTGTGCAGGCGGCACGGCGCCCGGCGACGCGCCGGGTGGTGACGCTCGTCTGCGTGGCTGCGGCGTTGATCGTCTCGGCAGCCGACCAATCCACCGTGGCCGCCCAGAATCGTGCCGTACGGGCCGACGTCGAGGCCGGAGCACCGGTCGTGCTCGACGTGCAGGCCAACGGCGCGCAGGCGTTGTTCGATGCCGTGTCGGCAGGCGATGCGTCCGGCCGCTACGCCACTGCGGTGATCCTGCAGCGACCGGTCAACGCCGGATCGACCGTGCTCGCCGTCGATCCCGGGCCGTTCGGGCGCATCGCCCGTTGGGGATGGGATCAGGACCGTCCTACCTACGACCTCGCGCAGGTCCTCGATCCACCACGCCCCGGTCCCGTCACGGTGGCGGGTACGGCCCTGCAATTGCAGTTGGCCAGCGTGGACGTCGTCCGCCACGCGGCCGTCGACCAATCCACGCCGAGCAAAGCCACTCCGATCTTCCTCACCGTGGAACTGCGCGGCCGGGACGGATCGACCACGGTGGCCCGGCTCGGCCCGTTGCCGGAAGGGCGGGGACAGTCGGCGCCCCTCAACGCCGCCGTGCCCTGTGCGTCCGGCTGCACGCTGACCCAGTTCTCGCTCATCCGCGGGTCGGCTGACCTGGATCTGGTCGAGATCTCGGCGCCGATCGGGGCGCTGCAGGCCGGGACGGCCGGTGCCTGGCACGCCGTCGACCTGGGCGCCGCCGGGGATTGGCAGCGCACCAGTCCGGAACTGAGCGCGCCGATGGCCAATCCGAACCCTGGCGATCCCGCCACGGTGACCCAGACGATCGGCATGCAGACCCGAGACGGTCACCTGGTGCTGTCGATCGTCAACGCCGGGACGCCGGCCGTCCTGCAGCAATTGCACCTGCCCGCGGCGCTACCGGCCCTGGTCGCCGGCGCGGTGTCCCGTGATCCGAACGCGCAGGGGTACCTCGACAACAACAACATCGACGGCTTCAGTGCGTCGTTCGAACCCGTCGGGACGTTGCCGCTCGTCCCGGGGGCCGACGGGCCGGCGCTACTGGTCGACGGCCGCGTGGCCGCATCGATCGCCAGCCCGTCCATACCGTCCAGCCAGCTCTACGTCTGGTTGGCCAGCGACGATCCTCCGCGCGAGCGAGCACTGGTCACCATGCTGGCGCAACACGGAGCCACGGTGTTCGGACGCGACTCGCAGGCTGCGCACCTCGCCGCTCTGGAGGCGTCCTCGCCGGCCTGGGCCATGCGGTTGGCGTTGCTCACCGCGATCCTCGCCGCGCTCCTGGCCGGGCTCGTCATGATCGTCTCAGCGGTGACGACCCGGCGCGGCCGGGCCTACGACCTTGCGGCACTGCGCCTCGCCGGAGTGCCCGCGGCGGCGCTGCGCCGGGCCTCGGTGCGCGAGCAGGTCAGTACGGTGCTGGTCGCGGTGGTGGTGGGCGCCGTCGTCGGATTGATCGGTGCCCATCTCGCCCTGCCGTCCATTCCGATCTTCGTCAGTCCGGCCGACGTCCCGGCCGTGCGCTACCCGGTCGCGTGGCTGGCCGCCGTCCTCGCCGCCGCGGCGACGGTCGTGGTGCTCGCCGCCATCGGTGCGGCCCTCGGACGGGCGGTGGTCCGGCGCACGACTACCCAGCGCCTACGAGAAGGCGCGCGATGAGTGGCGGGCTCGCCGTCTCGGCGCACGGGTTGGTGCACATCTACCGGCTGGAGGGCAACGACGTCGTAGCGCTGACCAGCGTCGACCTCGAGGTGACGCCCGGGCAGCGCGTAGGTCTGCTCGGGCCGTCCGGCTCAGGAAAGTCGACGTTGCTCCGGCTGCTGGCCGGCTTGCAGGCGCCGAGCGCCGGACGCCTGCACGTGGGCGGTCACGACCTCACCGCCATCGACGCCGACGCTCTGGACCGGATGCGGGCGCGCGAGGTCGGCGTGGTGCTCCAGGGCGCAGTCAACAACCTGCTGCCGTACTTGACGCCCGAACGCAACGTCGCCTTCGCGCAGGACGCCGCCCGGCGCGTCCCCGGAGATCGGTTGGCGCCGCCTCGGGAGGTCCTCGACCTGTTCGGGCTCGCCGACCAAGCCGGCCGCCGCCTCGTCGACCTCACCCCCGGACAGCTGCAGCGGCTGGCCGTGGCGGTGGGCATGGCCGTGCTCCCGCAGCTCCTGCTCGCCGACGAGCCGACCAGCCAGCTCGACCATGCGGCCCGGGACGAGGTGCTCGACGCGATCGAACGAGCCAATCATCAGCTCGGCACGACGGTGATGACGGTGACGCACGACCCCGAGGTGGCCGCGCGCTTCCCGCGGACGATCACCATCCGGGACGGCCGGATAGGAGCGGAAGGCCGCGGCGGAGAGGAGTTCGTGGTGGTCGGACGTGACGGTTCGGTGCAGCTGCCGCCAGCCCTGCGCGAGCAGATCCCGCCCGGGACGTTGCTGCGGGTGCACGCCGACGACGACGCCATCGTGCTACGGCCGGCCGGAGCGCAGGAGTGAGCGCGCGGCACGCTCCGGCGGCGGATTGGGAGCTGGCCGCACACGAGGTCACCGTGGCCTACGGCGAGGTGGTCGCGGTGCAGGCCGTGACCCTGCAGGTCGGTGCCGGCGAGATGGTCGCGGTGACGGGACCGTCGGGGGCCGGCAAGACGTCCTTGTTGTCGGCCTGCGCGGGGGTCCTCGTCCCGACCGTCGGCGCGGTGAGCGTCGAAGGGTCGGCGCTGTCCGGACGTGACGACGCGGTCGCACGCGGTGTCGTCCTGGTCCCACAGGGCAATGCGCTGGCTGCGGTGCTGACCGCGCTGGAGAACGTGGCCATGCCGCTGCTCGCCCGTCCCGACCGCGTCGCCGACGCGCGGGACGCGGCCATTGCCGCGCTGGCCGCCGTGGGCGTCGACGACGCGGCCGATCAGCTCGTCGACGAGCTGTCCGGTGGCCAGCAGCAGCGCGTGGCCGTGGCGCGCGGACTTGCGGCCCGCGGCGCGGTCGTGCTCGCGGACGAGCCGACGAGCGAGCTGGACGCGGCCAACCGCACGCGCGTTATGGCGATGCTGCGCGCCGAGGCCGACCGAGGCGCCGCGGTCGTAGTCGCCACGCACGACCCGGAGGCTGCCGAACTGTGCGACGCCGAGCTGCGCCTGGACGACGGCGTTGCGTCGTGGGTGCGCGACGCGCGCTGACCCTCTCCGGTCAGGCAGACAGCCGACACCCGAAATGATCAGCCGGCCTTCTCGAACACCAGGAGGTCGTAGCCTCGAGGCCGCGTTCGGTCTCGGCTTGCCGCACGGCTCGCAGCTGCGCACCTTGCTCGTCGGGCGACAGCACCACGAATCCGAGACGCCTGTAGTACGGCATGTTCCACGGGACGGCTCGAATCGGCTGCCACGGACGGTTATCCGCGCGGATGCGAGAAGGGACGTCCTCGTACAGCTCGGCGTGCAGCACCGGCACGTCGTCGGGGATCCGCGCCCGAAGGCCGACCGGGCCGCTGACGATCACTGCCGTCCGCCAGCGTCGAATCCACGCACGGTCAGCTCGCCGACCGGTGACGCCACCAGCGGGCGTACGGCGTCGGGGGAGGCACCGGTCGCCACCGCGAGCAGCACGACCGCCGACGCGGCCGACCACGCCTGCGGCCGGCAGGCGGCCGGATACGGCAGGGGAGCCGGGACGTCCGCTTCTCCGCCGTAGAGTTCGGGCAGCCGATACGCGAAAGCTTCCGCCGCGCGCAGCAGGCCGCCGATCAGACGGGCGGCGACGTCTTGCGCGGCGGGCGTGCCCACCGCGGCCAGCCCGTAGATCGCGATCGCCGTGTCGTGTGGCCACACCGAGCCGCAGTGGTAGCTGAGCGGATTGAAGCCCGCGGCGTCCGAGGACATGGTGCGCAGTCCGAACCCGCAATCGAGGTCAGGATGGCCGAGGCGGTCGACGACTAGTGCGGTCTCGTCGTCGTCGAGCAGACCGGTCCCGAGGAGGTGTCCGATGTTCGACGTCACCGTGTTTGCGCGCCGGCCGGAGCCATCGAGGGCAATCGCGGGGTACCGGCCTCGCGCGTCCTCGACCCAGAACCGTGCGCGGAACCGGTCGGCGAGCGACGCCGCCCACGACCGCCACGCCGACGCGCCCGGACGGCCGAACGCCTCGAGCAGCGCGGCGCCCTGTACGGCCGCGAGGTGGGCGTAACCCTGTACCTCGCACAACGCGATCGGCGGCTCGGCCAGGGTGCCGTCGGCGAACTGCACGGCGTCCGCCGAGTCCTTCCAGCCCTGGTTGGCCAACCCGTGCCCGGACGTGTCGACGTAGCGGATGAAGCCGGATTCGTCGACGGCGTCGGCCAACCAGCCGAGCGCCGCCTCGAGCGCCGGCAGTAGCTCGACGATCTCCGCCGCGGGCAGCCTCCACAGCCAGGCGTCGTGCAGCAGCGAGATCCACAGCGGCGTCGCGTCCACCGTCCCGTAGTAGAGCGGCGGCAGCGTCAACGGGTGGTGAGAGTGCCCGGCCAGCCCGTGCGTCGTCGGCGTGCGGCGCAGCTCGTGCATGATCTTGCCGGGCTGCTCCTCGGTCGCCAGATCGGTCCGGCGGCCCTGACGCCGGGCCAGGGTCCGCAGGGTGCCACCGGCGAGCTCCGTGCCGAGCGGCAACAGCATGCGAGCGGCCCACAGCGAATCGCGGCCGAACAGGGTGAGGTACCACGGCGCGCCGGCGGTGAGAAACGTGTCGGCGTTCGCCTCCGGATCGCCGGCGAGTAGCCCGTGCAGATCGGCGACGCTCTGTTGTACGAGGCGGCCCAGGCGGACGTCCGCCGAGTCGACCTCGGGCGCCGCGAACGTCGGCCGCGTGGGCGCGACGATGACGCCGGGTGCGTCCGACACCGTGACGTCGACCGTCAGCGTCCAGACCTGTCCGGGCGACACGACGATCTCCCACCGCCAACCGGCGTCGTCGACCTCGTCAGCCGGCGGTGATAAGGACGCCTGCACGGACTCCCATGTCGCTCCCGCCACGCGGCGGACGCTGGGCACGAGGGGTGGGGACCCGCCACCGCGCACCTCGGCGAGTTCCGCGAGATCGCCGACGAGCTCGAGCCGTACGGTGCAGGTCACCGGCGCTCGCGCGCGCGACACCACGGTGGCCGTGTCGCGTACGCCGGCCGGACGGAGTTCACGCCGCCGGTCGAGCCACACCGTGGGGTCGGCACCCGAGTCACCGAGCGCGTCGAGCACGGTGACGAACCGCGCCGTGTCGGAGCCGATCAATTCGGCGCCCAAGCCGGTCGTCGGGCCGTCGCCGACGGTCAGCTGCCACCGACTGACGACCCGGCGGTCGTTGACGAACACGCCGTGGGCGCCGTGCGTGAGGTTGCCGTCGACGCCGCACAGCGCGCACGCCGGCGCCCGCACGAGCGTGATCATCTCGTGCAGGCCGGCCATTCCGGCACCCTAACTCGGACGGGCCTGCGCTCCGCAGGATTTGTCAGCGGTGGCCGGTACCGTGCCGAACGTGACCCGACCGGCGCCAGCGGACGTGCGCGACGAGCATGCGCGCGTCTCGCAGCAGCTGGACGAGGACGCCTATCGCTATTACGTGCTGGACGCGCCGACAGTCAGCGACGCCGAGTACGACGCGCGCATGCGCCGGCTGCAGGAACTCGAGGACGCTTACCCCGAACTGCGCACCCCGGCGTCGCCCACCCAGCGCGTCGCCGGCACCTACTCCACGCTGTTCACCGCGGTCGACCATCCGCAGCGCATGCTCAGCCTCGACAACGTGTTCACCGACGATGAGCTGGCGGCTTGGGCTGTGCGCGTCGAACGGGACGCGGGGACGGTGCCCGCCTACCTGTGCGAGCTCAAGGTCGACGGGCTGGCGATCGATCTCGTCTACCGCGACGGGCGACTGGCCCAGGGCGCGACCCGCGGCGACGGGCGCACGGGCGAGGACGTCACGCCGAACCTGCGCACTATCGCCGGCATCCCACACCGGCTGAGCGGGAGGGCCGTGCCGTCGCTGCTCGAGGTCCGCGGTGAGGTCTTCTTCCCAACCGCGGACTTCGAGACGTTGAACGCCGAGCTGGTCGAGGGCGGCAAGCCACCGTTCGCCAATCCCCGCAACGCCGCCGCTGGATCGTTGCGGCAGAAGGATCCGCGGGTGACCGCGTCACGCCCGTTGCGGATGATCGTGCACGGCGTCGGGGTCGTCGAGGGCGGTCCGACGGTGACCTCGCAGTCGCAGTGGTACGAACGCCTGCGGGGCTGGGGATTGCCGACGTCGGCCCGTGCGGAGGTCAGACCCGCGCTCGACGAGGTCGGTACCTTCGTCGCCTATTACGGCGAGCACCGACATTCGGTCGAGCACGAGATCGACGGCGTGGTCGTCAAGGTCGACGACCTTGCGTTGCAGCGCCG
>CAXTNQ010000107.1:0-291 GCA_964245745.1 uncultured Jatrophihabitantaceae bacterium
GGATGCCGTCCCGACGAACGTCTCGCCCGTCGCGGCGAAGCCGAGTCCGGCGTACCAATCCCGTAGGTGAGCCTGGGCGTCGAGGACGATGGGGGCGCCGGCGGCCAGGGCGACCGCCCGCCTGATCAACTCAGCCGCAAGCCCACGACCACGGTCGGCTGCCGCGGTGGCTACTCGACCGATGCGCCAGCCCATGGGTTCGCGCAACAGGCGAAGTGTCGGCGTAACGTGGTCGCCCTCTTCGGCCCACAGGCCGAGTGCCTGGTCCTCCAGCTAGCGCCCGTCCGGGTG
>CAXTNQ010000107.1:301-9707 GCA_964245745.1 uncultured Jatrophihabitantaceae bacterium
AGGTAGGCACACGCCTGCTCGACAACGAAGACCGCGCTGCGTAGCTGCATGATCCGGTACAGGGTGGCCGGCTCGATCTCGCGGACGTGGGCCGCGCCAAAGCTCATCACCACGCTGAGGCCAGCAGCCGCCGGGCGTCAGCGGCAGATCGGATGCGCACGAACCGCAGGTGTCGCCACCGCGGATCGTGCGCCGCGGCGGCGTAGCGCTCTCCGTATCGCCGGTGATTGGCGATGGACCACAGGATGATGTTCTGGCCCGGCTGTCGGGACACCAGGTTGCGCAGCCGTTCCCGGTTGCCGTTCCACAGCTCGTGCCGCCGCAGCAGCCGCCCGCTCGTCCGCCGCACGATGCGCCATGTGGCTACCGGCCGTGGCAGGTCGAACCAGACGACCGTGTCCGCGCGGTCCCAGATCAGGTGCCGGAACCGGGTGTAATTGCCATCGACCACCCAGCCGTTCTCGCGGGTGACCGCGTCGATGCGAGCTGCGAACGGCTCGTCGGGCAGCAGCGTCCAGCCGGGCTGGTGAGCGAGCGCATCCAGTTCGAGGAAGGGCACCTCGAGACGTTGCGCCAGCGCTCGGCCCAACGTCGACTTGCCGGCGCCCGAGTTGCCCACGAGCGAAACCCGGCGCACACCCGCCAATCTATTACCGCAGCGCGCCGACGGCCCGCGCGATGACGAGCAGCGACGTGATCAACGCCGCCGTGGCCTGCACCGCCATGAGCATCTTGGCTCGGCTGGTCAGCGGCATGGTGTCGGTCGGGCTGAACGCGCTCGAGTTGGTGGTCGACACGTACAGGTAGTCGACAAAGGTGGGAACCCAGTCGGAGGACTCGCTCGAGCCTTTGCGCACCTCGTCGATGGTGTCGCGGTCTTCGTCGTGGGAGAAGCGGAAGTCCGCGAGTGGCAGCTCGTCTCGAGGCAATTGAGTTCGGGCCACCGGGCCGCCGCGATCCAAGCTCCAGAACACCAGCGCGAAGGCGATGACGTTGGTCGCCCACACCTGCAGCGCGGCCAGCAGCAGGGAGCCGGCTTGCTCGGCCTTCGAGTTGAGCAGGTTGTGGATCAGTAGGCCCAACGCCGTCAGGTTGGTGCCGATGACGATCGCGGTGAGAGCGAGAGACGCCGGACGCGACCAGGGCGTCTCCCGGGTGAACCGGCGCGGGTTGGTGACGATGAGGCCGACGAGCAGGACGCCTTCGACGATGGGGACGAGCAGCCGTGGCCCGAGCTGCAGCGAACCCGGCAGCAGTGCGTACAGCACGATGGCCGCGAGGATCGCGATCGTGGGCGGCAGACGGTTCTCGCCCTGCTTGTCCTTCCGCGTGCCATGTCCCGTGTGGGTGTGGCGGCCGGCCGCGGTGGGCATCGTCATGGCGCGGTCAGCATCCCGCGACGCGTGGACAGCTGCGGCAGGCGCGCCGCGGTCGGGCGACCTCAGGGCACGGCCGGTCCTACCTCGGCCAGCCGTCCGTTCCGGACGAGCGAGCCGGCTTCCTTGACTCGACGCACGATCGGTGTGATCTCCAGCTGCTCGACGGTCGGGATGGCGCCGAGCTGCGTGGTCACGTAGCGGTACAGCGCCGTGCTGTCGCGGCAGGTGGCCACGGCCAGCGCGTTCATCGGTCCGCTGATCGCCGCGGCAAACGGCACCTCGTCGTGAGCCGCGAGGTCGGCCCCCGCGGCCGCGAGTCCGGACGGCGGAACCCGAAGCCACAGCATGGCTGACGCGGTGAACCCGAGCGGCTCGGGCGCGATCTCCACGTCGAAGTACAGCGCCCGGCTGGCCACCAGGCTGGCGATCCGGCGCACAACGCGGCCCTGCGTCGACCCGGTCGCTGCGGCCAGCGCGGCGTAGCTGGCCCGACCGTCCCGGCTCAGCGCATCCAGCAACGGCCGGTCCGCAGCAGCGACGGTGGCGGTCGGGTCCCCCCCGTCGACATCCTCGGGATCGCCGCGCAGCAGGGCCACCTGATCCGCGGTCAACAGGTCCCCGTAACCGACCCAGTCGTCCGCGCGCTTGCCCAGGAACCGGTGCAACACGACGTGGGCCGAGATGTCCAGCACGGCCGTCGCCTTCGGCAGCCGCTGGAGCAGGTCGTCACGCTGGCGATCAGTTCGCGAGCGCACCGAGCAGGACACCTCCGTGCCACCGGCGTTGATCGCGACCCATGACGTATCCGGACGCCGCGCCAACGCGTCCGCGATTGCTGCCGCTCCGTCGGGACGGCAGCGAATCCGCACGAACCAGTCGTCCTGCCCGAGGTGATTGGGATCCATCAGGCCGAGCACACGCAGCATGCCGCGGTCGACCAGCCGGCGATACCGGCGAGCGACGGTCTGCTCCGAGGTGGCGATGACCTCCGCGATCCGGCTAAAGCTAGCGCGTGGCGACACCTGAACGGCGTGGATGATCTGTCGGTCCAAACGGTCAATGGTGTCAGATCTGTCGATGTGCACCGTTTTCATGGAGGGATCCTACGTTCGGTACCCGCGCTCGCAGAGTCGGCAGGCATGCTCGGGCTACCCAAGACAAACGGTTCGGAGAATGCGATGCGCAAGTGGTGGCCCCTGGTCGCGATCTGCCTCGGGACGTTCATGCTGCTGGTCGACGTGACCATCGTGAACGTCGCGCTGCCCGACATGGCGGTCGACCTGAAAACCTCGTTCAGTTCCCTGCAGTGGGTCATCGATGCCTACGCACTCACGCTGGCCGCGCTGCTGCTCGGTGTCGGGTCGCTGGCCGACCGCTTCGGCCATCGGCACGCCTACGTGTTCGGTCTCGTCCTGTTCGCCGTGGCCTCACTCGCCTGTGCCCTGTCGCCCAACGCGGGCGTGCTCATCGCCTCTCGGGCGGTCCAGGGCGTCGGGGCCGCCGCGATGTTCGCCACTACCTTCGCCCTGCTCAACGCGTCCTACACCGGCCGCGATCGGGGCACGGCCTACGGCATATGGGGCGCCGTGAGCGGAGCCGCGGCGGCGGTGGGGCCGGTGCTCGGCGGCATCCTGACCCAGGGCATCAACTGGCGATGGATCTTCTTCGTCAACCTGCCGGTGAGTGTGCTCGCCGTCGCGCTCAGCCTGGGCGTGCTCGCGGTGGATAAGCCCGGTGCGCGTCCCCGGTTCGACCTGGCCGGGACGGCCGCCTTCACCGTCTCGGCCGCCACCTTGACCTTCGCGCTCATCCGGGCGAGCGACGACGGATGGAGTGCGCCGAGCACCTGGGCCCTGCTGGCGACCAGCGCGGTGGCCCTCGCGGCCTTCGTGGCCATCGAGCGGGTCAGCACGAGGGCGATGCTCGACCTCGCGCTGCTGCGCAACCGGTCGTTCGTCGGCGTGCTGGTGGCGGCGTTGCTCGTGAACTTTGCCGCCTTCGCGGTGTTCGCCTACACCTCGATCTGGTTGCAGTCCGTCCTGGGACTGTCCCCCGTCCAGGCCGGCCTGACCAGCTTGCCCATGTCCGCCGCGTCGTTCGTGGTGTCGGCGGGCGTCGGACGCTTCCTGCACGGGAGCCGGCCCGGTCCGATCATCGGCGGCGGCATGCTGCTGATCGGCGTCGGCTCGGCGATCACCGCCGTGCTGTTGCGCGACTCTTCCGGGTGGCCGGTCCTGATCCCGGGCTTTCTCGTCGCCGGCACCGGCGTCGGCATCGCCCTACCGACCCTGAGCTCGTCGGCCATGGCCGCCGTGCCCCCGCACCGCGGCGGTATGGCCGCCGGAGTGATCAACACAGCGCGGCAACTCGGCTTCGCCCTGGGCATCGCCGTGCTGGGCAGCGTCTTCGTGGCCGGCGCTCGCCGCTCGCTCAACGCTCACGGCGCGCCAGAGCCGGCGCGGCTGGCGCAGGCTCTGTCCGGCGGCCAGGGCCGCCAGGTGCTCGCGACTGTGCCGGCCGCCCAACAGCCTCGCCTGGATGACTGGTTGCACGCGGCGTCCGTCCACGGTCTGACGCTGGCCTTCGGACTGGCCGCAGCGGTTGGCGTCCTGGCCGGCGTCGTCGTACTAGCTCTGGTTCGCCCGAGCAGCGTGTCCACGGCGGGTGCGCGGGTAGCTACCGCGGACGCCGAGGAGGAGGTGAAGGCGTCGGCCGGTGGCATTTGATCGGGCCGTTTTACCGCGCTTCGATCTTCCGTCGACCGGACTCCGGAACGGCTCCGGTAAGCGCCTACACTCGGTGGAAACGTGCTCGTGAAAGTGTTCACAAGCGGTCCGACGGGAGTCCACGGTGCCGGAGCTGCACGACGAAACGCGGCGCGACGCCGACGTGGTCGTAGTAGGCGCCGGGCCGGCAGGAAGCAGCGCGGCCTACTGGCTGGCCACCGCGGGCCTCGACGTCGCCCTGCTCGAGAAGACGACGTTCCCCCGCGAGAAGGTATGCGGCGACGGGCTGACCCCCCGTGGCACCCGCGCCCTCGTCGACATCGGTATCGACGTCAGCGAGTCCGCAGGCTGGCTGCACAACAAAGGCCTGCGAGTCATCGGCGGCGGCCTGCGCCTCGAGCTCGACTGGCCGGAGCTCACGAGCTTCCCGGACTACGGCCTCGTGCGGCCCCGGGCGGATCTCGACGCGCTGCTTGCGAACCGGGCCGTACAGGCCGGCGCTGTGCTGCACGAGCAGACCGCGGTCACCGATCCGGTTCTCGACGGGTCGGGACGTGTCGTCGGCGTGCACGCCACCGTCGGCCCGGACAAGCGGCCGGCCGAGTACCGAGCGCCGGTCGTGCTGGCCTGCGACGGGGTGTCCGGCCGGCTCGGTCAGCGCCTGGGCCTGCACCGCAACGAGCGGCGGCCAATGGGCGTTGCGGTCCGGCGGTACTACACGAGCCCCCGTACCGACGACGACTATCTCGAGTCCTGGCTCGAGCTCTGGGACGGTCCGGCCGGCGCCGACGACGCCAAGCTGCTACCCGGGTACGGCTGGATCTTCGGGATGGGCGACGGGACGTCGAACGTCGGCCTCGGCGTCTTGAACACGTCGGCCGCCTTCCACAAGACCGATTACCGCGCGCTGCTGCGCACCTGGCTTGATACGACCCCGGAGGAGTGGGGCTACCGGGAGGCGAACGCGGTCGGGCCCACGCGCGGCGCGGGCCTGCCGATGGGGTTCAACCGCAGCCCGCAGTACGCCAACGGTTTGTTGCTCGTCGGTGACAGCGCCGGATCCGTCAATCCCTTCAACGGCGAGGGCATCCCCTACGCGATGGAGTCCGGCAAGCTCGCGGCCGAGTCCGTCGTCCAGGCCGTGGCCCGTCCCGAAGGTGTCGCCCGGGAGCGAGCCTTGCACGCCTACCCGGCCCGGCTTGCCGACGAGTGGGGCGCGTACTACCGCCTGGGCGGGATCTTCGTGAAGCTCATCGGGCACCCGGCCTTCATGCGCGCATGCACTCGGCACGGCCTGCCGCATCCGCGGCTGATGCGCTTTTTGCTCAAGCTGATGGCCAACCTCTCCGACCCTCGCGACGGTGATTTCTCCGACCGCGCCATGACGGTCCTGACCCGTCTCACGCCGGCGGTGCGTTAGGCATGCCTTCCGTGGGATCAGGGCCGCAACGCGGACTAACCTGGCACCGTTTCGCTCGACCTCGTGCATCCCAGAGGAAGCAGGTCTGATCGATGCTCGCGCCGTACCTGCCGATCGTCCTGCTCTTCGCTCTGGCCGCTGCCTTCGCGACCTTCTCGGTGACGATCGCGCCGTTCACCGGGCCGAAACGCTACAACCGCGCGAAGCTCGACTTCTACGAGTGCGGGATCGAGCCGACGCCGCAACCCGAGGGACCGAACCGCTTTCCCATCAAGTACTTCCTGACGGCGATGCTGTTCATCGTCTTCGACATCGAGATCATCTTCCTGTATCCCTACGCGGTTGCGAATAAGGCCCTGGGGCTGCTCGGCCTGGTCGAGATCATCATTTTTGTGCTGACCGTGTTCATCGCCTACGCGTACGTGTGGCGACGCGGCGGCTTGGATTGGGACTGACTGAGATGGGATTAGAGGAGAAGCTGCCGGACGGCGTCCTGCTGGCCAGCGTCGAGAAGCTGGTCAACTGGACGCGAAAGTCCTCGTTGTGGCCGGCCACGTTCGGCCTGGCCTGCTGCGCGATCGAGATGATGACGTTCGGGGCGCCCCGCTATGACTCGGCGCGCTTCGGCATGGAGGTCTTCCGGCCCTCGCCGCGACAGGCCGACCTCATGATCGTCGCCGGGCGGGTGAGCCAGAAGATGGCGCCGGTGCTCCGGCAGATCTACGACCAGATGGCCGAACCCAAGTGGGTGCTCGCGATGGGCGTGTGCGCCAGCTCGGGCGGGATGTTCAACAACTACGCGATCGTTCAGGGCGTCGACCACGTGGTGCCGGTGGACATGTACCTGCCGGGTTGTCCGCCGCGGCCGGAGATGCTGATCGACGCCGTGCTCAAGCTGCACCACAAGATCATGAATGAGCCGCTCGGGCCGAAGCGAGCCAAGAAGTTGGCCGACCAGAAGGTGGAGCTCATCCCGTCGAGCCAGCGGTTCGCAAGGTGAGCGAGCTAATGAGCGAGCTCGCGAGCGAATCATGTGGTTACTGCGGCCGAAGGCCGCTCGGCCCGCAGGGACGGAGGGCCGAATGAGCGGGCCGGGTCCTACGCAGCGTCCCGTGCCGGACGACAGCGCTCCCGAGCAGGGCGCGGCGGAGGTCGAGCGCGCCACCGTGTCGGTGGGTTCGGCTCCTGACGCGCCGTACGGCGTGGAGCAACGGGGCATGTTCGGTGCACCGGACTCCGGTGACACGAGCGGGTTCGGCGGACTGGTCCGCGAGCCGTGGTCACCGCCTCCCGCGCAGCGGCCCTACGGCGGATACTTCGACGACGTCGTGGACGCCCTGCAGGCGGCCTATCCGGCCTTCGACACCGCGGTCACCGGCATCGTGATCGACCGCGACGAGCTGACCCTGTCCGTCGCGCGCGAGCACCTGCTCGACCTCGTCCAGGTGCTGCGCGACGATCCGGCCCTGCGCTTCGAGCTGCTGTCCGGCGTGAGCGGCGTCGACTACCTGGGCAGCCGGCATCGCCTGCACGCGGTGTATCACGTGACGTCCATGACCTATCGCCGCCGGATCCGGCTAGAGGTCGCGGTCAGCGTCGACGACCCGCACGTGCCGTCGGTGACCAAGATCTACCCGACCGCGGACTGGCAGGAGCGCGAGACCTACGACATGTTCGGGATCGTCTTCGACGGCCACCCCGCTCTCACCCGCATCCTGATGCCCGACGACTGGGACGGTCACCCGCAGCGCAAGGACTATCCGCTGGGCGGCATCCCGGTGCAGTACAAGGGTGCTGAGATCCCCCCGCCGGACGAGCGCCGGTCCTACCGATGAGGCGGCCGCATGACTGATATCTACAGCCCGTCGCGGGAGACCACCGAGGGCCGGGTCTACAACGTCACGGGTGGCGACTGGGACGCGACTTTCGGCGGCGACCCCATCCAGGACGAGCGGATCGTCCTCAACATGGGCCCGCAACACCCGTCCACGCACGGCGTGCTGCGGCTGGCGCTCGAGCTCGAAGGCGAAACGGTCACGGACTGCCGTCCCGTCATCGGCTATCTCCACACCGGCATCGAGAAGAACACCGAGTTCCGGACCTGGACGCAGGGCGTCACGTTCGTGACCCGAGCCGACTACGTCGCACCGCTGTTCAACGAAGCCGTGTACTGCAAGGCGGTCGAGAAGCTGCTCGGGGTGACCATCCCGGACCGCGCCCGGCTCATCCGCATCCTGCTCATGGAGATCAACCGGATCGCCTCGCACTGGGTGTGGTTGGCCACCGGCGGGCTGGAGCTCGGTGCCCTGACCGCGATGACCAACGGCTTCCGCGCCCGGGAGCGCTGCCTGGACATCCTCGAGCTCGTCACCGGTCTGCGGATGAATCACGCGTACTTCCGTCCCGGCGGGGTCGCCCAGGATCTGCCCGAGGGTGCCGAAGCCCGGATCCGCGAGTGGGTCGTCGAGACCGAGGAGGAGCTCAACGGCGTCGAGCGACTCCTGCGCGGCCAGCCGATCTGGGTGCAGCGGCTCAAGGGCGTCGGATGGCTCGGCGTCGAGGGTTGCCTGTCGCTCGGCGTCACCGGCCCGCTCCTACGCGCCGCCGGGCTGCCGTGGGACCTGCGCAAGACCGAGCCGTACTGGGGCTACGAGGAGTTCGACTTCGACGTGCCGACCGACGACCAGGGCGACTGCTGGTCGCGCTTCGTCGTGCGCGTCGCCGAGATGCACGAGTCCGTGAAGATCGTCAAGCAGGTGCTCGACCGGATCGAGCCGGGTCCGACGGTCATCGACGACCCGAAGATTGCCTGGCCGGCCCGCCTGGCGCTCGGTCCGGACGGCCTGGGCAACTCCCTCGAGCACGTGCAGAAGATCATGGCGGGCTCCATGGAGTCGCTGATCCACCACTTCAAGCTGGTCACCGAGGGCTTCCGGGTACCGCCCGGCCAGGTGTACACGGCCATCGAGTCCCCGAAGGGCGAACTGGGCGCCCACGTGGTGAGCGACGGTGGCACGCGCCCGTACCGCGTGCACCTACGCGAGCCCTCGTTCGTCAACCTGCAGGCGACGGCGACGCTCGCCATCGGCGGCATCATCGCCGATGTCATCGCGTCGATCGCGTCGATTGACCCGGTGAGGGGTGGGGTTGACCGATGACCCGTCCCGAGAACTTCCGGACCTCTGTCATCAACATCGAGCGGCCCGGCGACCCCGCGGTGTTCGGACCCGCGGTCCGCGACGCGGCCGCCAGCCTGATGGCCCGTTATCCCGTGGGTCAGGAGCGCTCGGCTCTGTTGCCGCTGCTGCACCTCGTCCAGTCGGAGCAGGGCTACATCACTCCCGACGGCATCGCCTTCTGCGCGGACGTCCTCGGCCTGACCAAGGCCCAGGTCGCCGCCGTCGCGACGTTCTACACGATGTACAAGCGGGCGCCCACGGGGGAGTACCTGGTCAGCGTCTGCACGAACACGCTGTGCGGGCTGATGGGCGGCGACGAGATCTACCAGTCGCTGTCGGACGCCCTGGGCGTCGGCATGAACGAGACGACCCACGACGGCATGATCACCCTGGAGCACGCCGAGTGTTTGGCCGCATGCGACTACGCGCCCGTGGTGACCGTCAACTACGAGTTCTTCGACAACCAGACTGAGGCGTCGGCCCACGACCTGGTTCGCCGGTTGCGGGCGGGTGAGCGTCCGCTGCCGACCCGCGGTGCGCCGCTGTGCACGTTCAAGGAGATCTCCCGCCAGATCGCCGGCTTCGTCGACCTCCGGGACGAGGCCCGCACCGCCGCTGCGGCCGGCGCGCCGACCGAGGCCGGCGTCCGGCTGGCCCAGCGTCGTAACGAGCAGGCGCCCGGCTACGGCCACGATGACACCG
>CAXTNQ010000108.1:0-4517 GCA_964245745.1 uncultured Jatrophihabitantaceae bacterium
GCGACGACGCTCGGCGTGGTGCGCGAGCCCTCGGCGTTGGCGATGACCTCGGGTTCGCCGCCGGTCAGGACGGAGACGACCGAGTTGGTCGTGCCCAGGTCGATACCGACCGCACGTGCCATGGAATGCTCCTTCGTACGTATCTGTGGGTGTCCGGCCCGCAACCGTACCGGACCGCTATCACCACAACTGAGCCGGACCGGCTCAACTTCCGCCGGTCACTGTAACCTGGGTCACATTGACCGGGTCAACGGGCGGCCGCCAGCCGATGTCTCCACGGGGAGCACACTCGAAGGCGTGACGACGACCCGGTCAACGCGGCCGGCCCGGCGGGAATGGTCGGCGCTGGCCTGGTGGGCCGGGCTGCTGGCCCTCGGCGTACTCGTCTTGCTGACCGTCAACGTCGTGCGGCACCTGACCGCTTCCCCTACTCCGCATCACCATCTGTCGAACACCTTGTTCCGGCAGGGTGCGGCCACGACCTTGGGGCCGCTGCTCAGTCATCGACTGTTGACCGTGTGGCAGCTGGACGTGGTCGCCGTCGTCGTCCTCGTGGTGGCCGCCGCTTGGTATCTCACGCGGGTGGGCCGGCTCGCGCGGCGCGGACGTCGGTGGCCGGTGTACCGCACCGTCGGCTTCCTGGCCGGCCTTGCGGTGTGCGCCTACGCCACGTGCGGGCCGGTCGCGGTGTATGACCAGGCCCTATTCAGCGCGCACATGCTCGGCCACCTGGCGTTGGTCATGGTGGCGCCGGCGCTGCTGGCGGTGGGCAGCCCGTTGCGGCTGGCCGTCGATTCGTCACGTCCCGGAACGGGCGAGCGCATCGTGCGCGTGCTGCACAGTCGGGTGGCGTCGGTACTCACCTCGCCGCCCGTCGCCCTGGCCTGCTACGCCGCCGTGATCGTCGGTAGTCACTTGACCGGGCTCATGGACACGATCATGCAGACCACCTGGGCCGGCCAGGTGGAACACCTGGTGTACCTCGCGGTCGGCTACCAGTTCTTCGCGCTGGTAATCGGTGACGACCCGCTGCGGTGGCGGCTGTCTACGCCCGCGCGCTGGATCATGCTCGCACTCTCGATGGCCGTAGACACGTTTACCGGCATCGTGTTGATGATGGCCGTCGATCCCATCGCCATGACGCCGGCCCCGGGGCTGTCCGTCGACGCGCTCGCCGACACGCACACCGGCGGCGCGATCATGTGGGCCGGCGGGGATGCGCTCATGGCCCTGGTCATGATCGTGCTGGTCGTCGGGTGGCTGCGCAGGTCCGGCCGGGAAGCGGACGACCGGACGAGCTGGCTGGAGCAGGCGCGGTTCGCCACCCTGGACGAGCGCACCGGAGCCACGGTCGCTTCCGCCGCCGATGTCGATCCGGACGCCGACGAGGCGCGGCTGGCCGCCTACAACGCCTGGCTGGCCCGGCTGCACGGCGCCGGGGCCCCGCCGCCCAGGTAGCCGATCGCGAAGGCCATGCCATGCCCGGCCGCGACGGCGTCCCGGGTGCGGGCCACCTCGGCCGCGGTGCCAAGGACGGCCGCCGCGCTGACCGACCGCCGCACCCTAAGCGGCAGGCGACGGGTCAGGGCACCCACCGCGGTCGCGATGACGTAGGACGCCCCCACGTCGATGTGCCGCCGCGCCGCCTCGGGCAGCCGGCCGGTGCGCACACCGGCGAGGACGCCGGCCTGGGTCAGGACGGTCGGGACGACGTGCCCGGCCACGGCCAGGGCGACCGCCCGCCGGGTGCCGACCCGACGCTCCAGGATGCCCAGCGCGCCGACCGCTCCGGCGGTCTGCATGAGCCACTGCCCCGGCTCGAGCACCACGGCGCTCAGCGCCAGCGACCGCACCGGATGGGTCGCCAGGTTGTCGAGGTTCGTGCTGGCGTAGCGCTCGAGCCGGTCGTCCCCGACGATGCGGCGGGTGACGGTCGTGAAGGCCAACGCCGCGACCACGATCGCCGTCAGCGGCACCCGGATCGGTCTCAGGTCCACAGCGCCGCCACCGTCCGGCCCAGCATCTCGCTCACGTCCCCTAGTTCGTGCTGCCCCTCGCGGACGATCAACCGGCCGTCGGTCATCACCGTACGCACGTCAGATGTGCCCGCGGCCAGAATCGCCTGGGAGGGCAGGCATCCGACGGTCCGCACGGTGTCCAGGCGTACCTCCACGAGATCGGCCCGCGCGCCGACGCGCAGATTTCCGGCGTCGTCCCAGTCAAGGCTGCGCTGCCCGGCCTCGGTCAGCGCGGTGACGAGCTCGGCCGGCGCGAACCGGCCGCGTTGCTGGCTGGCCAAGCGCTCGTCCATCTCGAGGGCCCGAGCCTCCTCGAACATGTCGATCGTCGCGTGTTGGTCGGTGCCGAGGGCGATAGGCGACCCGGCGTCGCGCAGCCGGCGAGCGGGACCGATGCCGTCGCCGAGGTCGCGTTCGGTCGTGGGGCAGACGCTGACCGTCGTCCCGGTGCGGCCGAGGATCGCGACGTCGTCGCTGGTGAGGTGCGTGGCGTGGACCGCTGTCGTGCGCGGCCCGAACACCCCGTACTCGGCGAGCAACTGCACCGGCGTGCGGCCGTACGCCACCCGGCACTGTTCGTTCTCGGCGGTCTGCTCGGACACGTGGACGTGCAGCGGACGGCCCCGCGCGGCGGTGACCAGGCTCGGCAGGACGACGCGCGGCACGGCGCGGACCGAGTGGATGGCCACCCCGATCCGCGTGGTCGCGTCGTCCCCCAGTCGGCGGTGGCGTTCGGCCCACGCCTCGACGTCGGCGTCCGCGAACCGGCGCTGCGAGGCGTGCACCGGTTCGCCGATGCCGCCGGCCAGGTAGGCCGTGTCGAGCAGGGTGAGCCGGACGCCGGCCGTCCGCGCCGCGTCCATGAGCGCGTGGCCCATCGCGTTCGGGTCCGCGTAGGGCCGACCATCCGGGCGGTGGTGCAGGTAGTGGAACTCGCCGACCGCGGTGATCCCTGCGAGCGCCATCTCGGCGTAGACGGCGGAGGCCAGGTCGCGGTAGGAGTCCGGATCGAGCCGGCTGGCCACCCGGTACATGGCGTCTCGCCACGTCCAGAACGTGCCGCCGTTGCCGTGGGTGCGCCCGCGCAGGGCACGGTGGAAGGCGTGGCTGTGCGTGTTGGCCAGTCCGGGCAGGACGAGCCCGGGCAGCCGCACGTCGCCCGGCTGGGAGGTGGCGCGCGCCGTGACGGCAACAATGCGGCCGCCGTCCACCACGATGCGCACGTCCGGAGCAACACCCTCGGGCAGCCAGGCGTGACCGGCGAGGAACGTCGTCACGTGGCCAGGAGCTCGAGCACCCGGGTCAACGCGGCGACGCCGGCTGCGCAGTCGGCGGGGTCGGCGTGCTCGGCTGCGGAGTGTGAGACGCCGGTGGGGTTGCGCACGAACAGCATGCCGGTGGGCAGCCCGGCGGCGGCCAGTACGCCGGCGTCGTGGCCGGCACCAGTCGCGAGCACCGGCGCGCCACCGAGCGCGATCTCCAGGCGTTCGCGCAGGACGTCGTCGAACGATGTTGGCGGCGTCCACGACTCACGGACCAGGGTCCCGCCGGTCTCGGCCACCGTGCGTTGGACGTCGGCCAGTACGCGGTCGATCGCTGCGGGCTCTGCGGCCCGGACGTCGAGCCAGGCGGTGACCCGGGACGGGATGGCGTTGACGGCGTTGGGCTCGACGACGACCCGACCGCAGGTCGCGAGTGCGCCGTGCTCGGCCGCAGCCTCCCGGGCGGCCAGGACGAGGCGCGCGTAGTCCAGGGTCGGGTCGTGCCGGTGCTCTAGAGCGGTGGTGCCGGCGTGGTTGGCCTCCCCCGCCAGGTCGGCCCGCCACCGTCCGTGCGGCCAGATCGCTCGGGCCAGACCGACCGGTCGGTCGAGTTGCCGGCCCTGTTCGATGTGCAGCTCGACGAAAACGCCGATCCGCCGCACGGTTACGTCGTCCCGTCCGACTTCGGAGGGACGGCCGCCGCTGGCCGCCCACGCCTCGGCGTAGGTAACGCCGTCGGCGTCTCGTGTGGATAGCGCGTCGTCCGCGGATACCGCACCGGTCAGCAGCCGCGAACCGGTGCAGGGGCGGCCGAAGCGCGCTCCTTCCTCGTCCACGAAGTTGACCACGCCTATTGGCCGGTGCGGGTGAAAGCCGCGGTCCCGCAAGGCGGCGACGGCGGCGAAGGCCGACGCCACCCCGAGGGCGCCGTCGAAGGCACCGCCTTCCGGCACCGAATCGAGGTGACTGCCCGTGGCGACGCCCGGCGCGCGATCCGGGTCGCCCCACCACGCCCACTGGTTGCCGGCCCGATCCTCGACGACGTCCAGTCCGCAGGCCGCCGCCGTGACGCTGAACCACTCACGCAGCGCCGCGTCGGTGGACGTCCAGGCGAAGCGCCGGTAGCCACCGGATGGCGTCCGCCCGATCGGCGCGAGCTGCCCCCACAGCTCCTCGACCGTCACCGCATCAGAATGCCACCGCCCTCGGCCGCCCTCGCCAAGTAGCCGACGAGGGT
>CAXTNQ010000108.1:4527-9704 GCA_964245745.1 uncultured Jatrophihabitantaceae bacterium
GAGCAAGGACGTCCATCCCGACTAGCCAACGCAACCTCTAGGCGAGGCCGGCCGACGACAGCCACCCCTTGGCCACCGCGTCCGGGTCCTGCTTGTCGGTCACCACTTTGGCGACCAGCGCGGCCAGCGACTTGGTGTCGAGCTTGGCCGAGACCGCGTTGCAGGCGTCGGTGATCGTCTGCGTGACCTTGGCCTTCGACACCATCGGCACGATGTTCTGCGCCGCGAACATGCTCTTCGGATCTTCGAGCGAGACGAAGTTGTTCGCCGCAATTGACGGGTCGGTCGAGAAGATGTCGGCGGCGTCGATAGTCCCGCCCTTGAGGGCCGTGACCGTGATGGACCCGGTGGTTCCGAGGGCGGTGAACTTGCCGAACTCGACGTTGTAGACGCTCTTCAGCGCCGGCACGCCGTCGGACCGGGTCTTGAACTGTGCGGGCGCACCGAGGGTGAGCTTGCTGGCCACCGGCGAGAGATCCGCAATGGACTTGAGGCTGTACTTGCTGGCGGTGGCCTGGGTGACCGTGATCGTGTCGGAGTCCTGCGCCGCCGCGTACTTGAGCACGGAGAACCCGTTGCTTTCGGCGGACGTCTGCAGCGCGCTGAACACCTCGTCCGGGGTCTTGGCCGTCGTTTTCGGATCGAAGTAGGCGAGGATCGACCCGGTGTACTCCGGGATGAAGCTGATCGAGCCGTCCTTCAACGCGTTGATGTAGACCGACCGCTCACCGATGTTGAGCTTCTTGGTCACCGATACACCCTTCGCCTGCATGGCGTCGGCGTAGATGTTGGCGAGGATCGTGTTCTCGGGGAAGTCGGCCGAACCGACGATGATCGAGCCGGCGCCACCGCCTCCGCCGGCCGCGCTCGAGCCGCCGGCACTGGTCGCACCTCCGCTCGCCGCAGCGGTTGTCTTACTCGAACTGCCACTGCTGCCGCAGGCCGCGAGGGTGAGCACGAGACCCACCAGCGCGGCCACCAGCACGTAGACCTTCTTCATGATTCTCCCTCGTGGTGTGGGTATTTCGGGTCGGGACGGGTATCTGGTCAGGCGGTGGCCGGCACCGCACCCCGGGCGCTGATGACGTCGGCCTGTGCCTGACGCCGGCGCGAGAAGCGTCCGGAGACTCCGGGTGAGACGACGAGTCGTTGGACGCCGACGAGCAGCAGGTCCGCAGCCACGGCGAGCAGAGCGACGACGATCCCGGCACCGACCATGGCCGGGTAGCCGCTGACCGGGTCGTTGATCACCTGGACGCCGTCGACGATGGGACGGCCCAGGCCACCGAGCAGCGGGACGTACGCCGCGACCGTTGCGGTGGCGATCACCTGCAGGGTGGCGCTGCGCAGACCCGACATGATCAGCGGCAGCGCGTTCGGGAACTCCACCTTGCGCACGACCTGGTTCCCGGTCATCCCCATGCCCTTGGCCGCGTCGCGGACGGCCGGGTCGATGTTCTGCACTCCGGCGTAGGTGTTGACCAGGATCGGCGGAATGGCCAGCAGTACCAGCACGATCTCGACCGGCACGATGTACGGCAGCGAGCCCTTGGGTACGAGCAGCGGTATCTCGATCGTGCTGTGGATCTTCGGCGAGAGCCACACCACGAGCAGGACGACGAAACCCAGCGCCGGCACCGCACGCAGCCCGTTGGCCAGGCCTACCACGGCGAAGACGCCGCGGCCGGTGTGCCCGATGAGCAGGCCGAGCGGGAGGGCGATGAGGACGGCGATGAGGACCGCCACCAGCGTGTAGGCAATGTGCTCGCGCAGGCGCAGCAGCAGCCCGTTATCGCCTGTCCAGTTCGCCGGGTCGTTGAGCCAGACGCCGACCCGGTCGAAGGTGATACCGCCGTTGCCTGCCGCGAGCAGGGTCATCGCCCCACCGCACGTTGCCAGGGCGCCAGGGTGCGGGTGATCAGGAGCACCGCGGCGTCGAAGAGCAGGGCCAGCACCACGATGAAGATCAACCCAACGAGGATCGGGGTCAGGTTGTTGGTCTGATTGCCCTCGACGAACAACGACCCGAGTTGCGGCACGCCGATCAGTGAGGCCACCGACACCAGGCTGACGTTGGACACGGCCGCCACCCGCACGCCGGCCCCGATGACCGGCACCGCCACCGGCAGTTGAACGGCGAACAGCCGTTGCCGCGTGGTGTAGCCCATGGCCGAGGCCGCAGCCATGGTCTCCGGCGACACCGACGACAGGCCGTCGGCCACGACTCGGACGAGCAGCGCGACCGTGTAGACGGTCAGGGCGATCGCCACGTTGATCGGATCCAGCGTCTTGGTGCCGAGCAGCCCCGGCAGCGTGAGGATGAGCACGATCGATGGGATGGTGTAGAGCAGCCCGGTGATCGTGACCAGCGGCGGGTACGTCCAGTGGAAGCGGTTGGCCAGCCACCCGAGCGGCAGCGACAGCGCCAGCCCGACGATCAGCGGTAGACCGGCCAACCACACTGTCGTCCACGTCCAACGCCAGATCTCGTCCTGGTGGTCGACGAAGTAGTTCCACAGACCCATCAGCGACCTGCCATGAGCTCGGCGGGAGCATGCCGGGTCGCCGATGCCTGCTCCTCGATCTTGGCCAGCACCTCGGACGCGTTGACCGACCCGACGAGGTGACCGGCACCGTCGACGATCACGCCGCGGCCGCTGGGCGAGGACAGCGCGGCGTCCAGGGCGGAGCGCAGCGTGCCTTCGACCGTGGCCAGCGTGCCGCCGAGATTCAGCAGGTCCGGGATGATCGGCCCGTGCAGCACGTCGTCGGACAGGCCCGTGATAGCCAGCCAGCCCTGCGGCTCGTCCTCGTCGTTGACGACGAGGACCCAGCCGTCGTCGGCGTTCTCCTTCGCGTCGCGCAGGTCCTGACCGAGTCGCACGGTTCCCTCGGGCCGCAGCGGCAGATGGTCGGCCACCTTGAAGCCGAGCGCGCGGTAGCCGCGGTCACGGCCGACGAACCCGGCCACGAACGCGTCGGCCGGCTTGGAGAGCAGGTCGGCGGGTGCCGCGAGCTGGGCGAGCCGGCCTCCCACGCGCAGCACCGCCACCTGGTCACCGAGCTTGATCGCCTCGTCGATGTCGTGCGTGACGAAGACGATCGTCTTGGCGATCTCGGACTGCAGGCGCAGGAACTCGTCCTGTAGCTGGGCGCGTACGACGGGGTCCACCGCGCTGAACGGCTCGTCCATGAGCATGACGTTGGGGTCGGCGGCGAGGGCGCGCGCCACGCCCACCCGCTGCTGCTGTCCACCGGACAGCTGTGCGGGGTACCGCTTGGCGAAGGACGCGGGCAATCCGACCTGCTCCATGAGCTCAAGGGCGTGCCGGCGCGCTTCCCGCGTGCGCTGCCCGAGCAGCATGGGCACGGTGGCGACGTTGTCGATGATCGTGCGGTGGGGGAACAGTCCGGCGCTCTGAATGACGTAACCGATACCGCGGCGCAGCTCGACCGCCGGAATGCTGGCCGTGTCGCGGTCGTCCAACCAGATCCGACCCGACGTCGGCTCGATCATTCGGTTGATCATGCGCAGGCTGGTCGTCTTACCGCAGCCGGACGGGCCGACAAGCACCGTGATCTGCCGCGACGGCGCCTCGAAGCTCAGTTCGTCCACGGCGACCGTGCCGTCCGGATAGCGTTTCGACACCGACTCGAACCGGATCATGGGTGGGACGGCCTTCCGTCAGGCGGGGTCGGCGCGCACGGCGCCCACGCCGATCGAGGGAGCTGTTGTCGTCGCCACCACCCTTACACAGAGCACCGACAACGTGCAGCTACGCGGCTCGCTGTGACCGGATCGTAAGTTCCTCTACCGACAATGGGGTGGCACACGCCACTCATTACCCGTCAGTAACCAAGCGTAAGGTGCAATTCTCCCTGTGAAGCTGGCCGTCACTGCAATTGCGGTGCCGTTCGAGGAGTCCGTCTTGTGCCGCTGCGTTTGACGCTCGCGCTGGTTCTGCTGGCCGTGACGGTCGTGGTAGCAGGCCGCCGGATCTGGTGGCTGACTCGGCTGATCCGCGTCGGGCGTCCGGCGCCCGGTCGGACCGACGGGCTGGGCGCTCGCCTGCGGGAACAGGTCGTCGAAGTGTTTGGCCAGTCCCGGCTGCTGCGATGGACCGTCCCGGGTCTGGCGCACTTCTTGACGTTCTGGGGGTTCGTCGTCCTCGGCATCACGATCGTCGAGGCGTATGGCGCGTTGGTGATCAGCGAGGACTTCGCGTTCCCCTTCTTCGGGCACGCCCGGTGGCTGGGGTTTCTCGAGGATTTCTTCGCCCTGGCGGTGCTGGTCGGTATCGCTACGTTCGCGATCATTCGCTGGCGGCACGCCCCGGACCGGCAGCACCGGGCCAGTCGCTTCTACGGCTCGCACACTCGTCCGGCGTGGGTGATCCTCGGCATGATCACGCTGGTCGTCGTCACCCTGCTGCTCTACCGCGGGGCGCAGTGGAACACCGGCCACTTCCCGTTCGGGAAGTCGAAGGCACCGTTCGCGTCCTACCTGGTGGCGCAGGCGTTAGGCAGTGGCGCGTACAACCAGGGCGTCGAGACGTTCTTCCTCGTCGCGCAGATGGTGGTGATCTTCGGCTTCGCGATCATCGTCACGTACTCGAAGCACCTGCACATCGCGTTGGCCCCGTTGAATGTGCTGACCAAGCGCGAGCCGGACGCGATGCGCGAACTGCTTCCGACCACCGACGACGCCGGAGCGCCGATCGACTTCGCCGATGTCGAGAACCTGTCCGAGGACACCGTTTTCGGCCGCGGCAAGATCGAGGACTTCACGTGGAAGGGCTACCTCGACTTCGCGACGTGCACCGAGTGCGGCCGTTGCCAATCACAGTGCCCGGCGTGGAACACCGGCAAGCCGCTGTCCCCCAAGCTCGTGATCATGGACCTGCGCGATCACCTGTTCGCCAAGGCGCCCTACCTGATCGGCGGCATGGAGGTCCCGTCGGACGCCAGCGCGGAGGGCAAGGAGGGGCACGTTCCGGAGTCGGGATTCGCCCGCATCGAGGGTTCCGGTCCGGACCAGGCGGTGCGTCCTCTCGTGGGCTCGTTCGAACAGGGCGGCGTCATCGATCCGGACGTGCTGTGGTCGTGCACCACGTGCGGCGCGTGCGTCGAGCAGTGCCCGGTCGACATCGAGCACATCGACCACATCGTCGACATGC
>CAXTNQ010000109.1:0-9668 GCA_964245745.1 uncultured Jatrophihabitantaceae bacterium
ACGGGTACCCAGTCGCAGGTGGTGGCGCACACCGTGTTCCAGCCCTTGACCGTGGCCCACACCTTGTTCCCGGCCGCGACCCAGTGGTTCGTGGCGTGGATGTCGGCCTGGAACGGCGCGATGAACCGCGCCGACGGGTCGCAGTTCGTCGTGTCTGTGTAGTAGCCACATTCGGGACTGATGGTGGTGAATGTGTGGCCACCGTCGCTGGTCCGGTACATCGCCAGGTCGGTGTACTCGCCAACCGCACGCTGCGCGTTGTTCGGGTCGACGAGGACCGTGCCGCCGTCGCCGCCGGCCGGCTCGAGGTTCTTGGCGCGGTTGGGGAACAGGACGGAGGTGCCGTTGTCCTGCAACCCGCCCCAGTATGCGACGCCCTTACCGGACGCACCGGCGGCCGCGTCGTAGTACTGCAGGGTGTGCAGCGTGTCGTTGAGGTCGGCCCAGTGGCCGTAGCCGGTCACGGACATCGGGCGGCTGTACACGCCGCCGTCGTTGCCGATGACGACGCGGCGGTCGTTGGTCAGCGCGAGGGCGTGCTGGTCGGGGTGGGTGGTCGGAGGGCAGCTGTCCCCGCAGGCCAGGCCGTAGTTCCAGTACGGGCTCGCTGTGGCGAACGTCGTGCCGCCGTCCTTGCTCTCGAAGACTTCTTCGAGGCTGACGTAGACGTGCTTGGGGTCGGCGGGATCGACGGCCAGCGCCTGGTTGTACCAGGACTGGATGCCGACGTGATAGCCCTCGAGGTCCTTGAGGGCCGACCCCGAGTTACCCAGCTTCTCGGAGTCTGCGATCAACGTGTACGGGCCGGCCGGGTTGCCGTTCGCCGACAGGTACACACCCTGCAGGTTGGTGTCCTCACCGCCGAGCAGCGCCTCCGGACTCTGCACGATCGCGTACAGCCGGGAGCCGTCGGCGGCGTAGGCGAGCGTCGTACGGCCGATATCGCCGGCGTCGATGTCTCCGCTCGGGGTGATCGCCCGGAACGAGCCGTTGCCTCCCCCGGTCGTCGACAGGTAGAAGCCGTTGTACGCACTGCCGTTACGCCAGCCGAGTACGGCGAGCACAGTCTGTCCCCGGGTGCCGGGCTTGACGACGACGTCGGTGATGAACGAGGTCAGGTAGGGCGAGCCGGTGGGGTTGGGGTCCGGCTTGAGCACGGTTTCCCAGGCGCCGCCGGTGCGGGAGTCGGAGTGGCGGAGCAGCCCCTGGCTGGTCGCCGCGTACACGTGCCCGTAGCCGTCGTCGCGGAGCCGGAACACCAGGTGGTTGAGCAGTTCGTTGCCGCCGACGCGGGTGAAGGTACGTCCCCGGTCGGTCGAGCGGTAGATGCCGACGCCGTTGTAGGAATCCGAGCTCGTGTTCGCCTCGCCGGTGCCTACCCACAGCGCGTGATCGCTGGTGACGAGCAGCGCGCCGATGGACAGCGTCTTCTGGTCGTCCCAGATGGGACGCCAGGTCTGTCCGGCGTCCGTCGACTTCCACACGCCGCCGTCGGCCGCGCCCGAGTAGTACGTGTTCCCGTCGACGGCCAGCGACGTGTTACGTCCCGACACGTTGCGGAAGCCGGCGCCGGCGTTGGACCAAACCGGGTCGGTGTACCCGTTGGGTTCGGCGTCGTAGGGCTGGTTGGTTACTTCGCTGACCCGGGTCGCCGCGGCGGGTAGTGCGGCCGCCTGCTGCTGGGCGGCCAGCAGAGCAGCGGCAGAGACGGCTTGCGCGGGCGCGGTGCGGGCGAACGCGTACGCGGCAGCCTGGTCGGCCACCTCGAGCGGATCGCCTTCACCCTCCTGCTCACCGCCGCCTCCCTCGGCCGCGCTCCGGGCGTTCGACGTCTGCGGGTGCGCGGCAGGCTGGGAAGCCGCATGCGCGACCTTCGCCATCTGCTGGCGGGCCGCGCCGGTCACCGGAGTCGGTGGCGTCGCGGCCGCCGCCGACACGGTGGCGGCGATAACTGAGACAACGGCGGCGATGATCACGGCCAGCAGACGTGCGGGCCGACGGGTCAGGCGCATGGTGGCATCCCTCGGGTTTCGCGGCGTATGCCGGGAGTCTGGCATCCGCCCGAGAGGTCGTCTATACCTCGTGGAACCGAATGGCGTGCTCGTCTCGTCTTGTCGACAGACGCCAGGACAAGCGGACCCGGACGGAGGTGGTGACCACGGGCAGGACGACGCACGTCGCCGCGGCCGTGCTGCTGTCGGTGCTCACTGTCACCGGCTGCACGGTCTCGACCCGCGCCCGCGGCACGCCCGGTGGGGCGGTCCAGCCCTCGTCCGGTGCGACCACCAACTCCGGCCGTGCCTCGTCGAGCGCACCGGCGTCGCCGACCGCGGCCGCGTCGTCGGCCGTACCTGCTCCGCCACCGCCGACGCCGCCAAGACGCCCTCGGCCGTCGCCACCGGCCAGCCTGTCCGCGCCGCGGCCACCGTCGTCCCCTCCGGCCGCCGCCCCGAACGGAGGAGCGCCGATGACCATTCGGGTCGTCCCTGGCGAACCGGCGAGCCCGGTCCGGCTGTCCGTCGGCGCGCAACTCGTCGCCGAGTTCCCGCCCAATCCGGTCGGGACGTGGACCGCACCAAGCGTGACCGATCGTGCGGTGGTCAGCACGTCGGTCACCCGTAGCGCGGCCGGCATGACCTTGGTGATCACCGGATTGGCGCCCGGACGGGCGGCGGTCACCGTGGTCACGACGCCGACCGGTGACCCACGACCTCCCGGCCGGACGCCGCAGCTGCGCTGGATACTGCCAATCACCGTGGCGTGAGGTCGGTCGCGATCTTTACCTGACCGCTTGCTCATCCTTCGAACCGTCTGGTTAGGTGTGCCTTACCTAATCGGTGGGCGGGAGGCGGCGCGGTGCGCGGACGGACGAGCAGTCGAGCGCGACCGTGCTAGGGACCTTCGTCATCGGGCTGCGCGAGGGCCTCGAGGCATCGCTCATCGTCGGCATCATCGCCGCCTTCCTGGCGCGCAGCGGCCGACGCGACCTGTTGCGGTCCATGGCCATCGGCGTCACCGCAGCCATCCTGCTGTGCGCCGCGGTGGCGGTGACGCTCGAGGTGATCTCGGCTGACCTGCCGCGGCGCCAGCAGGAAGGCCTCGAGACGGTCATCGGCCTGGTGGCGGTCGTGATGGTGACCTACATGATCGTGTGGATGCGCCGCCATTCCCGAGCGCTGCGCCACGACCTCGAAGGCGCCGCGGCCGCCGCCCTGCGGTCCGGCTCCGGCTCGGCCCTCGTGGTCATGGCCTTTCTGGCCGTGCTGCGCGAAGGCCTGGAGACGTCGGTGTTCCTGCTGGCGGCGTTCAACGCGAGCACGAGTGGAGCGGACGCGGCCATCGGGGCCGCACTCGGTGTGCTCGTGGCCGTCGGCCTGGGTTGGGGCATCTACCGCGGCGGCGTCCGGCTCAACCTCGCTCGCTTCTTCCGGATCACCGGCGTGGTGCTGGTGTTCGTGGCGGCCGGTCTGCTGGCGACCGCCGCGCACACGGCCCACGAGGCCGGGTGGCTCGACGTCGGACAACAGTCGACGGTCGACCTCAGCGCCGTGGTTCGGCCGGGTTCGGTCCAGGCCTCACTGTTCACCAGCGTGCTCGGGGTACAGCCCCGCCCGGTCGCCATCGAGCTGATCGCCTGGCTTGCCTACGTGATTCCGGTCGGCCTCTACGTCGTCTGGCCGGCCGGACGCGCGTTGCCCCGTCGGCGCACCGGGTACGCCCTGCTCGGCGGGGCCGCGGCCGGCGGCGTGACCGCCATCGCGCTGTTCGTCGCGCAGCCGGGGACGCCGGCCGCCCCGACCGTCCACGATGGGATTCGGGCCGAGCTCGTCTCGTCGTCCGGAGACTCGGCGCAGCTGCGTACCGACGTCACCCAACCGGGCAACGTGGTCGATGTGTCCGCCCAACGCGCGGATCAGCCGACGCTGGGCGGCGTTCGGACCGATCGCTACGTCGCGACGACGACCACGGACGGCTTTATCGGAGGGCCGGCCCGGCTCACCGAGGCCGAGCTGGTCGCCGCGAACGGCGGCCGCCTTCCCCTCGGCGTGCGTTCGCCCACGGGCGACGTCCCCGTTCGTTACCAGGTCCGCACCGAGACCTCGTTCTGGGTCGAGCCGTCGAGCGAACGCATCGTGGACGTGCAGTCCCGTCAGTCCACCACCACGCTGGCGCAGCTCTCGGTCGGCACCGTGGCGATCGGGACGCCGACCGAGGTCGACCGTGGCTGGTCGCCGGGCACGGTAGCCGCGCAGACGCGAGCCGCGCAGTCGGCAGCCGACGCGCTAAGAGATGCCGGACGACTTCGGGTGGCCGGTTGGCTGCTCGCTTTGGCCGCCACGGTGGTGGCCGGACTCGGCCTGGTCATCGTCTGGCGACGCCGTCCGCGCACCGCCGTCGGCCGCCCGGCCCCGGGCGTGCCAGCGCCCACCTCGACGGCCGTCAGCTGATCACATGCGAAAGGAACACACGACGATGTGGCGCATCCTCACCGCGACGGGCGGCTCCCTCGTGGCCGCCCTCACCCTGGGCGCCTGCGCGGGCAGCTCCGGCTCGGCGTCTAGTGCGTCCGGCTCGGCGAGCGCGGCCTCCTCGGGAGGCGACCCGCGCGTCGTCAACGTGACCATCACCGGATCGGGTTGCGCCCCAGACCGTCCCTCGTACTCGACGGGCGGTCTGACGTTCAACGTGGCCAACCGCGACGCGACCGGCGTCACCGAGATCGAAGTGCTGGACGGACGCCGCATCATCGGTGAGAAGGAAAACCTGCCGCCCGGCTTCGCCGGCACATTCGCCATCAACATGACGCCCGGTACGTACACGCTGTACTGCCCCGGTGCGTCGACCGAGCGCGGGACGTTCACCGTCACCGGAACGGCGACATCGACGGCGCCGTCGGACATCAGCGACCTGCTCGCGCAGGGGACGCAGAACTACGGCGGGTACGTCGAGAATCAAGTCGCCCTGCTCGTGCAGAACGTCGGCACGCTGAACCAGACCCTGAGCGGTACCGACCTGGCGGCGGCGCAGGCGGCCTACGCGAAGGCGCGGACCTACTACGAGCGCATCGAACCCGTGGCCGAGTCTTTCGGCGACCTCGATCCCGCCATCGACAGCCGTGCCGACGACGTCGCGCCGACGAAGCTCACCGGATTCCACCGGATCGAGTACGGCTGTTCGAGCAGAAGTCGCTGGCCGGCCTGGCGCCGGTGGGCGCTGCCCTGGTGGCCGACTGCACGAAGCTTAAGGGCCTCACCAAGGGGCTGAAGTACCAACCGGCGGAGCTGGCGAACGGCGCCGTCGGGCTGCTCGACGAGGTGAGCAAGAACAAGGTGACCGGCGAAGAGGAGCGGTACGCCCACATCGACCTGCTCGACTTCCAAGCCAACGTCGAAGGGTCGGCACAGGCCTTCGCCAACCTGCAACCTGCACTGACCAAGATCGACCCCGCGCTGGCCGACCGGATCGGTAAGAGCTTCGACAACGTGCTGAGCCTGCTCGACACCTACCGATCGCCCACGAATGCATCGGGCTTCGTCCTCCACCCCGCCCTGTCCAAGGCGGACGTGACCAAGCTCGCGCAGTCCGTGCAGGCGGTCGCCGAACCGCTCTCCACCGTAGCCAGCAAGGTGGTCAATGGCTGAACCACCTGCTCAGAACGCCTCGGCTCCGAGCCGTCGCCGGTTCCTCGGCGGCGCGGTCGGAGCCGCAGGCGTGGCCGCGGCGGGCGGCCTCGGCTTCGGCATCGCCCGGGCCACGGAGTCGTCCGCCGCGCCTACGCCGCCCACGAACCGGGTCGCGTTCTACGGAACGCATCAGGCCGGGATCGCCACGCCCGCTCAGGACCGGTTGGCCTTCGCTGCGTTCGACGTCACCACGACCGACATCCAAGCGTTGCGTGCTCTGCTCGGACTGTGGGCTGCGGCGGCCGCACGCATGACGGCCGGTGACCCGGTGGGGTCCGTGGAGCTGGCCCCGCAGGCGCCACCGGTCGACACCGGTGAGGCCCTGGGTCTCGATCCCGCGCACCTGACGATCACGGTTGGCTTCGGACCGTCGCTGTTCGACGAGCGCTTCGGACTGAGCGGCCGACGGCCGGCGGCGCTCGCCGTGCTTCCGCCGATGGCCGGCGACGTGCTGGATCCGGACCGCAGTGACGGGGACCTGTGCGTCCAGGCCTGTTCGGACGACCCGCAGGTCGCGTTCCACGTCATCCGCAACTTCGCCCGCATCGCCCGCGGGACGGCGGTAATGCGGTGGTCACAACTGGGCTTCGGGCGCACGTCGTCCACGTCCACCACGCAGGCCACACCACGCAACCTCATGGGCTTCAAGGACGGAACGAACAACCTGAAAGCCGAGGACCCGAGGGCGCTCGACAGCCACGTGTGGGTCGGAGCCAACGCCGACCAGGCGTGGATGCGAGACGGCACGTACCTCGTCGCCCGGCGCATCCGCATGCTGATCGAGTCCTGGGACGCCGACTACCTGGCCGACCAGGAAGCGGTCTTCGGACGCCGCAAGGACACCGGGGCGCCGCTGACCGCAGCGCGTGAGTTCGACGCGGTCGACCTGGCGGCCAAATCCGGTGACGGACACCCCGTCATTCCGGCGACCGCGCACATCCGCCTGGCCGCGCCGGCGACCAACCAGGGCGCCGCCCTGCTCCGTCGCGGCTACTCCTACACCGACGGCAACGACCCACGGACCGGCCAGCTCGACGCAGGGCTGTTCTTCATCGCCTTCCAGCGTGATCCGCGGACCCAATTCGTCCCCATCCAGCGCCGGCTGGCCGCGAGCGACGCTCTCAACGAGTACATCAAGCACGTCGGCAGCGGACTGTGGGCCGTCCCTCCTGGGTTGTCCGGTCCGGGCGACTGGTACGGCAAGGCGCTGCTGTCGTAACCCCGCGGAGGGGACGCCGGACGTAGCGCGCTGCCACAATGCTGCTGTGAGCGAGCATCGAAGGCGCGCGATGAGCGGGGCGGAATCATGAGTTTGCCCGACTCGGCGCGTCCGCGTCCGTTGCCCACCAGCGCGTCCTACGCCATCACGGTGCGGGTCCACGCCGCGCCCGACCCGGCGGTCGTCGGTCGGCTGGCGATGGCGGTGGGCGCGGCCGGAGGCCTGGTTACCGCGATCGACGTCAGCGAGTCCCGGCACGATCGCATCACCATCGACGTGACGTGCTCGGCGGCCAACGGCGAGCACGCGCAGGAGATCGTCGCGGCTATGGAGGCCGTCGACGGCGTCCAGGTGTACCGGGTCAGCGACCGGACCTTCCTCCTGCACCTGGGCGGCAAGATCTCGGTCGAATCCAAGGTGCCGCTGCGTACCCGCGACGACCTGTCCATGGCGTACACGCCCGGGGTGGGACGGGTGTCACTAGCTATTGCGAAGAACCCCGAGGACGTCGTGCGGCTGACCGTCAAGGGAAACTCGGTGGCGGTGGTGACCGACGGGTCCGCGGTCCTCGGCCTCGGCAACATTGGGCCGGGTGCTGCACTGCCGGTGATGGAGGGCAAGGCCGCGTTGTTCAAGCGCTTCGCCAATATCGACGCGTGGCCCATCTGCTTGGACACCCAGGACAGCGACGAGATCGTGGCCACCGTCCGGCACATCTCGGTCGGCTTCGGCGGGATCAACCTCGAGGACATCTCCGCGCCGCGCTGTTTCGAGATCGAACGGCGGCTGCGCGCCGAGCTTGACATCCCCGTCTTCCACGACGATCAGCACGGCACCGCGATCGTCGTGCTGGCTGCGCTCACTAATGCGCTGCGGTGCGTGCGCAAGAAGCTGTCCGACGCTCGCGTCGTCGTCTCCGGGGGAGGCGCCGCTGGAACGGCGATCGTCACCCTGCTGCAGGCGGCCGGCGCCCGGCACGTCCTGGTGTGGGACGTCGAGGGCATCCTCGCGCCGTCCGACCCGCGGCTGAATCCGGCCAAGCGGCAGCTGGCCGAGCAGACCAACCCGGACGGGGTGACCGGCGACCTGCACGACGCGCTGCGCGGCGCCGACGTGTTCATCGGGGTGAGCGCGCCCAACGTGCTGCCTGCGCCATGGCTGCTCGACATGGCGGTCGACCCGATCGTGTTCGCGTTGGCCAACCCCGATCCGGAGGTGAACGTCGACGAGGCGCAGGCGCTGGCCGCCGTGCTCGCCACCGGACGCAGCGACTACCCGAATCAGATCAACAACGTGCTGGCGTTTCCGGGCGTCTTCCGCGGACTGCTCGACGCGCGGGCGTCCCAGGTCACGACGCCGATGCTGCTGCGCGCCGCCGAAGCGCTCGCACACTGCGTCAGCGACGAGCAGCTCAACGCCACCTACATCGTGCCCAGTGTGTTCGACCCGAACGTCCCCGTCGCCGTGGCCGGAGCCGTCCGCGACGCCGCCTCCTCCACCGTCACCACGGACTGACCCGCCCCCCTCCGCTTGCCACGGCGTGATGAGCCGTGGCGACCGACACCTAACGAGCCGGAAGATGCGGCGCGGCGCAGGCGTTATGGGAGGCGATGTCCGCTTCTGTCGCCCGCCGGTGGACGCCCCGGCGCGTCCTCGTCACGCCGGCGGCCGCCGAGCTACCGCACACCGCCGTGATCCTGCGCCGCTGCGAGCAGGCGGGGGTATCCGAGATCGAGCACCTGCGCTCCGACCGGCTCACCGGACTGCGGGGCGACTCCGAGCGCGAAACCTACGCGCGCGCCAAGTCCACCCTCGCGGTCGTGGTCGCCCCACCGTCCGCGCTGAAGGTGCAGCCCATCCCGCCCAGCGCCGACTGGCGTATCGACCTGGCCCGGGGGTGCCCCGCGCACTGCCAGTACTGCTATCTCGCCGGATCGCTCACCGGGCCGCCGGTCACTCGGGTCTACGCCAACCTCGATGACGTACTGGCCGGCATCCGGACGCATGCTGGGCGCGGCTCGGTCACCTCCCCCACGGTGGAGCGCGGGCACGAGGGGACGACGTTCGAGGCGTCCTGCTACACCGACCCGCTAGGCATCGAGCATCTGACCGGGTCGCTCGCCGCCGCCATCACGCACGTCGGGACGACGAACTTCGGCGCCGATGTGTCACTGCGGTTCACCACGAAGTTTGCGGCCGTCGATCCGCTGCTCGGGCTGCCGCACGGTGGGCGCACCCGGATCCGGTTCTCGGTCAACGCGGCCGCGGTCGGCGACCGCTTCGAGGGCGGGGCGGCGCGGATGCCGCGGCGGATCGCTGCGTTGGGCCGCGCCGCGCGCGCCGGATACCCGGTCGGCCTGACTATCGCGCCGGTCATGCCGGTTCCCGACTGGCGTGCGGAGTACGGGCGGCTGCTCGATGACGTAGCGGCCACCGTCGACGGCGTTCCCGAGCTCGACCTGACCGCAGAGCTCATCACGCATCGCTTCACTCCGGGCAGCAAGGACGTCCTGCTCGACTGGTATCCGCGCACGCAGCTCGAGATGGACGAGTCCGCTCGCAGCCGCAAGTTCGGCAAGTTCGGCGGCGTCAAGTACGTCTATCCGCGCGACACCATGGCCGAGATGCGCGGATGGTTCGAGCATGCGCTCGCCGAACGCCTGCCGCAGGCACGGATGCTGTACTGGACATGAGCCGTGCGCGGGAGTCTTGCCGGCTACGCCCGCTTCGTCGCCGCCTTCTGCTCCTGCTTGTACGCGCGCACC
>CAXTNQ010000110.1:0-9630 GCA_964245745.1 uncultured Jatrophihabitantaceae bacterium
CGGCTGGCGCACTCGTGGACCTAGCTGGAATGCAGAGCATGGAACGACGGCTGGGAATCGTCGCCGAGCCGCTCCGCGCGGGGCGTGCAGGCGCCCTGCTGCGGGCCGGTCAGGTGCTGACGGGCGTCGGGGGCCTCGGCGCGCTGATCGGACGGCACACCGGGCGATGGGGGTCGGCGGTGGCCGGGGCCGCGTTGATGGCCGGCTCGTTGTGCACTCGATTCGGCATCTTCCACGCCGGGCAGGAGTCGGCGCGCGATCCGAAGTACACCGTCGTCCCGCAGCGTGAACGCTTGGACGGACGGCCCGATACATAGCAAGCCGCCGGTTCCGCCCGGCCGATGACCTGGCGCGCGACCCGGCGACGGCTGGCGATCAACAGTGCACGATCCGCGCGGCACCGTTGCGGCGCGGATCGGCCGCTGCGTCGAGATCGCCGTCGGATCCGGTCACGGCTGCGCCGACCCCCGAAGTACATGGTCAGGTCGGTCTCGATCCTGATCTGCTCATCGGCTCGGCCGGCGCGATGGACGTGAACCCGCGGCTGGCGAATGGCCTCGTCCAACGTCAGCCCGCTGCTGAGGTAGCCGGCGAGGACCTGGGCGATCGCGGTCGTGATCCGGTCGGCTCCGGGCGACCCGATGGCCAGCGTGGAACCGTCACGATGGCGCCCCACGGTCGGGGCCATGTTGGAGAGCAGGCGCGTGCCAGGCGCTCGGGCAGAGAGTCCGCCGGGGTTGAGCTCCTGTTCGCCCAGGCAATTGTTGAGCCAGATGCCGGTACCCGCGGCGATCATGCCTGCGCCGTAGCCGCTGGACACCGTCACCGAACACGCGACGCCGTCGCGGTCGGTGGCGGAAACATGCGCTGTGGACCCGGATTCGAGGACCGGGCCGAGATCGGCGTCGATCCGCTCGAGGAAAGCTCGGGCGTCGTCCGCGAGATCCGTACTCGTGTCGAGGACGTCCAGGCGATGCCCGAGTACGGCACGCTGCACGCCGATGAGCCGGGCGTGGGCGTCATCGTCCCCGGCTCCGCGCGGGCGACCGTCCAACAGCCGGAGCATGGCAGCGAGGCAGACACCGCCTACCGACGGGGGTGGCACCGTGGCAAGCGTCCACCCGGCGACGGGGATGATCAGCGGCGGCCGTACGACGGGGCGGTACGCGGCGAGGTCGGCCACACCGAGCACGCCGCCGCGGCTGATGACATCGGCACTGATCAGCCGCGCCAGCTCTCCGGTGTGCAGTGCGCTGGCGCCCTCGTCGGCGATCGACTCCAACGACCGCACGAGGTCGGGTAACTGGATGGGGCCGGCGCTGATCGTCCCGTCCTCGTCGTGCAGCGCCGCACGGCTGCCCGGGTCCCAGCCGAAGATGTCGTCGTGCACGTAGCCGAGGTAGAACTGCGACGCAGCGCTCAGTCGAAAGCCGGCACGCGCGACGTCGATCGCCGGGGCGACGATCTCGCGCCACGGCAGCCGGCCGTCGCGTTGCTGAGCCAGCCCGATCGCCGCGACGGCACCGTGGACGGCCACCGATCCGGGGCCGATCGTGATGCCGATACCGCCGCCGTATTCGGTGTCGACGTCCCACGTGCGCCCGGGCGACCCGCCGTCGCGTCCAGGTACGTCCATCCAGCCGTCGACCGTGTACGCCGGGCCGGCTCGTGGCTGCACCGTCACGAAGCCGCCCGAACTCAGCGTGACGACTCCGACTTCGTTGACCATCGTCACCAGGACGGCCGCGAGCGCGGCGTCGACCGCGTTGCCTCCCGCGTGGACCACCTGCTCACCTGCGGCGACCGCGGCCTCATTAGGGGCGGCGATGGCGACGTCAGGCACAACTCGAAGCTACTAACGGGTGACTTCGCGCAACGCCCGGCGTCCACATAGCGCGACGCTTGGACGTCAGCGCCAGATGTCGACGACGATCGACCGCATCTGCTCGCTGAATTGGCCGTCGCCGCTGGCGTCCGCAAGGAGATGCCGAAGCTCTTCGTCGAACTGGACGAAGCGGTCGCCGAACAGGTGCGGCGCCGAGCTCGACAGTGAATACACCGACGCCGCGATCTCATCGGCGGTGCGGTCGACGATGCGGCCGGGGATTTCCCGCCGTTGCGGACCGGTGAAGCCGGCGGTGCGATACACGGTGTCCTCCGGCTCCGCCGTGCCGGCGGTCAGCACTCCCTGTCCGGCCCGGCGGTGCGGGCCGAGGTAACGCCGCACCAGCTCCGCAATGTGCTCACGCGGCGGCCGTGGATGCGGCAGGTCGGTATCCGTGTCGAAACCTTCGTGGGTATTGGCATGGACGTGAACCGCTGCGCCGCCGGGCTCGAGCAGACTCCGGACTGCGGAGGCGACTCGTCGGCGGTCCATCCAGTGAAACGACTGCGCCAAGGTCACGACGCTCGCTCGAGGCAGGTCGGCCGGCAGGTTCTCGGCGCGAAGCTGCCGCCACTGGGCGTTGTACACGCCCCGCGCTCCGGCCTGCCGCGCCGCCTCCACCAGCATGTCGGCGTCCGAATCCACGCCGATTGCTTCCCTGACATGGGAAGCGAGAAGCAGCGTCAAGGATCCAGGCCCGCACCCCACATCGATCAATCGCCCCGACCCGTCAAGGTCCAGCTCGCGAGCCAGCAGTTCGGCGAGCTCGACCGGGTAGGCCACGCGCCCCTTCGCGTAGAACCCGGCGCTCCCGGCGTACAGGGACGGGTCCCACCGCCAGTTCGCAGATGTGACCGCGCTGATCTCGTCCGGCACCCGTCCACCGTCGCACGAACGGCTGAAATTCACGTACGGAAGCACGCAACCTGAGGTAGCGTGCGGCCGACCTCAGCCGGCGAATGCGTGGGAGCCCGACACATGTCCTCTACCGTGGATTTTGCGACGGTCTCGACCGTCGGTCTGGAGTCATCGCCCGTCGCACCCGCGCTCGCGGGCCTGCGCGCGAACGAGGCCCGGTACTTCAAGAACAAGTACGACTACGTCTTCACGGTCGAGCCGGCGAGCGACGCTCGAACGACCGTCGATTGGGTGCACGGGATCCTCAAGGAAGAGCGCGACATCGTCATATCGTCGCGGCCTCTCGAGGCCACGGCCTTCCAGGTCGAGAACATCAGAATGGCCTACGTCTTCTACGAGAGCGGTCTGTCCGTCAACGTGATGTACACGGTCGACGACCCGAAGAAGCGGGCGGTCGGGTTCAAGCTGTCCGACGGCATGGACGTTCCCGCTGAGCTCTCGAAGTTCAAGTTCGCGAGGCAGAAGTCGAAGCTGGCAGGCACCATCCGCGGTTCGTACTTCACCTTCAAGAACGACTACTGAACCCGGTAGGCCGCCGCGCCGCCGCCGGAGGTGCGCTCACGTCCTGGTCTTGAGGCTGTCGAGCAGCTCGTCCGAAACCGCACGGTCGGTGAAGATCAGTCGGGTCACGGAGGGGTTTTCGGCCGCCGGTCCTCGCCACGCCAGCGTGAGGCCGGCTCGTTCAGCGGTCCGGACGGAAGCGTCATTGTGCTCGAGCACGCGAGCAATGACCGGCCGGTCAACCGCCACCCGATGCGCGGCGCGGACGGCAGCGCGAGCTAGCTCCGCGGCCAAGCCGTGCTGATGAGCCTCGGGCCGCAGCCGGTAGTAGAGGTTCCACCAGCTCTGCTCGGGTGGGCGGCCGCACCCGCCCATTCCCGCGACGTCGCCGACTTCGAGCGCCCCGACCGGACACCGCAGTCGGGCGATCCAATATGCAAGGCCGTCCGCGTGCCATTGCTGTTCGCACCGGAGCACGAAGTCGCGAGTCTGGTCGATGGAGGTGTGCCGTCCGGACGGATAGTGGGACCAGAGCCGCGGATCAGCATGCAACGCCGACACCGGCTGCAAGTCGTCGATCGTGACCGGCTCGAGCGCCAGCCGCGCGGTCGAGTCCTGCCCGGGCGCGTCGGCAACGTAACCGTTCTCCATGTCTGACAGCGTGGTCCTATGTCGAAGTCACACCAATGCCTGCGCGAAATCGCGTTGGCACTGCCTGAAACGACCGAGCAGGACCATCACGGACGCCCGTCGTTCCGGGTCGCAGGGAAGATCTTCGCGACGTTGTGGGATGACAATCAGGCGAACATCATGCTCGACGAGTCTGGGATTCGCACGGCCGTGCACCAGTATCCGCTGGTGTGTCGTGAGGTGTATTGGGGCAAGCGGCTGTCGGCGGTCGCCGTGGCCCTGAACGCCGCTTCGGCGTCGCTCCTGCGCGAGCTCCTCGCCGACGCTTGGCAGCAGAAGGCGCCTGCGCGGTTGTCCTCGCCGCTGACCGACGCGCCACGTTCGCGGCGACGCAGTACGTGAGGATGGAAGTCGTCCTCGAGGGTGCCCGTATCGCGTTGGTGCAGGTGGCGGCAGCGCATGTGCCGCAATTGCGTCGCATTCTGGCTACACCCGAAGTGCGAGCGCGATGGCCGGACGAGGACGCCTCGCCCGACTGGCCGTTCGATGATCCCGACACCGTTCGGTTCGCCGTTCTGTTCGACGGCGAAGTACGCGGCATGGTGCAGTACGGCGAAGAGCAAGACCTCGCCTACCGACACGCGTCGATCGACATCTTCATCGACTCCGCCGTACACGGCCAGGGCATCGGCCGGGACGCCGTCGCCACGCTCGCCCGGTATCTGCTCACCGAGCGAGGCCACCACAGACTGGTCATCGATCCGGCGGCCGACAACGAGCCGGCGATCCGCTGCTACCGGTCGGTCGGCTTTCGCCCCGTCGGGATCATGCGTCGCTACGAACGCGACGCGGACGGCCGAGGCTGGCACGACGGACTGCTGATGGACCTCCTCGCTGACGAACTAAGTCGGTGAGGCTTCACGAGGACGAGTTGCCGGTGACGAACGACCTCGTCCGCGCGCTCGTCGACCGGCAGCTGCCCCAGTGGGCGACCCGGACGATACGTCGACTGCCGACGTCCGGCTCGAGCAACGTGCTCTTCCGACTCGGTGACGATCTGCTCGTCCGATTACCTCGCCAACCCGGTGGTTCGATCACCATCGACAAGGAAACGCAGTACCTGCCGCTGATCGCGTCCTCGGTGTCCGTTCCGCTGCCGACGGTCATCGCGGTCGGCGAGCCGGATCTCGGCTACTCGGAGCGGTGGTCGGTGGTGCGGTGGATCGACGGACGGCAGCCGGCTGTGCCGGTACCGGCCGGCCCGGACGGCGCTCGTCTGGCGGAGGACCTGGCCCGCGTGGTGGCCGAACTGCATGCCGTCCCCGTTCCGCAGGCGGCGCGCGTCGATCCGGCTCTGACGTGGTACCGCGCCGGACCGGTACGTGCCATCGACGCCGACATCCGGCAGGACCTCGTCGCCTGCCGCGCCATCCCGGGTCTCGGCCTCGACCTTGACGCCTGCGACCGGTACTGGGACACAGCGATCAACCTTCCGGACCCGCCTGCTGACGCCCCGCCGCAGTGGATCCACACGGACCTCGTCGCCGAGAATCTTCTCGTCCGCGACGGCCGTCTCGCCGCTGTACTCGACTTCGGCGCGCTTGCGGTCGGCCATCCCAGCGTCGACCTGATCGCGGCCTGGGAACTGCTCGGCGGGCGTGACCGTGACGTCTTTCGGTCGACGCTCGACGTCGACGACGTCGACTGGGCCCGCGGTCGCGCGTGGGCCTTCGCGATCGCGGTCATGACGTTTCCCTACTATTGGCACACGATGCCGACCCGGTGCGCTCACCGCCTCGTCATGGCCACGTCCGTGCTCGACGACTTTGCCGTGAGCGCCTGACCCAGCGCTCGTCCTACGACGTGTCCTGCCGTGTCTGCGAAGGTGAGCGCGTGAGTTCGACCGTCGAAGCGCAGCCTTATCGGCCCGTGCTGAACGCGCGGGCCATCGCGGACCTGGCAGACCGCCTCGGCCGCGTCCGGTTGCCGGCGAACGGCACTGATTGGCGCCACGGTGTGCCGGCCAACTGGATCGCAGAGCTGCTGGCCGACTGGCGCCGCTTCGACGCCGACCGCCTGCAGGACCAGCTCGCGGCGCGGCGCTGCACGACAGTCCGAGCGGTCTGGCCGCGTGGATCGGCGAGAAGGTGGTCGCGTGGAGCAGCACCGGCCCGGACGGCGCCCCAGACTTCGACCGCGACCTGCTGCTGTCGACGCTCACCCTCTACTGGACGACCGGAACGATCACTTCGTCGTTGCTGCCCTATTGGGCCGCCCGACATACGCCGGGTGCTCAGCTGCCACCCGACGACCCGTCACCGGTGCCGACGGCGGTCAGCATCTCGGCGGGGAACGCGTGCCGTTCCCCAAGCCGCCACGAGTGCTCGCCGAGCGCTACTACTCGGTGATCGCGTGGGCCGAGCGTGCCGTCGGCGGCCACTTCCCTGCCGCTGCCGAACCCGCCCTGCTCGCACGCACCCTAAAGGACCGTCTGTTACCGCTCGCGGGCTGATCCTCCCGTCGCTCTCATCGACCGGCGAGGTGTTGCTCGATCAGTCGGGCCAGGTGGTCGGGGACTTGGTCCGGAATCCAGTGGCCGACGTGCGGGAGGACCTCTAGGCGGTACGGACCGTCCATGACCTCAGCGTTGTGGTCGATGGCGGCGCGGGTGACGAACGGATCCTTCTGTCCCCAGATCTGCAGCGCGGGCCGGGTCACGTGCTTGCGTGAGAAGCCGCGGGAGGAAAGGAGCAAGCCGCGGTACCAGTCGATCGGTCCGCTGGGCGAAGCGGCGAGCGCGGCTGCGTCGCGCGCCGCATCGTCGGCGGCCTGGCCGGACCGCACCAACAAGCGCTCCACCACGCCGGGTCGGTCGAGCAGCCACTCGGGCAGGACTGGTACCTGCAGCGCGAGCATGTACCAGGAGTGCAATGCCTGCCGGCTCGTCGTCAACGACTTCAGGAAGGCGCCGGGGTGCGGGACGGAGACGCCAGTGACCGTGCGCACGAGCTCTGGCCGATGCGCGGCCAGGAGCCACGCGACGACGGCTCCCCAATCGTGACCCACGACGTGGGCGGGCGCGGTCCCGGCGGAGTCGATCAGAGCGGCGGCGTCCGTGACGAGCTCGGTCACCCGGAAGTTGCGGCGTCCCCGGATCCGGGCTCCGGGCGAGTAGCCGCGCTGATTGGGGGCCAGTGTCCGGTAGCCGGCGTCGGCCAGGCGATCGGCGACCGCCGTCCAGCTCAGGTTGGTCTGCGGAAACCCGTGCAGCAGGACGACCACTTCGCCGTCGCGGGGGCCGTGGTCGGCCACCTCGAAGGTCAATCCGTCACGGACGTAGGTCTGCATGTGTGCAGCCTCCCGATCGAAGCATGGCGACTCAACGCACGACGAGTGTGCGGTCCCGACGCGGCACGAACGTACCGATCACCGTCGTGCCCGGAACCGTCCCGGCCAGAAGCAGGCCACCGCTGGTCTGCGCGTCGGCGAGCAGCAGCAGCTCGTCCTCGTCGACCACGGCGTCGAGCTCCGGACGCACCCAGTCGAGGTTGCGTCGCGTCCCGCCGCTGACGTAACCGGCGCGCAGGGCGCCGCGCGCATCCGCCAGATAAGGGACGGCGGCGCTGTCGATCACAGCCGTGACCCCCGACGCGCGAGCCATCTTGTAGAGGTGACCGAGCAGGCCGAAACCGGTGACGTCGGTGGCGGCCCGAACGCCGGCGGCGAGCGCGGCTTCGGACGTCGCCCGGTTCAGCGTCGTCATGGTGGCGATGGCTGCTGGGAAAATTTCCCCGGTGGCCTTGTGCCGGTTGTTCAACACTCCGATGCCCAGTGGCTTGGACAGGCTGATGGCGTCCCCCGGCCGGCCCGCGTCGATGCGCAGCAGCCGGGACGGATCGACCACGCCGGTCACGGCCATGCCGTACTTCGGCTCCGGATCGTCGATGCTGTGGCCGCCTGCTACGAGGCAACCCGCTTCGCGGGCGACATCTGCGCCGCCGCGTAGCACCTCACCCAATACCGCCGGTGAGAGCGCATCGCGCGGCCACCCGACGAGATTGACCGCCACCACGGGACGTCCACCCATCGCGTACACATCGCTGAGCGCGTTGGCGGCGGCGATGCGCCCGAAGTCGTATGCGTCGTCGACGACGGGGGTGAAGAAGTCCGCGGTGACGACCACGGCCAGGTCTTCACCGACACGGACCACGGCCGCGTCGTCACCGTCGTCGAGGCCGACGAGCAGTGCCGGGACGGCGACCTGGGTGAGGCCGCGCACCACGTCCTCCAGCTCGCCCGGCGGGATCTTGCACGCGCACCCACCGCCGTGGGCGTAGTGGGTGAGACGGACGACGGAAGCGGTCATCGTCCCGACGGTAACGTCAGACGCGGAGGCGTAAGGGTGCCTGGTGGCCCTCCCGGTCTTCAAAACCGGTGAGGCCGAGGATCTCGGTCTGGCGGGTTCGATTCCCGTCCGCCTCCGCCGCACCCGACCAGCGCGAGGAGCAGGGTTGGACCCGCGACGCAGCGTGCCACGCACCGATGCGGTGCTCACCGATCCCCGGCTGCAGGCGGCCGTCGACCGCCTCGGTGCCCAACCGGTCAAGCAGGCCGTTCGCGAGGCGCAGGAGCGGGTCCGGCACGGCGAGCTGGCGGCGCAGGCGGTGGCCGATGCGGCGATCGCGATCCTGCCGGCACACCGCACCACGCTGCGTCGGGTGATCAACGCGACCGGCGTCGTCCTGCACACGAACCTCGGACGTGCACCGCTCTCGGCGGGCGCCGTCGACGCGATGTGTGCCGCCGCCGGTTATGTAAATGTCGAGTACGACCTGCTTACCGGACGCCGCGCCCGGCGTGGGCGCAGTGCACAGGAGGCATTGGCGCAGGCGGTACCGGATGCCGAGGACGTCGCGATCGTCAACAACGGGGCAGCGGCGCTGGTGCTGGCGGTGACGGCACTGGCTGCGGGACGGGAGGTCCTGGTCAGCCGCGGGGAACTCGTCGAGATCGGCGACGGGTTCCGGCTGCCCGACCTCATGACGTCGACCGGAGCCCGCATCCGGGAGGTGGGAACGACGAACCGGACGACCGTCGATGACTACACGGCGGCCCTCGGCCCGGACACCGCTGCCATCGTCAAGATCCATCCCAGTAACTTCCGCATCGAGGGCTTCACCTCGGCGGTGCCGGTCAGCGCCCTGGCCGCGCTGCCGGTGCCGGTGATCGCCGATATCGGCAGCGGCCTGCTCGCTCCCGACCCCGTCCTCCTCGACGAGCCGGACGTGACGACCAGCCTGCGGGCCGGGGCCGCGCTGGTCACGTGCAGCGCGGACAAGCTGCTCGGCGGTCCACAGGCCGGCATCGTCGCCGGCCGAGCCCCGCTCGTCGCCGCCCTGCGCCGGCACCCGCTCGCTCGGGCCCTGCGCGTCGACAAGATCACTTTGGCGGCGCTGGAGGCGACGCTGCGCGGCCCGACGCCACCGGCCGAACCGGGCACGCTCCCGGGGCTCGCGCGCGGGCCCGCGGCGCTGCGCGACGCCGTGACGCCCGTGTTCGACGCGATCGGGTCGCGCACGATGTGGGTGGGCGAGGAGCCGGGCGAGGCGCAGGGGCTCAAGCTGGTGGCGAACGCCTGGGTGGGGATGATCACCGCCGGCACCGCCCAGTCGATCGCGCTGGCCGAGGGCCTGGGC
>CAXTNQ010000111.1:0-1942 GCA_964245745.1 uncultured Jatrophihabitantaceae bacterium
CCTCTACCACCGCGCCGCCCACCTCACCGGCCACGACGGACCCGACGCCGACGGACACTGCCTCGCCTGGCGCCAACCTGGCGGAGTCGGTTACGTCCGGCTGAGCGACTCGAGCAATACCGCGACCCCGTCGTCGTCGTTGCTGGGCAGCAGCTCGTCGGCGGCCGCACGTGCCGCGGGATGGGCGTTGGCAACCGCGTAGGAGTGCCCGGCCCACTGCAGCATCGGCACGTCGTTGGGCATGTCGCCGACGGCGGCCACGTCGCGCGGCAGGACGTGATGCTCGGCCGCGAGCTGGGCCAGTCCGGTGGCCTTGGTCACGCCCGGTGCCGCGATCTCGAGCAGGCCGTGGCGGGACGAGTGTGTAACCGTCGCCCGACCGGCGAGCAGCATCGTGGCGCCGTGCATGAACTCGTCCGGGTCCGCGTCCCTGTCCTTCGCCAACAGCTTGACCGCCGGCCGGTCGATGATCGTGTCAAGGTCGGCCTGCACGGGCGGGGGAATCGGGTGGCCGTTGCGGTCGAAGCGTGGACTGATCTCCCAGTCGTGCCGGTAGCCCGGCTCGTAGGCGAAGTCCAGGCCGTATTCAACGCCGAAGTGCACTCCAGGGTAGGCCGCCCGCAACTCGTCGGTCAGGACGCGCAGTTGGGCCGGCGCCAACTCGTGCCGGCGCACCTCCTGCTCGCGGGCCAGGTCGTAGAGCACGGCGCCGTTGGCGGCGATGGCCACTCCGGCGTGCCCTGTTGCGTCGGCGATCTCATAGAGCCACCGGGGCGGCCGTCCGGTGACGAACACGAGAAGCAGCCCGGCGTCCGCGGCGGCCATCACCGCGGCGCGGGTGCGCTCGCTCACCGTGCCGTCCGAGCGGACCAGCGTGCCGTCCAGGTCGCTGGCCACCAACCGGATCATGCCGGCACGAGCACCTCGCGACCGTCCAGCCATGGCCGCAACGCGACCGGCACGTAGACCGAGCCGTCCGGCTGCTGATGGAAGTCGAGCAGGCAGGCGATCGTCCGGGCGACCGCGCACAACGTGCCATTGAGAGTCGCCACCGGCTCGGTGCCGCGCGCCGTCCGAGTCCGGATGTTCAGCCGCCGGGCCTGGTACGTCGTGCAGTTCGACGTGGACGTCAGCTCCCGGTACCGGCCCTGCGAGGGAAACCATGCTTCGATGTCGAACTTGCGTGCCGCGCTCACGCCGAGGTCGCCGGCCGCCACGTCGATCACGCGATAGCTGAGCTCGAGCGTGTCCAGGAACGTCTTCTCCCAGGCCAGTAGGCGCTGATGCTCGGCTTGACTCTCGTCGGCGTGGACGTAGCTGAACATCTCGACCTTGTCGAACCAGTGCACCCGGATGATGCCTCGGGTGTCCTTCCCGTAAGAACCGGCCTCGCGGCGGTAGCACGGGGAGAATCCTGCGTAGCGCAAAGGCAAATCACCGAGGATCTCGTCCGCGTGATAGCCGGCGAGTGCCACCTCGGACGTCCCGACCAGGTAGAGGTCGTCGTCGGCGAGGCGATAGACCTCGGCCGCATGTGCGCCCAGAAAGCCGGTGCCGGCCATGATCTCCGGCTTGACTAGCGCCGGCGCGATCATCGGCTGGAACCCCGCGGCGGACGCCTGCGTCATCGCCAGGTTCACGAGCGCGAGCTCGAGCTGCGCTCCGACACCGGTCAGGAAATAGAACCGGGCCCCGCTGACCTTGACGCCGCGCTCGGTGTCGATGGCCCGCAGCGCGGCGCCGATCTCGGTGTGGTCGCGCGGGGCAACGATCGCCGGCGGGGTGCCGACGAGCTCGAGCGTCGCGAAGTCGTCCTCGCCGCCGGGCGGCACGCCGTCCTCGACCAGGTTCGGCACGGCGAGTTGGGCGGCGCGCAGCGCGTCGTCCGCGGCGCGCTCGTCCCCTTCGGCCGCCTTGACGTCGTCAGCGAGCTGCTTGGCGT
>CAXTNQ010000111.1:1952-2967 GCA_964245745.1 uncultured Jatrophihabitantaceae bacterium
CAGTTCGTGTCGCTCCTGCGGCGAGGCCTGGCTGATCGATCGGCCCAGCGCCTTCTGCTCCGCGCGCAGCGCGTCCGCCCGCGAGACCGTAGCCCGGCGCACGTCGTCCGCCGCCAGCAGCGCGTCGACGACCGCGTCGTCCTCGCCGCGCACGCGTTGTGAGGAGCGCACCCGCTCGGGATCGTCGCGCACCGCACGCAGGTCAATCACCACGCCAGGCTACCGACGCGCGCGGCCGCCTCCCGTCCGTCCGACCAACAGCCGCGCTACGTCCGCCGTTCAACTTCCGTTCACTCGCTCTGCTTAGCGTCCACCTCGTCCGCGACCGACCCCGAGCGTGAGGTGGCCCATGGGCATATCCGTATTGCTAGTCGCCGTGATCATGACTGCGCTCGCCTTCGACTTCACCAACGGGTTTCACGACACCGCGAACGCCATGGCGACGTCAGTCGCGACCGGCGCGCTCAAGCCGCGCGTCGCGGTGCTCGTGTCGGGCACCTTCAACCTCGTCGGAGCGTTCATCTCGACCGAGGTCGCCAAGACGATCTCGGGCGGCATCGTCGACGACAAGGCACTGGCCGCGCCCGGCGTCAACGGCACCGCGATCATCTTCGCCGGCCTCATCGGGGCGATCCTGTGGAACCTGATGACCTGGCTGCTCGGCCTGCCGTCGTCGTCTTCCCACGCCCTGTTCGGCGGCTTGATCGGCGCCGTATGGGTGGTACTGGGCGCTCACGCCGTGCACTTCGACAAGGTGCTCTCGAAGATCGTTCTGCCGGCGATCATCGCGCCGGTGGTCGCGGGGATCATCGCCGCGCTCGGTACCTACGCCGCGTACACGATCACGCATCGCGCCGGACGCCGTACCGCGGCCGACGGGTTCCGCCGAGGCCAGGTGATCTCCGCGTCGATGGTGTCCCTGGCGCACGGCACCGGGGACGCGCAGAAGACGATGGGCGTGATCACCCTCGTCCTGATCATCAACGGCTACCAGACCGGCTACAGCCCGCCGTTC
>CAXTNQ010000111.1:2977-9446 GCA_964245745.1 uncultured Jatrophihabitantaceae bacterium
GCGGCTGGCGGATCATCCGCACGATGGGCAAGGGCCTGGTCGAGATCGAGTCGCCGCAGGGCTTCGCGGCAGAGACCTCGTCGACCGCGGTGCTGCTGGCCTCCGCTCACCTGGGATTTGCGCTGTCCACCACGCAGGTCACCTCGGGCAGCATCCTCGGCTCGGGGATCGGCCGGCGACTGGCCGAGGTGCGGTGGAACGTCGCCGGACGGATGGCGCTGGCCTGGCTGTTCACCCTGCCGATCGCCGCGCTCGTCGGCGCGATGGCCGGCAAGCTCGCCAACCGGGGCACCGGCGGAGTCGTCATCGTGGCGTTGATCGCCCTGGTGCTGGTCGTGGTGATCTACGCCGCCTCGCGTCGTGCGCCCGTGACCGCCAAGAACGTGAACGACACCCACGAGGTCAAGGTCACCCGCAAGCCCGAGCCCGCGCTGTCCGGCGCCAACGCCTGAGGGCGGAAGGATCACCATGGCCGTCACGACGCTCGCCGCACCACTCATCGACTGGGGATCACTCGGCAAGGTCGCCGGCGTCAGCTTCATCTTCGGCGTCGCCGTCATCACGCTGTTCTCGTTCGGCATCCTCGGGCTGTCCTGGTCGCGCGGCCACGAGGGCGGACGGGAGGACGCCGATCCGTCCGCGTCCGGGCTGGCGGCCATGGACAGCGGGCGGCAGGAGGTGCCGGTCGAGGCCAACCACACGAACGGCGTCGTCCTCGCCACCGTGTGCTTCGCGGTATGCGTGGCCGCTGTCCTCTACGGGCTCTATCTGATCATCCCGCAGTTCCACAAGTAGTCCCGGCTGACGGCTGGGCCCTCGGTCCGTGGGCCACAATGCCCACGTGTTGACCATGTCGCGATCACGGTTCGAGGTGTTGGTCGACGACGCGCTCGACGCCATCCCGGACGAGCTGCTCGACTTGCTCGACAACGTGGTGATCCAGATCGAGGAGCGGGATCCCGAGGAGCCGGACCTGCTCGGCGTATACCGCGGGGTCGCGCTCACCGAGCGCAGCACGGATTACACCTTTGCGCTTCCGGACACGATCACCATCTACCGCTTGCCTCTGCTGGAGCGTTGCGCGGACGAGCAGGAGGTGGCCCGCGAGGTCGCGGTCACCGTGGCGCACGAGATCGGGCACCACTTCGGCATCGACGACGAGCGGCTGCACGAGCTCGGCTGGAGCTGACCCGAGCGGCGGTCCGTACCCTGAGCGTCATGGCCCGTCGCCCTTCTGCCACTCGCACGGTGATCAGCTTCGGGATGAGCGCTCGCGCGAAGAGCCGGTAAAGCATGAGCGACCGGCTGCCGATCAAGATGCTGCACGACCGCGTGCTGGTGCGGCTGTCGCGCGAGGACGGCGAGCGCCGCTCGTCCGGCGGCATTCTGATCCCGGCCACGGCCCAGGTGTCCAAGCGCCTCGTCTGGGCCGAGGTCCTGGCGGTCGGCAACCACGTCCGCGCCGTGGAGGTAGGCGACCGCGTGCTGTTCAGCCCCGACGACCGGCATGAGGTCGAGATCTCCGGCGATGACTACCTGCTGTTGCGCGAGCGCGACATCCACGCCGTGGCCGCGCACCGGGTCGAGTCGAACACTGGCCTGTATCTCTAACTCGCGCGGTGGGCCCGGCGGTCAGGCGCCGGTCGACCGCACCCGAGCCAGCCAGTCGCGGGCGGTGACGAAGTCGCGGTCGGAGCGACCGGAAGCGACCGCGTCGAGGACGCCGTCGCGGCGGGGGTAGGACCCCAGGTACCGAACATCAGCGCAGATCCGCTTGAGCGCCGCCAGCGCGTCGCCGACGCGTTCGTCCGCGATGTGGCCCTCGCAGTCGATCGAGAAGCAGTACTGGCCGATCCGCTCCTTCGTCGGCCGCGACTCGATCCGGGTCAGGTTCACGCCGCGAGCCGCGAACTCGGTGAGTATCTCGAGCAGGGCGCCGGAATGGTCCGCGCGCAGGTACGCCACCAGGGTCGTGCGGTCGTTGCCGGACGGCGCGGACGGTGACACCGGGCGGCCCAGCAGGACGAACCGGGTCACGGCTCCGCCGTTGTCGGCGATGTCCTTTGCCAGCCGTTGCAGCCCGTACAGGTCGCCGGCCACCGGAGGGGCGATCGCGGCGTCGTACTCGCCACGCGCGACTGCTTCGGCGCCCGCAGCCGTTGAACCGAGGAGGGTGACGTCGGCGCCGGGCAGCGTCTCGGCCAACCAGCGACGGGTCTGCGCCTCGGCGTGCGGATGCGTCGCCACCGACCGGACATCGGAGGGCTGGGTGCCGGCCCGCACCAGCAGGTCGAACACCACGGGCAGGTACGTCTCGTGCTCGATGACCAGCGCCGAGCCCCGCGCCAGCTCGTCCAACGTGGCGGCGACCGCACCCTCGACCGAGTTCTCCAGCGGGACCAGGGCGCCGTCCACCTCGCCGGCACGCACGGCGTCGATCGCCGAGACCACCGAGCCGCACGGCACCAGCTCGGCGTCGGCCGACACGGGCATGCCGAGCAGGGCAGCGTGGGCGAACGTCCCCGCCGGACCGAGGTAGGCAAGCCGGGTCACGGACCGGCAGCGTATTGGACGGGCGTCCGGCACCGAGGATCGGCGCCCGAAGCGCCGCCGGTCAGGAGGCCTGCTGCGCCGGAATGATCTCCACGGGTCGCGTGTGCCGGCGGTGGAGGGCCGCGTCCACCGCGCGCTGCTCGTCGGCGGACAACCGCGGCTCACCCACCCCGTCGGTGACGCCCTTCGCACAGAGCACCGTCCCGGCGACTCCGGTCAGGGCCGTCAACGCCACCCCGTCGCCCGCGTCGTCGAGGAGCGCGAGCACGAAAGACTGCCGGCCGGCCAGGTCGTCGGACGCGTCGAAGCGGACGAGCGCCACGTTGCGCAGGCCACGGGTGGTATCGGCGAGCATCCCGTCGACGTCCTGCGCGAGCTCGGCCGTCTCGGTGCGCGACCGCTCGGCGTCGGCCGACGCCTGCGCCGCCTCGGCCCGGGCGTCCGCCACCTCGGTGCGCATGCGGTCGACCTTGCCGCTCACCAGGTCCATCGCGTCCACGTGCCGGGCGATCGCGGCCAGCACGGTCTCGCGTCCGTCGCCGTCGCGGGTGAGCACGGTGAGCGCGCGGCGCTGCCGGCGTAGCGTGCGCAGCGCCAGCCATGTCCCGACCAGGGCGAGGTAGCCCAGGACGAGGGCGGACACGGCGACGTAGAGGGCCATCGCCGCCGAGATTAGGCGCGGCCGCCCGGTCACGGTGGCAGGCACGACGACGTCGATCCGTACCATCGACGGACCGTGACCGATTTCGCGTCCGCGTTCGCGCTCGCGTTCGGCCTGGTCCTGCTCGTCGAGCTGCCCGACAAGACGCTGGTCGCGACGCTCGTCCTGTCGACGCGCTACCGGGCGCGACCGGTGCTCATGGGCGTGGCGGTCGCCTTCGCCGTGCAGTGCGTGATCGCGGTGACCTTCGGCCGGCTGCTCACCCTGTTGCCGCACCGAGTCGTCGAGGCGGTGGTCGCGCTGCTGTTCGCGATAGGTTCCGTCCTACTGCTACGCGAGTCCTTCGCCACCGATGACGAGCAGGATGCGCCCGACGCGCCGACCGGGACGGCGCTGTCTTTCGTCCGGATCGCTGTCACGTCGTTCGGAGTGCTCTTCGCGGCCGAGTGGGGTGACGCCAGTCAGATCGCCACGGCCGGCCTGGTCGCCTCACGCGGCGAACCGCTAGCCGTGGGCCTCGGCGCATGGCTGGCGCTGGTCGGGGTCGCTGCGGCCGCGGTAGTGGGGGGGCGGCTCGTCCTGCGATGGATCCCCTTGCGGATCGTGCACCGCGTGGCCGGCCTGCTGTTCGCGATCTTCGCCGTGCTTGCGGCGGTCGCCGCAGTCCGCGGTTGACGTCGTGCGGACGTGCAAGAGTGGAGGCCATGACCGTCCGCCTACGCCCGATGCTGCAGCAGATGCCCGGCTACGTTCCGGGCCGCACCGTGCCGGGCGCGATCAAGCTGGCGAGCAACGAGACGCCTTACCCCCTGCTCCCGCACGTGGTCGAGCGGTTGGCCGCCACGGCCGCGACGGCCAACCGCTATCCGGACAGCATGTCCACGGTGCTCACCGCGGCGTTAGCCGACAAACATCGGGTGGACGCCGCGCAGGTGGCAGTCGGCGTCGGCTCGGTGGCCCTGTGCCAGCAGCTGGTCGAGATCGCGGCGGACGCGGGCGAGGAGATCGTGTTCGGGTGGCGCTCCTTCGAGGCCTACCCAGTGGTCGCCTCGGTGGCTGGGGCCCGTCAGGTCCGGGTGTCGCTACGCCACCACGTCCACGATCTCCCGGCGATGGCGGCGGCGGTCACCGACCGGACGCGGTTGGTCTTCGTGTGCAACCCGAACAACCCGACGAGTACCGCGGTCGGCCGGCCCGAGATCGAGGGCTTGCTGCGCAGCGTCCCGTCCGACGTCCTCGTCGTGCTCGATGAGGCCTATCACGAGTTCGTGACCGATCCGGACGTCCCGGACGGCATCGCCCTGCTGCCTGACCATCCCAACCTCGTCGTCCTGCGTACGTTCTCGAAGGCGTACGGCCTGGCGGGCCTCCGGGTGGGGTATGCCGTTGCGGCTGATCCGGCGATTCCTCGCGCGCTCAAGCAGGTGCAGATCCCCTTCGCCGTCACCTCGATCGCCCAAGAAGCTGCGCTGGCCTGCCTGGAACCGGCCGCGGAAAAGCAATTGCTCGAGCGCGTGGACGACGTGGTGTCCGAGCGCATCCGGGTACGGGCGACCTTGCTCGACTTCGGCTACGACGTGCCTGCCACCGAATCCAACTTCGTCTGGTTGCCCCTGGGCGCCGCGACGACCGCCTGGGCCGACGGGTGCGCCCACCGAGGCGTCATCGTGCGGCCGTTCGCGAACGAGGGCGTGCGCGTCACCGTCGGGACGCCCGCCGAGAACGACCGGTTGCTGGAGGCGGCCGCCGAGCTGACCGGGGCCGCGGCCACCTCCTGACGCCATCGTGGCCACGCTCGTCACCGGTATCGGCCAGCTGGCCACGTGTGCCGCTGACCTCGGCGAGCTCGCGCACGCGGCCCTGGTCGTCGACGGGTCGACGCTGGCCTGGGCCGGTCCGGCCACTCGAGCTCCGGCTGCGGACGAGCGGGTCGACGTCGGCGGCTGCGCGGTTGTGCCCGGCTTCGTCGACTCGCACGCCCACCTCGTGTTCGCCGGAGATCGCGCGTCGGAGTTCGCGGCCCGGATGGCCGGTCGGCCCTACGCCGCGGGCGGCATCCGCACCACCGTCGCGGCGACGCGGGCCGCGTCCGACGACGAGCTCCGGGCGAACCTGCGGCGGCTGAGCGGTGAGCTGCTGCGCGCCGGCGTCACGACGTTCGAGTGCAAGTCCGGTTACGGCCTGGACGTGCCCACCGAGGCACGCTCGGTACGCATCGCGGCGGAGCACACCCCGGAGACGACGTTCCTGGGCGCGCACGTCATCCCTCCGGGTGCCGACGCCGACGACTACGTCTCGCTCGTCTGCGGCGCCATGCTGGACGCCTGCGCCCTGCACGCCCGGTGGATCGACGTGTTCTGCGAGCGCGGGGCGTTCGACGCCGACCAGGCGCGGGCCGTCCTGTTGGCCGGCCGTCACCGGGGTCTGGGACTCCGCGTCCACGCCAACCAGCTTGGTCCCGGACCGGGCGTCGAGCTCGCGGTCGAACTCGGCGCGGCGAGCGCCGACCACTGCAGTCATCTCACTCCGGCCGACGTCGATGCGCTGGCCGGCTCGTCCACGGTGGCCACACTGTTGCCGCTCGCCGAGTTCTCGATCCGGGGCCGCTACCCCGACGGGCGACGGCTGCTGGACGCCGGCGTGCGCATCGCCCTGGCCACCGACTGCAACCCGGGATCGGCCTACTCGACGTCGCTGCCGTTGGCGATCGCCCTGGCCGTACGCGAGATGGGGCTCACGCCCGCCGAGGCGCTCTGCGCCGCGACGGCCGGAGGTGCCGCGGCCCTACGCCGCACCGACGTCGGCGCTCTCACACCGGGACGGTCGGCGGACTTCATCGTGCTGGATGCGCCGTCCTACGTGCACCTGGCCTACCGGCCCGGGGTACCGCTGGTCGGCCAGGTCTGGCGAGCCGGTCAGCGGGTCATATAACCGGTCGGCCGTGACCGGTCAGGGCTCGACGCGGCGACGCAGCAGACAGAACTCGTTGCCCTCGGGGTCGGCAAGCACGTGCCAGCTGACGTCCCCCTGACCGATGTCCACCGGGCGCGCGCCGAGGTTCAGCAGGCGCTGCAGCTCGGCGTCCTGGTCACGGTCGGTGGCGTTGACGTCCAGATGCAGTCGGTTCTTGACGGTCTTGGGCCCGTCGGGCACCCGAAGGAAGTCGATCTGCCAGCGCGGATCGTCGGACCCGGCGATCGAGACCCCGCTCTCGTCCCGTTCGACCTCCTGCCAGCCGAGCACCTGCGTCCAGAA
>CAXTNQ010000112.1:0-5517 GCA_964245745.1 uncultured Jatrophihabitantaceae bacterium
CGTACGCCATCCTGCTGCTGTTCATGCTGGCGACCGCGCTCGTCACCGCCTGGTACCGACTGTGGATCCCCTGCGCCATCATCGTCATCGGCGGCCTGTTTCTCGTCACCCACTACGCCCAGCACCAGCTCGCCGCCATGTTCGTCGCGCTGGCGGTCGGGGTGGCCATCGGCACACTGGTCGGGTTCCTGGTCGCCCAGGTCGGTATCCCGTCCTTCGTCGTCACGTTGGCGTTGTTCCTCGCCTGGCAGGGCGTGCTCCTGAAATTCATCGGGACGGGCAACGCCATCCCGACCCGCCAGTTCGACCTGGTCAACAAGATCGAGAACGCGAACATGAGTGCGGCCGCGGGCTGGATCCTGTGGGCGGTGCTCGTCGGCGGGTACACGCTGTTCACAGTCGTCCGCAGCGTGCGCAAGCGCGCCGCCAAGTTGAGTGGCGATCCCCTCGACCTTGTCTTGTTGCGCGCGGCGGCGCTGGCGGTCACCACCGGCGTGGCCCTCATCGTGCTCAACCAGAACCGGTCGCGATCGGTGTTCGGCCACCTGCTCGGCGTGCCGTACGTCGTGCCGCTGGTCGCCGTGGCGTTCATCCTCTGGACGATCGTGCTGGCCAAGAGCCGCTACGGTCGTTACATCTACGCCGTCGGCGGTAACCGCGAGGCCGCTCGCCGGGCCGGCATCCAGACGCGCAAGATCCGCCTCTCGGTGTTCGTGATCGGGTCGGGCATGGCCGGTCTCGCCGGCATCATCGGCGCGTCCAAGCAGGGCGGCGTGCCGTCGGACTTCGGCTCGCACACCGACCAGCTCTACGCCGTGGGCGCCGCGGTCATCGGCGGAACGTCGCTGTTCGGCGGCCGCGGCAAGATGCGCGACGCCATCATCGGCGCGCTGGTCATCGCGATCATCCCCAACGGTCTCGGGCTGAACGGGCTGGGCGCCCAGTACGAGTACATGATCACCGGCGCCTTCCTGCTGCTGGCGGCCAGCGTCGACGCGATCTCGCGACGGCGCACGATAACGAGCTAGTGGCTCGGCGCCGTGGTTCGCTCCGCAGCGCGTCCGGACGAGATCAGGCGGCACAACCTCGGGCTGCTGCTCGACCAGGTCCACCGCGACGGTGAGCTCACCCGGGCCCAGTTGACCCATCGGCTGGCGCTCAACCGTTCGACGATCGGCGCCCTGGTCACCGAACTCGCCGAGCTCGGGCTGGTGACCGAGCATGTGCCCACCGAACGAGACGGAGCGGGCCGTCCCTCTCACGTGGTCGGTCCCCGCGAGGACGGGCCGTTCGTGTACGCCGTGGACGTCGAGGTCGACCGGGTCGTCCGCGCGGCGGTCGGCGTCGGCGGCCGGGTCCTCGCACGTTCCGAGACCCGACTGGCCGCCGACGGCAACGACCCGCCGACCGTCGCGGACATGATCGTCAGGGGCCTAGAGCCCCTGGTCGCGGATCTGCCCGCCGGCGCGTGGCCGGTGGGCCTGGGCGTCAGCATCCCCGGCACCGTGCGGCTGACCGACCGGCGGATCGAGTTCGCGCCCAACCTGGGCTGGCATGACGTGTCCCTCGCTGCTCTGCTCAGCCGCCGGGTGCCCCCCGACCTGCCGGTGTCGGTGGGCAACGACGCCGACCTCGGTGCGGTGGCCGAGCACCACCGCGGCGCCGGCCGCGACCGCGACGACCTCATCTATCTGAACGGCAAGATCGGCGTCGGCGGCGGGATCGTGACCGGTGGCAATCCGCTGCCCGGCCACGACGGGCTGGCCGGCGAGGTTGGGCACATGATGCTCGACCCGTCCGGACCACCGTGTCATTGCGGTGGACGCGGTTGCGTCGAGATGTTCATCGGCGAGCAGGCGCTGCTGCGCTTCGCCGGCCGGCGCGGACGCCCGACACGGGAGACCGTGGCGGAGGTGCTCGGTGCCGCGCGCGCCGGCGAACCCGATGCCGAAGCGGGCGTCCGTCAGGTGGCGGTCCATCTCGGCCGCGCGGTGGCCAGCCTGGTCAATCTCCTCAACCCGCAACTCGTCATCATGGGTGGGTCGCTGAGCACCGTCCTGGAGCTTTGTCGGGAGGACATCGAATCTGAGGTCGGCCGGCAGGCGATGGCCGCATCCCGTCGCGGCGTCGAGCTGCGCACCGCCGGTCTCGGGGACGACTCGTCGTTGCTGGGCGCCGCCGATCTGGCCTTTCGGCCGCTGTTTCGCGATCCGATCGCCGTCGGCCAGCTCCGCCCGGTTGCCTGAAAAGGCCAGGCGGCCTACGCGACCGCCGCCTGCTTCTCGAACTGAGTGCGGTACAGGTCCGCGTACAGGCCGTCGCGGGCGAGCAGTTCCGCGTGCGTGCCGCGCTCGACGATCTGCCCCTCGTCGACGACGAGGATCTGATCCGCGTCGATCACCGTCGAGAGCCGGTGGGCGATGACCAGGGAGGTGCGACCGTGCAAAGCCTCGGCCAGTGCGCGCTGCACAGCGACTTCGCTCTCGCTGTCGAGGTGTGCCGTCGCCTCGTCGAGCACGACGACCGCCGGCGCCTTGAGCAGTAGGCGCGCCACCGCCAGTCGCTGCTTCTCACCGCCCGACAGCCGGTAGCCACGGTCGCCAACTACGGTGTCCAGGCCCTCGGGCAGCGAGCGCACCAGCTCGCCGATCTGCGCGGCGTCCACGGCGGCCCACAGGTCGTCCTCGGACGCGTCCGGGTCGGCGTACAGCAGATTGCCGCGGATCGTGTCGTGAAACATGTGCGCATCCTGCGTCACCACGCCGATGCGGTCGCGCAGCGACTGCTGGGTGACCTCGCGCACGTCGTGTCCGCCCACCGAGACACTGCCCTCCCGCACGTCGTACATCCGGGCCGCCAGCTGGCTGATCGTGGTCTTACCCGCGCCAGACGGCCCGACCAGGGCGACGAGTTGGCCGGGGGACGCGTGGAACGACACCCCGCGCAACGCCTCCTGGTTCGACGTCACGTCGAGCACGGCGACGTCCTCCAGGGACGCCAGGGACACCTCGCTGGCAGACGGGTAGGTGAAGCGCACGTCGCGGAACTCGACGGACCGCGCATCGGCGGGCAGCTCCACCGCGTCCGGCGCGTCCGCGATCATCGGTTGGAGATCGAGCACCTCGAAGACGCGGTCGAAGCTGACCAACGCGCTCATCACGTCGACGCGGGCGTTCGACAGCGCGGTCAGCGGTCCGTACAGGCGGCTGAGCAGCAGTGCCAGGGTGACCACGGTGCCGGTGTCGAGTCGGCCGGTGAGGGCGAAGTAGCCGCCCAGCCCGTAGACCAGGGCCTGCGCCAGGGCCGCGACGAGCGTGAGCGCGACGAAGAAGGCCCGCGAGTAGAGGGCCGAGGTGACGCCGATGTCGCGCACGCGTGCCGCCCGCGCGCGGAAGGATTCGTCCTCCTGCTCGGGGCGGCCGAACAGCTTTACGAGCAACGCTCCGGCGACGTTGAAGCGCTCGGTCATCGTGGAGTTCATCGATGCGTTGAGGTTGTAGGACTCTCGGGTGATCGACTGCAGCCGCGCACCGATGCGCCGGGCCGGCAGGACGAAGACGGGCAGCATGACCAGGGCCAACGCGGTGATCTGCCAGGAGAGCGAGAACATGACGCCGGCCGTGAGCACGAGGCTGACGACGTTGGACACGAGGCCGGACAGCGTCGAGGTGAACGCCTGCTGGGCTCCGAGCACGTCGTTGTTGAGCCGGCTGACCAGGGCGCCGGTCTGCGTGCGCGTGAAGAACGCGAGAGGCATGCGTTGCACATGGTCGAAGACCGAGGTGCGCATGTCGTAGATGAGGCCTTCGCCGATCCGAGCCGAATACCAACGCTGTACGAAGGACAGCGCGGCGTCGAACACGGCGAGAGCCGCGATGACGATGGCAATCTGGACGACCACGCGCACCTGACCGTGCCGCGTGATCTCGTTGACCACCCGACCCGCCAGGACGGGCGTCAGGACACCGATCACGGCGTCGATGACGATGATCAGCAGAAAGCCGAGCAGCTGCCGGCGGTAGGGGCGCGCGAAGGCGAAGACCCGCCGCCAGGTCCCCGGCGGTAGCCGCCGGTCGGTCACCGATGAGTCGCCGCGGCGCATCGACCGGGTGGACATCATCATGGAGTGCATCGACATCAGACAAACCTCCGCGCCCGCAACACGTGGGCAGTTACCCCTATTCCGGGACGGCGGACGGCGTCATGACTCGCGGTCGAGACCTCCCAGGTCGCGCAGTCGACGGTACTGAGCTTCCCGCTCGGCGCGCTCCTGCTCGGCCTGGCTACGGCTCGCGGCCGCGAGCAGCAGCGCCTTGGTCTCGATCACCGCATCCCGTGGCGCGGTGCAGACCGCCGCGGCGACCTCGTCGACCACTGCAGGCAGGCGTTCAAGGGGGACGACCGACGAGGCCAGCCCGATCCGGTGCGCCTCCTCGGCACCGACACGCCGCCCGGTGAAGCACATGTCCGCCGCGTAGGAGTACCCGACAAGCTCGACCAGCCGCTTGGTGCCACCCAGGTCGGGGACCAGTCCGAGGCCCGTCTCGGCCATCGTCAATTGCGCGTCCTCGGCCAGGATGCGCAGGTCGCAGGCCAGGGCGAGCTGCAGGCCGGCGCCGATCGCGTGGCCCTGTACGGCGGCGATGCTGACGACTCCCGGATCGGCTAGCCAGCCGAAAGCCCGCTGATAGTCCGCGACGGTGCGCGACGCCTCGTCCAACGACCCCGCGGCAAGGGCAACCACGGAAGGCAGCCCACCGTCAGGTCCGGGCGCGAACGCGGCGCGGTCCAGGCCGGCAGAGAAGGCCCGACCGGTGCCGCGGACGACGACCACCCGGACCTCTGCGGTCACCTGGCGGCTGCACTCCAGCAGGGCCTGCCACATAGCCGGGTCCTGCGCGTTCAGCCGTTCTGGGCGCGCAAGGGTGACCGTCAGGAGGGCGCCGTCGACCTCGGCACGCACGCCACCCGACTCGGGCAGCGACAGTGCGAGGCTCAGTGCTACTTGCCCTTGCGCGGCGTGCGGGTCGCTCCCCCGCGGCCACGCAGTGTCGTTCCGGACTCGGACAGCACCCGGTGGACGAAGCCATACGAGCGGCCGCTCGAATCGGCCAGCTCCCGGATGCTGCGCCCCTTGTCGTACTGCTTGCGCAGGTCCGTCGCCAGTTTGGTGCGTTCGGCGCCAGTGATGCGGGCGCCCTTCTTCAGTGTCGCCATGTCCGATCCCTCCGAGCGGTGCGCCGTATGACGGGCGAGGTTCCGGCGGGCGCTGTTACCCCAGTGAAGAACCTCCCGCCTTGATAGCAGCGCGTTCGTCACCCCGCAAGATCACAGCGCGCTGTCCGCGGTCGGTTGCGCACGGTTGCGGCGGATTGTTCCCTTCGCTACGCGAGTGGGATCGTCACGCTGTCCCTGTAGATCGTCCCGTCGCGGCTGCGCCGCGAACCCGCGCTCCACGCGGGAGGGACGATCATGCTCTGTCATCTCAGATCGTCCCGTCGCGGCTACGCCGCGAAC
>CAXTNQ010000112.1:5617-9350 GCA_964245745.1 uncultured Jatrophihabitantaceae bacterium
CTGTCATCTCAGATCGTCCCGTCGCGGCTACGCCGCGAACCCACGCTCCGCGCGGAAGGGACGATCATGCTCTGTCATCTCAGATCGTCCCGTCGCGGCTACGCCGCGAACCCACGCTCCGCGCGGGAGGGACGATCATGCTAGGGCAACAAGGTCGGCCAGGTCGGGACTCCAACTGTCCTCGACGCCGTCCGGCAACAGGATGACCTTCTCGGGCCGCAGGGCGTCCACGGCGCCCTCGTCGTGGGTGACGAGGACGAGCGCGCCCGCATAGGTTCGCAACGCGTCCAGGACCTGTTGCCGGCTGACCGGGTCGAGGTTGTTCGTCGGCTCGTCGAGCAACAGGACGTTCGCGGCACTGGTCACGAGCATGGCCAACGCCAGGCGGGTCTTCTCGCCCCCGGACAGCACGCCGGCCGGTTTCTGCACGTCGTCGCCGCTGAACAGAAAGGCTCCGAGCACCTTGCGCAGATCGGTATCGGTGGACGTGTCGCCTGCGGCCGAGGCCGCGGTGCGCATGTTCTCCAATACCGTCCGGTCGTGGTCGAGCGTCTCATGTTCCTGGGCGTAGTAACCCAGGCGCAGACCGTGGCCAGGCGTGACCTCTCCGGTATCCGGCGGCTCGAGGCCGGCGAGCAGCCGCAGCAGGGTGGTCTTCCCCGCCCCGTTCAGGCCCAGCACGACTACCCGGGCGCCGCGATCCACGGCCAGGTCCACGTCCGTGAAGACCTCGAGTGACCCGTAGGACTTCGACAGTCCGGTGGCGGTCAGCGGCGTCCGGCCGCATGGCGCCGGCGTCGGGAACCGCAGCCGGGCCACCCGGTCGGCAACCCTGACCTCCGCGAGATCCGCGGCCAGCGCCGCGGCCCGGCGGTCCATCTGGTGGGCGGCGCGAGCCTTCGTCGCCTTCGCGCGCATCTTGTCGGCCTGCGACCGCAAAGCCTCGATCTTGCGCTCGGCGTTCGCGCGCTCGCGGTGCCGCCGCCGCTCGTCGGTCTCGCGCTGCTGCAGGTACGCGCGCCACCCCACGTTGTAGATGTCGAGCGCGGCCCGGTTGGCGTCCAGGTACCACACCTTGTTGACGACGGCCTCCAGCAACCCGACGTCGTGGCTGATCACCACCAGTCCTCCGCGATGCTGGCGTAGGAAATCGCGCAGCCACGTGACCGAGTCGGCGTCCAGGTGGTTGGTCGGCTCGTCGAGCAGCAGGGTCGGCGGTTCTCCGGTGTCCGAGTCCCCGGCGAACAGGATGCGCGCCAGCTCGACCCGGCGACGCTGTCCGCCTGACAGGGTGCCCAACGTCTGGGCCAGCACACGATCCGGCAGTCCGAGGTTGGCGCAGATCCGCGCGGCCGCGCTCTCGGCCGCGTATCCCCCGAGCGCGGCGAACCGGTCCTCGAGCTGGCCGTAGCGGCGTACCAGGGCCTCGTCGTCCGGGGTCTCGGCGAGCTGAACCTGCGCCTTGGCGATCTCGGTGACGAGGACGTCCAACCCGCGGGCGGACAACACCCGGTCGCGTGCCGTGGCGGTCAGGTCACCGGTGCGCGGATCCTGCGGCAGGTAACCGACCGGTCCGCGGCGGGTTACCTGGCCACCGTGGCTCGCGGATTCGCCGGCGAGTATGCGCAAGGTCGTGGTCTTCCCCGCTCCGTTGCGCCCGACCAGGCCGATACGGTCGCCCGACTGCACCCGCAGGGTCGTCGGCTCGAGCAGGATGCGCGCGCCCGCGCGCAACTCGAGATCCGTCGCGGTGATCACAACACTCCCAGGGGGACGAGGACGTACGGTCGGCGCGTTGCGGCGCCCGTCACCCGATCGCGAGGGAGGACATGCCTCGAGGGTACGCCCGGTGGTGCTGCAGAGCGCAGTTCAGGAGAGGATCTGGGGATGCAGTACAACGACGATGCACGGTTGGACACCTCGCAGGTCGAGGACGTTCGTGGCGGTGGCCGGCTGGGCGGGACGGGCGGTCGGCTGGCGGTCGGCGGCGGAGGTCTCGGCATCGTCGGCGTGATCATCGCCGTGATCGTCACGCTGGCCGGCGGTGGCGGAGGTTCTACCAGTGCGGTGACCAACGTCCTCGGCAACCTGGGTCAGGGTGGCCAGCCGCAGGTGGCCGACAACAGCAAAGTTTCCCAGGAGTGCCGGACCGGCCGCGACGCCAACACGAACCTCGACTGTGCCGTCGTCGCGGACATCGACTCCGTTCAGCAGTACTGGACGGCGGAATTGCCGCGGCTCGGGGTGCAGTACACCCCGGTGCCCACGGTCTGGTTCACCGGGCAGGTGCAGACGGCATGCGGCACGGCGAGCAGCGGCTCAGGGCCGTTCTACTGCCCCGGTGACAAGCGGGTCTACATCGACCTGAGCTTCTACGACGACATCAAGACGCAGTTCCAGGCCACCGGCGGACCCTTCGTCAACGCCTACGTGCTCGCCCACGAGTACGGCCACCACGTGCAGGATTTGCTCGGCACCGAGAGCAAGGTTCAGCAGGGGGTGACCGGCCCGACCTCGGGTTCGGTCCGGCTGGAGCTACAGGCCGACTGCTACGCGGGCGTGTGGGCCAGGCACGCGACCGAGCCCGGCGCGGACGGCAGTCCCGCGCTGATCACCAACATCACGTCCGAGGACATTCAAAACGCGATTGAGGTCGCCGGCCGGATCGGTGACGACTGGATCCAGAAGAACCTGGGCAACGGCCAGATCAACCAGAAGGCGTTCACCCACGGCACCTCGGCGCAACGGCAGAAGTGGCTGACCACGGGTTACCAGACGGGCGATCCCGCGCGATGTGACACGTTCGGTACCAATAATCTCGGGTAATCGTGACCCGCACGACGTAATGTCCCGGCAGATCGTCCCCGGGAGCGCTGATGCTGTACACCGCCGTCTGCACGCTGGCGCTGTTCGTCCTGGGCGCCTGGCGGGTCCGGCGGACGGCACAGCGGCGCCGTGAGGCCGCGGCCATGTTCGTCGTCGATCGGCCGGGTATCGAACTGGACCAACCCTACGGAGGGTGGGACGCCGACGCCTACGACGCGGGCACCGGGCACGACCGCACGCCCGTCCGGCGCAAGTCACGCTTCTCGGGCTACGTCTGAACGGTCGTCAGGTCAGACGGTGAACCCGAGAGCTCGCAGCTGCTCGCGGCCCTCGTCGGTGATCTTGTCCGGTCCCCACGGGGGCAGCCATACCCAGTTGATCTTCACCTCTGAGCACAGCGGTTTCGGGCCTCCCGTCAGCGCGGCACTGGCCTGATCCTCAATGACGTCGGTCAGCGGGCAGGCCGCCGAGGTCAGTGTCATGTCCAGCGTGACCGTCGTCGCCTCGCCGGTCTCCACGAGCACGTCGTAGACCAGGCCCAGGTCGACGACGTTGATTCCCAGCTCGGGGTCAACGACGTCGCGCATCGCCTCTTCGATCTCGTCCCGCGAAGGCTGTGCCGGGACCGTTGCCACGTCGGTCATGTGCTTCCTCGTTCCGTCGAGACGGCCTGCGCCACGGCACCCTTCATGGCCATCCAACCCAGCAGCGCGCACTTGACCCGGGCCGGGTACCTCGACACACCTTCGAACGCCATCGCGTCGTCCAGGGCATCGGCCTCAGCGTCCGACAGTTCGGCGTGCCCCTGCGACTGCATGAGCTCGACGAACGTGTCGTTCAGCCGGAACGCGTCGTCGACCGGCTGGCCGACGACGAGTTCGCTCATGACCGAGGTGGACGCCTGGCT
>CAXTNQ010000113.1:0-4253 GCA_964245745.1 uncultured Jatrophihabitantaceae bacterium
ACCGGTCCAAGATCTTCGAGTGGTGGCACTAGGTCGTGCTGCTCGGCGGCAGTCTCGTCGTCGGATGGGTCGTCGCCCGCGCTGATCGCACCTACCGGGCGACTGGCCTTTACGTTCTGCTCGGTTGCGTCCTCGCGGTGTGGACGTGCGGCGCGGCGATCAGCAATGGATTTCAGCCGGTGAATCTGCCCTACGGCATGCAGAAGAACTTTATCGGCGACATGCTCTCGTTCGCCGTCCTCATGTGTTACGCCCGGCCGGCGTGGTTCCGTTGGTCCGGCCGTTGGATCCCGTGGGCGATGCTGCTCCTGCTCCTCGGCATCCTGGCTAGTCAGTCGCGTCAGGCGATGATCAGCCTGGCTGTCGGAGGCGTCGTTGTCCTGGCGCGCAGCAAGCATTTCGGGCGGCGCTCGAAATGGATCTTGCTGGCGTTGATCCCGCTCGTCGTGTTGGCCGGCATCGTCTTCAAGCAACAACTCGACTCGACCAATCGATTCAACTCGACTCATCAACGGCTGACGTGGTTCGGCGACTCGATCGATATCTGGCACACGTCCCCTTGGTTCGGCGTGGGCCTTCGGTGGTGGTACACCGACCGGTTCACCAACGCCTTCCAGCCGCCCAACGCCATCTTCGAGATGCTGACGTCGGCCGGCATCCTCGGTACAGCCGGATTGTTGATCCTGTTCTTCGGTTCGCTGTGGTTGCTCTGGCGGATGCCTCCGGTGTACGGAACCATCGCCTTCGTCGCAGTGCTCATGCGCGTGGTGCAGGGCCAGCTCGACCTCTTCTGGGTGGGCGCCCAGGGCGCCATCCCGTGGCTGATCGTCGGCATGGCGATCGGGGCGCTGGCCCGAGCGAAGGGCGTAGGTTCGGTGGCCGTGAGCGGCGGCGAGGCGGTCAGGGTCGCCGGTGCCGCCCCCGAGCCGGTGTCGGATCTGTCAATGCCGGAGTCGAAACCGCCTGTGCCAGTCGCCCGCTGAGCTCGGCCAGCGTATCGGCGACCGCATCCCACACTCGCTCCGAGCGGCCCATGGGATCGAGGACGTCGTCCGCCGATGACCCCAGCACGTCGACGCGGTCTCGAGTTCGGCTCAGCGTCTCGACCCAGGCCCGCGATCCGTGCTCGGCGGCGGCCGGCCCGTCCAGCTCGGCGCGGGCCACGAAGTCGGCGATGGTGAACGTACGAGGCCACGCGTTCGGCCACGAGGCGACGAGCGACCGCACATGGCGCTGTGACATCCCGAGCAGGACGTCGGCGTCTTCGACGAGACCTGAATTGACCTGCGTACTGACGTGACCGTCGAGGTCGTAACCGCGCCGAGCCATCAACGCCACGCCCTGCGGCGGCATGGGTTCACCTCCGGGCAGTAGGCCCGCTGACCGCACGACGGCGGACGAACGTAGCCGCTCGAGCTGTCGGCGGCTGAACGCCTCAGCCATCGGCGAGCGACAGCGATTGGCCGTGCACACAAGGAGAATCCGGATGACACGCATAGTAATCGTCGCGTGCTAGCCTCGCCTAACACCGATCTAATGCGCGCTGACGGGGTCCACTGGTCACGACCGCGTCCCGACGGGGGGTCGACATGCGCGTTCTGCGGGTATCTCACAGTGCCGTCGTTTCGGCGTGGCGCGAGCGCGAGCGTGAACTGCGGCGCCGCGGCCACGACGTGTATCTGCTGTGCGCACGACGCTGGGATGAGGGCGGTCGGCCCGTTGGCCTGGAGGATGGCGAACCGTTCGTCAGCGGCGTCCGGACGTTCGGCACCCATCCCAACCTCTTCGCATTCGACCCCCGTCCGATCTGGCGTGCGCTGCGCGACGGGCCGTGGGACGTGGTCGACGTGCACGAAGAACCGTGCAGCGTGGCGGCCTTCGAGGTTTTCGTCCTGCGTGCGCTGTCCCGGGTCCGCGCACCCGTCGTCCTGTATTCGGCGCAGAACATCGAAAAGAGGTATCCGCCACCCTTTCGGTGGATGGAGCGTTACGCCCTCAGCCGGACCGCAGGCGTGTCGGTATGTAATCGCGACGCTGGAAAGATCCTGCGTCGCAAAGGATTCACCGGCGCGGTGAGTGAGATTCCCTTAGGCGTCGACCTAGGCCGGTTTGCGGCCGCCGAACGGAACGTCCCTCGTCGCGAGCTACGGGTCGGCTACGTGGGGCGCCTCGCCGAGCACAAGGGTGTCGATGTCTTACTGCAGACGCTCACCCGGATGCCCGACGTGCAGCTGGACATCGTGGGTGACGGCCCACAGGCGACAGACCTGCGTCGGCACGCGGAACTGCTCGGGGTCGACGGCCGTGTGCGGTTCACGGGCCATACGGTGAATCTGGCACCGAAGTACCGAGAATTCGACGTCCTGGCCGTGCCGTCGTTACCGCGTCCGAATTGGCTTGAACAGTTCGGACGCGTGGTCGTCGAGTCGATGGCGTCGGGTGTGCCGGTCGTAGCCAGTCGGTCGGGTGCGCTGCCCGACGTGGTCGGGGACGCCGGCCTGCTCGCCGCGCCCGGAGATGTCGACGATTGGACGCGCGCCCTGACCATGCTCCACTCCTCACCCGACATGTGGACGCGGCTACGCCGGGCCGGTACGGAACGCGTGCGCCAGTACTCGTGGTCCGCCGTCGCAGAACGACTCGAGGCGCTGTACGGCCGGATCGCGGTGCCGGCGACGGGGCCACGCTCGGTCGAGGTCGTCGTCGTCGCCTACGGCACGCCGGACCTGCTCCGCGAGGCGTTACGCCCGCTTGCCGGACGCGTCCCGGTCGTCGTGGTCGACAACTCCTCGTCCGCACAGGTCCGTGCCGTCGTCACGCATGCCGGGGCTCGTTACGTCGATCCCGGGCGTAACGCAGGTTTCGCTGCCGGGGTCAATTGCGGGCTGTCTCACCTGAGTGATCCCACGTCGGACGTGCTCCTCCTTAATCCGGACGCCGTGCTCACCCCGGAGGACCTCCGCGTACTGCAGGATGTGCTCCGCGCGGATCCGGCTACCGCAGCGGTCGCTCCGCGGCAACACGACGCGGTGAGTCGGCCGGCTCAGATCGAATGGCCCTTCCCGGCGCCATGGCGTGCTTGGTTGGAGGCCGTGGGGCTGAGCCGACTCAGCCGCCGCCGCGGCTTTCTCGTCGGGTCGGTCCTGCTGCTCCGCCGGGAGGCGCTCACGCAGGTCGGCACGTTCGACGAGCGCTTCTTCCTGTACGCGGAGGAGGCCGATTGGCAGCGACGTGCGGTGCGACTCGGGTGGCACGTGCGTCTGGTGCCAGAAGCAACGGCGAGTCACGCGGGAGCCGCGACCGCGACCAACCCCGTGCTGCGTGAGACGTTGTTCCACGCTGCGCAGGAGATCTACGTCCGCAAGCACTACGGCAGCGCAGGGTGGCTCGCCTACCGGGCTGCGGTGATCGTCGGAGCCGTACTGCGTGGTGCCGTCCTGCCAGGAGCTCGGGGGCGGCAGGCGGTTAGACGCGCTCGCCTCTACGTGACTGGCCCGGCGCGTACTGCCCGGATCATGCGCAGCGGAAGATAGCCGTGCGCGTGGCGCAAGTCGTCTGCACAGATGCGTTTGCCGGAGCCGAACGATACGTCGCGACGTTGGCTGGCGAGCTCGCCGAGCTCGGCGTCGACGTCGTCGTGATCGGCGGCGCCGGGGAGCGCATGCGAGCCGCCGTACGTCCGCACGGGATCGCGTGGTGGCCGGGGTCGTCCGTCCCGACGGCGACACAGCGGCTGCTGCGTATCGGACAGCTGGACATCGTCCACGCGCACATGACAGCGGCCGAGCTGGCCGCCGTGGCCAGCCGGCCCGTGGTGCGCGCGCCCGTGGTGTCCACTCGGCACTTCGCACAGCCGCGCGGCTCAGGACGGTTCAAGCGGCTCACGCGCTCTGTGGTGGCGACTCGCCTTGCGGCTCAGGTCGCGATCAGCGAGTTCGTGGCTGCGCGGATCGACGGATCGTCGGTATTGATCCACTCCGGTACGGCAGACGTCGCGGATCCGCTCGTCGACCACCGCCAACGGTCGCCGACCGTGCTCGTCGCCCAGCGCCTGGAACCCGAGAAGCGAACGGACCTGGCCTTGCGCGTGTGGCAGGCCAGTGGCCTGGCGGCACGCGGCTGGTGCCTGCGGATCGCCGGCGAGGGGCAGGAGCTCGCGGGGTTGTCGTCGTTGGCCGTCGCGCTCGGGGTGGACGAGTCGGTGCGCTTTCTCGGCTCTCGGCCCGACGTCGCCGACCTGTACCGGGAGTCGG
>CAXTNQ010000113.1:4263-8357 GCA_964245745.1 uncultured Jatrophihabitantaceae bacterium
GGGAGTCGGCCGTCCTGCTGGCCCCCCGCTCGGACGAGCCGCTGGGATTGACCGTTCTCGAGGCCATGTCCGCCGGCCTGCCCGTCGTCGCGGCGAGCGGCGGCGGCCACGACGAGACCATCGGCCGAGTCCCTGATGCCTGCTTGTTCGCCGCCGACGACATCAACGCCGGTGGCCGGATACTCGCCGACCTCGCACTCGACGGGCCGCGTCGCGACCGTTACGCGTCCGCCGCTCGCGAGGTGCAGCGTCGTGACTTCACCCTGCGCGGACAGGCGGAGCGGACGCTCGCGGTGTACGAGAGGGTGTTGCGCGCTCGGCGCAGCTAGCGGACCGGACCGCGTCCGGCCGTACGCCGACGTCCGGTCACACGCGGCGCCAGCGGCGAGCCGAGAGGACGCCACCCGGCGTCGCCGTCGACGCGTCCGGCCTCGACGGCGTCGGTCACTGACGGACGTACCGCTACGTCGTCCGGTTGCGGATCGACGTCAGCCGCGGCCGACGTTTCGGATACCGGGACCACTCCGGGTTCGGACGTCGCAAGAACTTCCGGCTGGTTCGAAACGGCCGTATCGTCCGCGACCGCCGTGTCGTCCTCCGCCGCGCTGACGTCTTCCTCGGCCGACGCTACGGGCCGAGGCGCGTCGATCTTGGTTCGGTCCTGTTCGGCCTGAGCTGGGCCGCCACGGCGACGCCACCGTCGGCGGGTCGGTGCGGTCGACGTCGACCGTTCGTCGGAAGTAGCGGTCGGCAATTCGTCGGTGGCGACGGACAACTCATCGCGAACGGCCGTCTCGGGTTCCGCGGCTGGCTCGGTCTGCACCGCGAGTTCGGGCTTAACGGACAGCTTGTCCTGAACGGCCGGCTCGGGCTCCGCGGACGGCGAGACGCCACCGTCGACTGCGGCCGGGGTTTCGACAGCGCTCGGCGCTTCGACGGACGTACTAATCTGAGATTCCACGGGCGCGCGGTCGGCGACATCGTCGGATGGGGTTGCGAGCACTTCCGTCGACGCCGCCTCCGCTGCGACCTCGGGAGTGGATCGCGGTCGTGCGTCGGACGATTCGTCCTCCTGGCGTGTCGGCCGTAAGCGTCCCGGGCGGCCCATCGAACGCAACGTGCGTCGAGTCGTGCTGGCACGCGTAGCAACGGCAGTCGTGTGCTGTGTGTTAGCGGGGCCCGACGGCTCCTGGTCAACGAAGATGTCGAGCTCTTGTTCGTGGGTACGGTCCTGCTCGCCCGCTTGGTAGTAGCCGCGGTAGGCCGATCCGGTGATCGACTTGACCCGGTTGAAGGCGACGCCTAACACGTTCACGTGACCAGAGCCGAGGCGCTTCATCGTCTCCGCAAGCGCCCTCTGCGTCGATTTGTTGGCTCGCACGATGACGATGGCCCCGTCCGCATACGACGCGGCAATCGACGCATCGGAGACGGCGAGGACGGGCGGCGCGTCGATCACTACCACGTCAGCGTGGGAGCGCAGGTGCTCGACGACGTGCGACATCCGGCGGGTCGCCAGGATGTCCGCAGGGTCGCCGGCGGGCGTCCCAGCCGCGAGGAACATCAGCCCGTCGACCTGCGTGGTACGTAGGAGGTCGACGACTTCCTCTGAGGTCGGCCGCTCCAGTGCGAGCAGCTCGGACAGGCCCTTCTCGGGCTCGGCAATCCCGTAGAAGTCGTGGATGCGGGGACGGCGCAGGTCCGCGGACACGAGGATGGTTCGCTTACCGCTCAACGCGAACGATGCCGCGAGGTTGGCGGTGATAAGCGTCTTGCCGTCGTACGGCGCGGGGCTGGTGACGACGAGCGCTGCTGAACCTGATCCACCGAGTAGCACTTGCGCAGAGGTGCGCAGCTCACGAATCGACTCCGAGAATGGAGTTCGCGCTGCTTCGACCACGGACAAGGTCGTCGAGCCTCGGCGCAGCCCCTTCGTCAGCGGAAGCTGAGCGAGGACGGGCGATTGCCCATACAGCTCGACCTCTTCGACCGAGCGCAAGCGCGTGTCGAATGGCGCTCGCAGGAGCACAAAGCCGACGCCGGCAAGCAGTCCGACCAAGAAGGCCAGCCCAAGCACTTCGGTCTTGGGCTGCGAGGTCGACGTGCCGTCGATGGCCTCCTTGAGTAGGGACGCCGGCGGCGGGGCGATGGACGCCGTGGTGAATTCGTTGTAGATCGTCGTATAGGTGCTGGAGGCGCTTTGATACTGCGTCTTCAACAGCTGGTCGTTCGGACTGACGGCAATCTTCTTGTTCAGGGCCGCAATCTGGTCGGTCAGTTTGTTGAGCTGTCCCTGTAGTGCGGCGGTCGAAGCGTTCGCCTGGGCTTTGAGCTGGGTGACGTAGCCGTCGGCGAACGCATTCGCCACCTGCTTCGCCTGTACGGCGGTCGACTCGGTCGCCTTCACGGACACGACGCTGGTATCCGCGTCGTAGGTAGCCTCGACGTTGGACGCCAGAGCCGGTGACGGTGTCACCTGCAGCGTGGACGCGGCCAAGGCGGTGACGTCGGTGCCCGTGATCAACTGCAGGTTAGGACCGGTGGCGGATCCGCCGGTCTGGCCGGCAGCCGGCGTGGCCATCTGCACGGTGGCTGTGGCTGCGTACGACTGGACCTCGCGGTACAGATAGAAGCCCGCAGCGGCGAGCGCGATCAGCACCGCGGCCACGATGATGAGCCAGCCGCGGCGGAGGACGACAAGGGCCTGCCGAAGCGTCAGCGGACTTCCCCCTCACCGCACGCTGGTAACCAGCTCCATAACTCAGAGCTAACGTTGGGACCAATCGTACCGTGCGTAGCCGGTTATTCCGGCCAGTTACCAAATGAACGAACGAGCGCGGGCTTGGGTGTCAGGAGCAGCTGATCGACTTCTCCGTGACGGTCATCGGCCGGACGAGAGGTTGCCGGAGCACGGTGACCGGACCCGGGGCGGCCGGCTCCTCTGCGGTCACCGAGACCGTCCGAGAAGCGCCCGCCGGCAGCTCGACGTCGACGGTCAGGACGACGAGGCCCTTCTCGGTCGTCGGCTCGACGTTCTGCCGGACGCCGTCCAGGGTCACGGCATCGATGGTCGCGCCCGGCGTCGCGTAATAGCTGACGAGTAACCGGTTGTCGCCTGGCTTCGCGCCGGCCGGCGCGTGATCGCCGCGCGACGTCACGTAGGCGGGCAGGCCGCTACGCGGTGCGCTGTTCGTCAGCGTGAACGTGGCGGCCACGCGGCGGGACGCACCGCAACCCGCCCGTTCGTAGGTCATCGACCGGTCGAGGTAGTAGTCCAGCTTCGAGCCGGCGGCGTTGAGCACGGTGAACCCGGCGTAGGGATGCCCGTCGGCGGCCAACGTGCCCGCCAGATTGGTTTGCTCGATTCGTTGCTGGACGGCCGGGTCCGCGCTCCAGACGAGCAGGCGCCGTTCCCCAGACGCGCGCGACGCCGCATCGAGGAGCTGGCGGGTGTTGCCGCCGGTAAGTAATCGTCCTTCGACGGCCTTGGCCACGTTGATCAAGAACGCCTTGCGGGCGGCGTTCGCGGCATTGCTCGCCTCCGCACTGGACGGATTGGTCGGGAACCGGGCGTACACGTCGCTTTCGGTCAGCCGGACGACGTTGTCACTGCCGACCTGCTCACCTCCGGGCAGAGTGGCCGGCCCAGTCGCCGCGAGGAAGTAGCTGAGCGCGGTCGGGTCGAGGGCAATCGCGCCGTCCACCCGCTGACCGGTCTTGCGCTGCCACATGGCGGCCCAGATCTGAGCGGCGTCCCGGAAGTCCGGGCTGACGTTGGAGTTCACGTACAACCCGTACGGGTCGTCTTGCGCATAGCGGTGGTCGAAGTCGGCGCCGAGGTCGACCTGCGCCTTGACGCCGGCTAGAGCGCTGTCGTCGTAGAACCCGCTGAACGTCACGGTGCCGTGGTCGGCCTGCAGGATGGCGAACGCCCCAGGCAGACCGCCCAATCCGCGCGACTCGGCATTGTTCTGCAGGGCGACGAAATACCGCTGGACGCCGTGCTGGCCGAGCATGGTCGGCAGGATTTGCGCCGCCCGGTCGGCCGCGGAAATCGTCCCGTTGATGTCGTCGAGGTCCTCCTGCAGGCTCGT
>CAXTNQ010000113.1:8367-9323 GCA_964245745.1 uncultured Jatrophihabitantaceae bacterium
CAGCTCGGCGATGGCCGCAGTCGCCGACTGCGTGGTCAGTGCCGCCCGGTGCAGGTCCGGCGCCGCGGCAGCTAACCGCGTCACGTCCACGGTGTTGCCGTGCCGCAGCGTCTTGGGGTCGAGGTCGTCGGCAACGCGGACGAGCACGGGCAACGCGTCCTGGCCGAGCCGGTCGGCCTGCGTCGACGCCCCACGCACCGTCTGCAGTGGCTCGCCCAACCAGGGCACCTGGGCCGCGGTCCACCAGGCCGGCCCGCTGGTCAGCGCGTGGGCCCGGCTGGCGTGCTCCGCCACGGCGGCGGCCTGGACGTGTGAGGTGGCGACGTCACCTGCGGCCACCGAGCTGCGCAACTGCCGCAGCGCGTCCTTGGCCTTCGCCACCTCGCTGCGGGCCAGGACGCCAGTAACGATCAGCCACGCGGCGGCGATCAGCAACAGGCCGCCGACGCCGCCGGCGACCAGCAAGACGCCAGCTCGGCGGGACAGGTGCAGACGTTTCACGGCTATAACGAGTCACCGCACGCGGTGACTCGTTGGATCAGTGGCTGCCGCGGCGCCGTCGGCTGACGACGAGCAGCAGGACGCCGGCGCCGAGCAGTACTGCGGCCACGATGCCGAAGCTGGCCACCTGTACGCCGGTGAAGGCCAGACCGCCAGACGGCGTGGTGGGCGTCGCCCCGAGCACGACCGGGTTGTGCGGGCACGACTCGTCCGAGATGTAGATCGAATGCGACGAGCCGCTGTAGGACGCGTCGAGGTTGATCGCAATCGGGGCCAGGTTGCCGGCCGCGTCGGTAACTCCCGTCCCAATGACGGTCGGCGTCGACGAGATGTAGATCGTCACCTTCTGGTTCGCGCCGGCTCCGGTCGCCGACACGGTGACCTTGGTGCCGGCCTGGTTGTCGGTACGCGCGCTGACCGCGGTGAACAGCTCACACTTCGAGGCCGGCGTGTGC
>CAXTNQ010000114.1:0-9317 GCA_964245745.1 uncultured Jatrophihabitantaceae bacterium
CGGTGCGACGGCGCGAGACCGTGACCGCGGCGGCGATGATCAGGAACGACACGATCGCCACCGCTGCCCGGACGCCCTTGTTGGCGTCCTCGCCGAGCGTGAACTGGATGACGGCGGGTGCGATGAGCACCGCGACGAGGTTCATCACCTTGATCAGCGGGTTGATCGCCGGGCCGGCGGTGTCCTTGAACGGGTCGCCGACGGTGTCCCCGATGACCGTGGCCGCGTGGGCATCACTGCCCTTGCCGCCGTGCCGACCGTCCTCGACCATCTTCTTGGCGTTGTCCCACGCGCCGCCCGAGTTCGCCAGGAACACGGCCATGAGCACGCCGGCGGCGATGGCGCCGGTGAGGTAACCAGCCAGCGGGGCGATGCCGAACGTGAAGCCGATCAAGATCGGGGCGAAGATCGCCAGTAGGCCCGGGGTCGCCAGTTCGCGCAAGGAGTCCTTCGTGCAGATGTCGACGACCCGGCTGTAGTCCGGCCGCTCGGTGAAGTTCATGATCCCCGGACGGGTGCGGAACTGCTCGCGTACCTCGAACACCACCCGACCGGCGGCGCGGCCGACGGCACTGATGGCCAAGCCGCTGAACAAGAACACCACCGCAGCGCCGAGGATGATGCCGACCAGGTTGTTGGGCTGCGTCAGGTCGAACGTGAACCCGAAGTTGTCCGGTGCCGGCCGCGCACCCGACTTGCCGATCGCGATGCCGACCGCGTTCGTGAACGACCCGAACAGCGCGGTGGCGGCCAGCACGGCGGTGGCGATCGCGATGCCCTTGGTGATGGCCTTGGTGGTGTTGCCGACGGCGTCGAGGTCGGTGAGAACCCGCGCGCCCTTCTCGTCGATGTCGCCACTCATCTCGGCGATGCCCTGCGCGTTGTCGCTGACCGGTCCGAACGTGTCCATGGACACGATGACGCCGGCCGTAGTCAGCAGGCCGGTGCCCGCGAGCGCCACCGCGAACAGCGCGACGGCGATCGAGCCGCTGCCGAGCAAGAAGGCGGCGAACACGGCCAGGGCGATCAACACCGCGGTGTAGACCGCGGACTCAAGGCCCAGCGAGATACCGGCCAGGATGACCGTCGCCGGCCCGGTGCGTGAGGTGTCGGCTACGTCGCGGACGGGCCGGCGCACGGTATCGGTGAAGTAGCCGGTCAGCTGCTGGATGATCACGGCCAGGGCGATGCCGATGAGCACGGCGAAGAAGGCGATCACCTTCGGGTTGCCGTCGTAGTTAGCGGTGTCACCGAAGCCGCTGAACTTCGAAGGCAGGTAGGTGAACGACACGATCGCGACCAACACCAGCGAGACGGCGGCGGAGTAGAAGAACCCGCGGTTGATCGGAACCAAGCCGTTGCGGTCGCTCGGCCGCAGTCGCGTGGTCACGATGCCGACGACCGAGCTCACGACGCCGATCGCCCCGATGATCAGGGGCAGCAGCAGCCCCTTCGCGCCGAACGCCGTCTGGCCGAGGATGAGCGCCGCGACCAGGGTGACCGCGTACGACTCGAACAGGTCGGCCGCCATGCCGGCGCAGTCACCCACGTTGTCGCCGACGTTGTCGGCGATGGTCGCCGCGTTGCGGGGGTCGTCCTCGGGGATACCGGCCTCGACCTTGCCGACCAGGTCGGCGCCGACGTCTGCCGCCTTGGTGAAGATGCCGCCGCCGACACGCATGAACATGGCGAGCAAGGCACCGCCGAAGCCAAAGCCTTCGAGGACGGTGGGCGCGTGGTCGTTGAAGATCAGTAGCACGACCGAGGCCCCGAACAGCCCCAGGCCGACCGTGAGCATGCCGCAGATGCCACCGGTGCGGAAAGCGACGCGGAAGCCACGGTCGGCTCCGCCGGCCCGCGCCGCGGCCGCCACCCGAACGTTCGCGCGCGTCGCCATGGTCATGCCGATGTAGCCGACGGTCGCCGAGAACGCCGCGCCAACGAGGAAGAAGAGCGCCCGACCGAGCTGGACGACGAAGCCGCCCTCGTTGACCGGAAGGATCAGCAACAGTACGAACACCACGACCGAGAAGACGGCGAGGGTGCGGAACTGGCGGTTGAGGTACGCCGCCGCGCCTTCTTGGACCGCCCGCGCAATCTCGCGCATCTTCGGAGTGCCTTCGTCGTACTTGAGGACCTCGCGTGCGAGCACGTAGGCGAAGGCCAGCGCGGCCAGCGCGACGACGAGCAGGGCGACGACGAGGCCCTTCTCGCCACCGGAGATTCCGGGGGCGGCCATCAACGCCGGTGCTGCAACGGACGACATGCGGACTCCTTCGTCGGCGACGGCCGGCTTCGGCGTGCACCTACCGGCAATCAGACACGACCGCGCCCGACGGCGTCAGCGCAGCGTGAGATTGCGCGCAGTGTAACCAAACGGGAGCCCTAGGCGGAGGCCTCGGTTCGGCCCGACAGTGCGGTAACGCTTACGGTTGAAGGGCACCCAACTCGGCCGCGCATGAGCGGCCATCTGCGCCAGTCGCTCCCCTCACGCGCCAGCGCGAGTTCGCGGCGATAGCCGCGACGGGGCGGCATCGGAGACACTCAGGCGTCAGGGCGCCGCGACGGCTTCGGCCACCGTGTCGCGGATGGTGAAGACACCGTCGAGGCCGGTGATCCGGAAGAGCTTGAGCAGCCGGTCCTGGGGACACACCACGGGCAGGCCGCCGCCCTGTTCCTCGGCCCGCTTCAGCGCGCCGACCAGAGTGCCGATGCCGGTCGAATCCAGGAACGTGACGGCCGACAGGTCGACCACGACCGTGGACGTTCCGTCGTCGAGCAACGCCGACAGGCGATCTCGCAAGGTTGGCGAGGTATAGACGTCCATCTCGCCCTCAACCGTGACTACCGTCACGCCGTCGACGACCGAGTCGGTCAGGGAAAGTTCCACGAGGCCCGTCCTGGATTCGCTGTACGCCCGGCGCCCATCGTGCCGTCCGGTCATGGTGCCACAGGAGGGACCGGCCGCAGCAGGCTCGCGAAAGGCGGTGGGCCAGTCCTTCTCTAACGAGACAGGACCAGGCGGCCGTACCACCCGTCATCGGCAGGCGGGCGTCGTAGGGCGCCGTCCTTCGGCGGTCCTCACGGCGGGGACCGACCGGCGCGCGCAGTGGCCGTGACCTGGACCTGACCCCAGGCCGGCAGCTGACCCAGCGCTTGCACCCGTACGGTTACCTCGCCCGAACGGCCGTCGCCGGCGACCGACGCGGCACAAGCCACCAGTACTGCGTGGTTGGCCAATGCCACGGCTCGGGCCGCACCGCACACCGCCGCGTCGTCCGCCGTCCGGCCGATTGCGGTGGCGCCGGCCAGCGCGGCGAGATCGGCGGCCGTCTCGGCGCGGTGGCGGACGAACACGGCGCCGGCCCGGACGAACGCAGCCGCGCCGACAGCCAACAGCAGTGCGCTCGCCGAACCACGCTGCGCGTTGAGCCGCACCGCGGGAAGCCGAGCCGTGCACAGCCGAGCCGCGGAAAGCCGAGCCGCGCGAAGGCGCGTGATCGCACGTCGTCTCACGGCGACCCGTCAGGCTCGGCCGCCGCGACCGCTCGCTCGACGATCGTGATCTGCGGCAGCAGACCGCCCAGCGGACGAGCGCTCAGGCGGGCCTCGGCCGTGACCTGCGGGCCGGCCCGGGACACCACGATGCGAGCCTGCGGCGCCACCATCCGCCCGTACCGCTCGGCCGCGCCAGGGTCGCCGCGAGCTAGGGCGCGGGCCGCCTCCCGCGCCGCGTCCATGGCCCGGACCTGGTCGCCGGCGAGCGAGACCGCCGCGAGGACGGCGCCGAGCAAGAGCACGAGCACCGGCAACGCTGCGGCGAGCTCGGCCGTGGCCATGCCGCGATCGCCGCGGACACCGCCGATCAGAGCGCGTGCAGCGCGGAAGAAATGATCGACGTGAGCGCCGAGCGCACGGCGTCGCTCTGCACGACCTTGTACAGCACGGCGGCGAAGGCCACGGCCGCGATGGTCCCGACCGCGTACTCGGCCGTCGTCATGCCGAGGTCGCGCCGAGCGCTGCGCAGCCGGGTCAGAAGTCGCTTCATGGTCGGTGGAACCTTTCGGGTCGGGTCGTGGGCGACGTGCCGGCCGCCACTGACTGAGCGACCGATCGCGTAGCGAGGACATGCCCGAAGCCAACCGGGACCGGCACACGAGCGGCGGGTGCAGCCGGGATCTGTGGACGACGTCGCCGACCTGTGGACGGCCGTTCGAGACAACAAGCGTGGACGGCAGAGGTACGGTCGGCGGCACCGCGTCGCGGCTCCCCGAATGCCGGACGGTAAGCGCTACCGTCGTGCCGAGCGCCGGATCGACCGAAGGGATGCCGCGAGATGCTGGGCCTGCCCGACCACATCCGTGCCTGCCTCTTCGACCTCGACGGCGTCATCACCCGCACCGCGACCGTCCACGCCGCCGCCTGGAAGCGGATGTTCGACGCGTTCCTACAGGCCCGCGATGGCGCCGGCTTCCGGCCCTTCGACGTGCACGCCGATTACGACGAGTACGTCGACGGCAAGCCGCGCGAGGCCGGGGTGCGCGATTTCCTCGCGTCGCGCAACATCACGCTGCCCGAGGGTGAGCCGACCGACGGCCCGGACCAGGAGACGGTGTACGGGCTCGGCAACCGCAAGAATGCTCTGCTGCAGCAGGAGATTGCCGAGCACGGCGTCGACGTCTACCCGGGGTCGGTGCGCTACATCGAAGCGGTCCGCGACGCGGGGTTGCACCGCGTCGTGGTCTCCTCCAGCGCGAACACCAAGCAGATCCTCGACGTCACCGGCCTCGCGCCTCTGTTCGAGGGCCGGGTCGACGGCGTGACCCTCGCCGAAGAGCACCTGAAGGGCAAGCCGGCGCCCGACTCCTTCTTGGCCGGCGCGAAACTGGTCGGGGTCGGGCCGGACGCCGCCGTGGTGTTCGAGGACGCGCTGGCCGGCGTCCAGGCCGGCCGGGCGGGCCACTTCGGCTACGTGGTCGGCGTCGATCGCGTCGGCCAGGCCGACGCCCTGCGCGCTCGTGGCGCCGACGTCGTGGTCGACGATCTCGCCGACCTCTTGGACGCACCCGACCCTGCGCCGCAGCAACCGGTCGTGGTCAAGCCGACGGGGTCGTGATGGCCGGCCGGCGGCGCGGAGCGCAGACGTGATCAAGCAGGGCGCGTTCCCGGTCGAGCCGTGGCACGTACGCGAGCTCGGGCTCAACCCGGGGACGCTCGCCCAGACCGAGTCGGTTTTCGCTCTGTCCAACGGGCACATCGGCGTGCGCGGCAACCTCGACGAGGGCGAACCGAGCGGGCTGCCCGGCAGCTACCTGAACTCGTTCTACGAACTGCGGCCGTTGCCCTACGCCGAGGCGGGATACGGCTACCCCGAGTCCGGCCAGACGATCCTCAACGTGACCAACGGGAAGCTCATCCGCCTGCTGGTCGACGACGAGCCGTTCGACCTGCGCTACGGCACCCTGCGCCACCACGAACGCATCCTCGATCTACGCGGTGGATTCCTGCGCCGGGTGGCCGAGTGGGAGGCGCCGTCCGGCCGAGTGGTCCGGGTGCGCTCGACCCGGCTCGTGTCGTTCACACAGCGCGCCGTGCTGGCCATCCACTACGAGGTCGAGGCGGTCGGCGTCCCGACGCGCGTCGTGCTGCAGTCCGAACTCGTGGCCAACGAGCACGTGCCGCCGCAGTCCGGCGATCCGCGGGTGGCCGCCGCCCTGGAGCATCCGCTGACCGCCGTCGACCAGTTCTCGAGCGGTCCGCGGGCGCTGCTCATCCACCGGTCCCGGCGTAGCAATCTGCTCATGGCCGCGGGAATGATCAACCGCCTGGACGGCGTGGACGACTCCCGGATGGAGAGCTTTCTCTCGGTTGAACCGGACTGGGCACGGCTGACCGTGGCCAGCCATCTCGAGCCTGGGGAGCGGCTCGCGCTGACCAAGTTCGTGGCCTACGGCTGGTCCAGCCAGCGTTCCTTGCCGGCGGTACGCGATCAGGTGGACGCGGCGGTGGCTGGCGCCGTCCTAACCGGCTGGGATCAGCTCGTCGCCGAGCAGCGGTCGTTCCTCGACGAGTTCTGGGACGGCGCCGACGTCGGCGTCGACGGCGACCCGGCCGTGCAGCAGGCGGTCCGGTTCGGGCTGTTCCATGTGCTGCAGTCCGGTGCCCGGGCGGAGAAACGCGCCATACCCGCGAAGGGGCTCACCGGCCCGGGCTACGACGGCCACGCGTTCTGGGACACCGAGAGCTTCGTGCTTCCGGTGCTGTCGGCGACCATGCCGTCCGCGGCGGCCGATGCCCTGCGCTGGCGACTGTCCACGACGACGCTGGCCCGCGAGCGGGCCGGCACGCTCGGCCTGAAGGGCGCCGCCTTCCCGTGGCGCACCATCCGCGGCCAGGAATGCTCGGCGTACTGGCCGGCCGGAACGGCCGCGTTCCACGTCAACGCGGACATCGCAGTGGCCGCGCTCCGGCATGTGTGGTGGACCGGCGACGAAGACTTCGACCGCGAGTGTGCGTTGCCACTGCTCGTCGAAACGGCCCGCCTTTGGACCTCGCTCGGATATCACGGCGACGACGGCAAGTTCCACATCGACGGCATCACCGGCCCTGACGAGTACAGCGCCATCGTCGACGACAACGTCTACACCAACCTCATGGCGGCGCAGAATCTGGCCGGCGCGGCGGACACCTCGGACCGCTGGGCCAAGGAGGCCGAGGCGCTCGGTGTGGACGCCGATGAGATCGCCGCGTGGCGATCGGCGGCGGCCGCGATGGCCTTCCCGTACAACGACGATCTCAAGGTGCCCGAGTCCGACCAGAACTCGACCCGGCACCAGGTCTGGGACTTCGAGGCGACGGCCAAGGCCAACGGGTACCCACTGTTGCTGCACGCACCGTACTTCGACATCTACCGCAAGCAGGTGATCAAGCAGGCTGACCTGGTGTTGGCTATGCACTGGCGCGGCGACGCGTTCAGCGACGAGGACAAGGCTCGCGGCTTCGCCTACTGCGAGGCGCTGACCGTTCGGGACTCATCGCTGTCCGCCTGTACGCAGGCGGTCATGGCCGCCGAGGTCGGCCACCTCGAACTCGCACACGACTACCTGACCGAGGCCGCGATGATGGACCTGCGCGACCTCGAGCACAACACCCGCGACGGCGTTCACGTCGCCTCGCTGGCCGGCGCGTGGATCGCCCTCATCGCGGGCTTCGGTGGCATGCGCGATCACGGTGGACGGCTGACCTTCGCGCCGCGCCTGCCGAAGGCGATCACCGGCCTGCACTTCGCCGTGCGCTGGCGGCAGTGCAAGGTTCGGGTCGCGGTCACCCAGCAGACGGCGACGTACAGCGTCGAGGACGGCCCGGACACCGAGCTGGAGCTGGCCCACCACGGCGAGCTGTTCACGATCAGCACCAAATCCTCGGTGGAGCGGCCGATCCCGTCCGCGGATCCGCTGACGCCTCGCCCGCACCAGCCGGCCGGCCGGGAGCCGATCAAGGCGATGGACGCGGAGTAAACACCGCGCACAGCTGATAGCCCACGCCGGACGAACGCTGCCCGGCAGCCGACTTCGGGATCCGACCGCGGTCGCCGGCGAGATGCGTATCGTCGGGCGAAAGGTCCGGCTTGCCCTCGACGCTGGTCTGGAGTGACGTGACCGATCCGCACGCCGACGGTCATGACGCCCCCGGGCAGCCGTCCCCCGACCGATGGAAGGCACTCGCCGTCTGCCTCGTCGGCGGCTTCATGGTGTTGCTCGACGTCTCCATCGTCAACGTTGCACTGCCCTCGATCCGCGAGGGACTGCACGCGCCGCAGAGTGAGCTGCAGTGGGTCGTCTCCGGCTACGCGCTGACCTTCGGACTGTTCCTGGTGCCGGCCGGCCGGCTGGGCGACATGCGTGGACGCCGCGGGGTCTTCGTCGTCGGCCTGGCGTTGTTCACCCTCGCGAGTGTGTTGTGCGGCGCCGCGCAGACCAGCCTGTGGTTGGTGCTCGCGCGGCTCGCGCAGGGCGTGGCCGGCGGCACCGTGACCCCCCAGATCAGTGCCGTGATCCAGCAGATGTTCTCGGGCCGGGAACGCGCCAAGGCGTTCGGCATCTTCGGCTCGGTTGTCGGCATTTCCACGGCGATCGGCCCACTGGTCGGCGGCCTGCTCATCTCGGCGTTCGGCACCGACACTGGTTGGCGCTGGGTCTTCTTCGTCAACCTGCCGATCGGCATCGCGGCCCTGCCACTCGCGTGGCGCCTGCTGCCCGGCACACCGAGTGACCGGCGGGGCGGTCATGATCTCGACCCCGTGGGCGTGGGTCTGCTGGGTGCCGGCGTGGTCGTGCTGCTACTGCCCTTCGTGCAGGAGCAGCAGTGGAAGGGCAGCGCAAAATGGCTGCTCGTCCCGGTGGCGGCCGTCCTGCTCGTGGCGTTCCTCCTCTGGGAGCGCCGGTACGCCGCCCGCGCGCACGAGCCGCTCGTCGATCTGTCGTTGTTCCGGCTGCGGTCGTACTCGTTCGGGACCGGCCTGATCCTGCTGTACTTCGCGGGATTCACGCCGCTGTTCTTCGTCTTCACCCTTTTCTTGCAGGTCGGCCTCAAGTACTCGGCCCTGACCGCCGGGCTCGCCACCATGCCCTTCGCGCTCGGGTCCGCGGTCTCGGCCGCGCTGAGCGGACGGGCCGTGTCACGGATCGGTCGACCGCTGGTCGCGCTGGGGCTCGTCCTCGTAGCCCTCGGTCTGTTCGGGACGTTCGTGGCGGCCGGCGTCGCGCCGAAGGACGGCACCGGGCTGGCCATGGTCGTCCCGTTACTGATCGCCGGGATCGGCGGCGGCCTGGTCATCGCACCCAACCAGACGCTGACGCTGGCCGAGGTGCCCGTGGAGCACGCCGGCACGGCCGGTGGCTTGCTGCAGACTAGTCAGCGCATCGGCGCGGCCGTCGGCATTGCCGCGGTGGGCTCGGTGTTCTTCGCGCACATCGCGTCCAGCCACGGGCAGGACTACGCCGACGCCTACCGGGCGGGCATCCTGCTCGCGGCCGGCTTCGTCGTGCTCGCTCTTGTCGTGTCGGTCGTGGACGTGCTCGTCACCCGGCCGCACGCGTCGCCCGGCCGGCACGTCGCGTCATCGCAGACCGGAGCCGAGGCCGGCCAGCAACCCGAGGTCGACGGCCACCAGGACGACGAGACCGGCGAACGCGGTCCGGCTCGCCGGACGGCGCAGCACAGCCGGTAGGCCGGCGCCGACCAACGCCGCGCTGCCGATGAGGGCAACCCAACCGACGGGTCGCACCGGGCCGGACGGACCGCCCCCGATCGCGACG
>CAXTNQ010000115.1:0-5560 GCA_964245745.1 uncultured Jatrophihabitantaceae bacterium
CGATCGTCGCCGTCGACCGTCCTGGCTACCGCGACAGCACGCCCGTCGACGCCGGAGAGTCGATTTTGTTGGCGAACGCCGAGGTGCTCGACCACCTGATCGCCGAACTGTGGGACGAGTACGGCACGGGTACCGCAGGCGTCGTGCTCGTCGGGCATTCCATCGGCGGCGCCATCGTCATGGCGATAGCCGCGCGCAACCCGTCCTGGCCGCTGCTGGGGATCGCGGTCTCGGGCTGCCTGGTGCGGGTGCCGATGCAGTCGCGGGCCGCGTGGGACGCCCTGCCCGACGTACCGATGATCGAACTGCCCAGCCCGATGAAGGACGTCGTCATGTTCGGGCCGGAGTGGACGTACCGCGATCCCATGCCGGCCGGCAGCCACGTCGCCGACGCGCCCGTACCGAAGGCCGAGCTGCTCGACATCACCGGCGGCTGGATCGACCGGATGAAGTCGGTCGCCGCCGCGATCACCGTTCCGGTGCACTCCCGCCAGGGCGAGTTCGACAAGCTCTGGATCACTGATGACCAACAGGTGGACGAGTTCCGTACCGCCTTCAGCGCAGCGCCCTATGTCGACGCCAAGCTCGTGAGGTCAGCGGGCCACTGCATCGACATGCACCGCCTCGGCGCGAGCCTCCAGCTCGAGCAGCTGGCGTTCGCGCTTGCGTGCTGCGTCAAGGCGTCCTGACGACCCGCTCGCACTCTTCCCCGATGAACGCGATCCGGACGCAGGTCCTCGTCGTGGGCGGCGGCCCGGTGGGGCTGGCCACCGCCATGGAGCTCGCCTGCCACGGCATCGGCTGCGTCGTCGTCGAACCGCGCACAACGGTGTCCGCGCTCCGGCCGCGGGCCAAGACGACGTCCGCCCGCACGATGGAACTGTTCCGGCGCTGGGGACTCGCGGACGAGATTCGCAAACGTGCCCCGATCCCCGTCGCCTGGTCCAGCGACATCGCCTTCTGCACCACGGCGACCGGACAGGAGATCGCCCGGCTGACCGGCGTGCTCGGTCTCGATCTTGGCGACTCCGAGCTATCGGCCGAAGCCGGGCAGCAGATCGCGCAACCTCTGGTGGAGCAAGCGCTGCGCGATGCCCTGGCTGACTCGCCGCACGTCCGGCTGCTGTTCGGCCGCGAGGTGCTCTCCCTGCAACTGGCGGATGACCACGCAACGGCCACCTTGGACGACGGTGGGTCCGTCACCGCGGAGTACGTGATCGGCGCGGACGGCGCGCGCAGCGTGGTACGCCGGACGATGGGCGCCACCTATCAGGGCGGCAATGCTGGGCGTCCCAACCTGAGCGTCGTGTTCCGCAGCCGCGGTCTGGCCGAGCACCTCGTCGGGGCCCCGGCCCTGCACTACTGGGTGCTCGACCCGGCGGCGCCCGGCGTCGTCGGCCCGCTCGACCTCGCCGACACCTGGTGGGCCATCGCCACCGGGCGTCCGGACGACGACGGTGACGCCGATCCCGTCGCCATCGTGCGCGGGCTGATCGGGCACGACGTGCCTGTTGACGTCCTTGGCATCGACCCGTGGCAAGCGCGCGCACTGCTCGTCGACACGTACCGCGTCGGGCGGTTGTTCCTGGTCGGCGACGCTGCCCACCAGAACCCACCGTGGGGCGGGCACGGATTCAACACCGGGGTCGGCGACGCCGTGAACCTCGGCTGGAAGCTGGCGGCGGTGCTCCGCGGGTGGGCGCCTGCGCAGCTGCTGGACAGTTACGAGTCCGAGCGGCGTCCCATCGCCGAACGGACGATCGCCATCGCCGCCGCCAACGCGGCCGCGCTTCCGACCGACCTCGCATCGGCGGCCGCGCGTAACGATCCGCCGGCGCTCGCCGCGCTCGCCCGTCGCGTACGGGCGGCCAAAAACCTCGAGTTCTACTGCCTCGGCCTCGTCCTCGGTTACGGATACGGGCCAGGCGCCGGCACGCAGACGACGGACGGGACCGACTTCACCCCTCGCGCGGTGCCGGGTAATCGGCTACCGCACCGATGGATCCGGCCCGGCCGGTCGCTCTACGACGTGCTCGGACCTGGCTTCACGCTCCTCGGCGACCTGACCCGCGCCGGGCCGCTCGTCGAGCGCGCTACGGCGCGAGGGGTACCGATCACTTCGGTGCCGGACGTCGGCGGCTCCGAGGGCGTCGGTGCGGCGCTCGTCCTCGTCCGGCCGGACCAGCACATCGCGTGGCTCGGCGACGACGTCTCGGCCGATGCCGCCGACGGTGTCCTGGCGGATGCCCTCGCCGGCTTCTGTACGCCTACCTGATCTCCTTCTCTTGCGAGGTACACCCATGTCTGCCGCAACAACTCCGGCGTGTTCGAGCTCTCTGGAGGACCGCGAGGCGCTGTTGCGTTCGATCGACGACCGGGTGCTGTGGCTGTCCACGGCGATCGTCGACCACGCGAACCGAGTACGGCCGAATCCGAGCGGGCTCAAGGTCGGCGGTCACCAGGCGTCGAGCGCGTCGATGGTGTCGATCATGACGGCGCTGTGGCTGGAACAGTTGACGTCCGCGGACCGGGTGTCGGTGAAACCGCACGCGTCGCCCGTGCTGCACGCCATCAACTACCTACTTGGCGATCTCGACGAGTCGTACCTGACGACCCTGCGGGAGTTCGGCGGCCTGCAGTCCTATCCGAGCCGGGCCAAGGACCCGGACCGGGTCGACTACTCGACCGGCTCGGTCGGCATCGGCGCGACGGCCCCGCTCTGGGGAGCGCTCACCCGGCGCTACGTCAACACGCACTTCGAAGGCGTCGGAACGGGTCGCCAGTATTCGCTGCTGGGCGACGCCGAACTCGACGAGGGTGCGTGCTGGGAGGCGGTCCTCGATCCGCTGGTCGCCGAGCTGGGCGAGCTGGTCTGGATGGTCGACGTGAACCGGCAGTCGCTCGACCGCGTGGTGCCCAACATCGGCGTCCGCCGCGTCCAGGGCATGTTCGCCGCTGCCGGGTGGCAGGTGCTGACCGTCAAGTACGGCCACGTGCTGGAGGAGTTGTTCACCCGTGACGGCGGTGCACAGCTGCGCACCCGGATCGACACGATGAGCAACCCCGAGTTCCAGCGTCTGCTTCGGTGCGATGCGGCGCAGCTGAGACTCCGGCTGCCGGGAAGCGGACCGGATGCCGACGCGATTCACCGGCTCATTGCCGCGGTTCCGGACGACGAGCTGCCCGTGGCGATCCGCAACCTCGGCGGCCATGACCACCGCGCACTAGCTGCCGCCTTCGCGGCGATCGACGACACCCGACCCACGGTGATCTTCGCGTACACGGTCAAGGGGTACGGCCTGCCGATCGAGGGCCACCCGCAGAACCACTCGGCCCTGCTCACCCACGAGCAGATGACCGAGCTCGCGCAGCGCGTCGGCATGGACGTCAACGATCCGTGGCGGCGTTTCGCGCCGGGGACGTCCGGGGCCGCCTTGTGCGCCGCAGCTGCCGAGCGGCTTGCCCGGCCACAGCCGCCGACGACACCGCCGCCGCGCGTGCCGTCCGATCTCGGGCGGACGCCGACCGGCGTCGCCACCACGCAGGCCGCACTCGGCCGCACCTTGCTGGAGCTCAACCGTGCCGCGCCTGAGGTGGCCGCACGCATAGTGACCGTCAGCCCCGACGTCAGCTCCAGCACGAACCTCGGGGGGTGGGTGAACAAGGTCGGTGTGTGGGCGCACACCGAGCGCGCCGACTGGTTCGAGGACGACGCCGAAACGATCCTGCACTGGCGGGAACGTCCGGGCGGTCAGCACATCGAGCTCGGCATCGCCGAAGTCAACCTCGTCGGCGCGATCGGCGAGCTCGGCGCGTCGTGGAGTCGATGGGGCCAGCCACTGCTGCCGATCGGCGTCCTCTATGACCCGTTCGTCGAGCGTGCGCTCGAACCGTGGTCGTTCGGCATCTACGCGGGCGGGCAGTCGATCCTGGTCGGGACGCCGGCCGGGGTCAGCCTCGCGGCCGAAGGCGGCGCCCATCAATCGGTCAAGACGCCGTCGATCGGCCTGGAGCAGCCGGGCTGCGTCTACTACGAGCCGGCATTCGCCATCGACGCCGAATGGATGCTGCTGAGTGCACTGGGACAGCTCGGCAAGCCGGACGGCCAATCGGCGTATCTGCGGCTCTCGACCCGTCCCGTTGACCAGGCGTTGGCCGCCCTACCCGCCGATGCAGCCGCGCGGGAACATCGGCGCCACAACGTCTTGGCCGGCGCGTATGTGCTGCGGCGTGGAGAGCGTGCTGCGTTGACGATCTGCGCGATGGGTGCTGTGGTTTCGCAAGCTATACATGCCGCAGATCGCCTCGGTGCGCTCGGCTTCCCCACCGACGTCGTGTGCGTGACCAGTCCCGACCTGCTGTTCCGGGCTGTGCAGGCCCGACGGGGGTTGGTCCCCGCGCCAGACCGGATCCTGGACGTGGTCTTCCCGGCCGCGCGTTCGGCGCCCATGGTCACCCTGCTCGACGGCCATCCCCACACGCTGGCGTTTCTCAACGGCATCAACGGGGTGCCCGGCGTCCATCTCGGCGTGACGGCGTTCGGACAGTCCGGCGATCTCGACAGTGTCTACCAGTACCACCACATCGACGTCGACTCGGTGATCGGAGCCGCGCTGGACCTCGTCGACTGAGCCAGCGAGCGGTGACGTCCGCACGGCACGGAGTACTGGCGTGCCGTCTTGATGAGACAACATTTGGTTGGAGATCGAAGTCCCCACCGGCTACCAGGCGAAGGAACTCGGTGAGCGGCAGATCCGGGTCAACGTGCTCGTACCCGGAGCGATCGCGACCGACTTCGCCGGCGGCATCGTCCGCGACAACGCCCAGGTCAACACGATGATCGCAAGTCAGATCGCCCTGGGCCGCCCCGGCGAGGCGGACGACATCGGCGCAGCCGTCCCCGGCCATCCTGTCCGACAGCTTCGGATGGGCGAACGGGACGCGCATCGAACTCTCCGGCGGCCAGAACCTGTAGGACGTTCACGCGCGCCCACGCGGTCGACGAGTTCGGGTTACCGACCGGTCGATCGTGGGTGCTGCCGCATCGGGGATGTCGCCGACCTCGTAAACGTGCTCGCCACCTGTATCAGCAATCGAGCTGGCGGCTTCGATATGGCAGGCCATGGCGCGGTGGCCACCCAACATCGCGGTACCGCATCTTTGGCGCCATTTCGGATGAGGACGGGAGCACGTCATGAGCAGCCAGGAGGAACGGGCTTCGCTGCGAACGGCGACCACGCCGACTCATCAGCTTCGGCTGTGCATCCTCGGGCCCTTCGAACTGGTCCGCGACCATCAAGTTGTCAGCCACCCCGACGTTCGGCGTGAACGGGTCCGCCAGCTCCTCAGCTACCTCGCCGTCCACCCGCGAACGACCCGGCAACGGACCGCCGCCGAACTCTGGCCCGACCTCGAAGACGACGCGGCCGGCCGAAACCTGCGGGTGACTCTTACGTATGCGCAACGCGTCCTCGAACCTGACCGGACGGGTGGAGATCCACCACGTCTGCTCCGCGCCAGCGGCGTCGCTCTGGAACTCTGTGTCAGCAACGGGCTGACC
>CAXTNQ010000115.1:5570-5933 GCA_964245745.1 uncultured Jatrophihabitantaceae bacterium
ACGAGTTCGACCGGCACCTCGCGGAGGCCGAAGGTGCCGAGTGCCGGGGCAGAACGTCGCAGGCCTTGGCCGCATACCAGCGTAGCCTCGCGGTGTACCGCGGTGACTTCGGCATGAGTTGGCCGTACGCTGATTGGGCCGCGTTGGAGCGCGATCGGCTCCGGCTGCGCCATTTGAGAGCCGCGATCCGTTCCGGCGAACTGCTACTTGCGGGTGGGGACAAGCAGGCTCCACTACGGCTCGGCTATCTGGCGTTGCACACCGAGCCCTCGTCGGAAGCGGCCTACCGGCTACTCGCGTCCGTCCACCTCGCGAGACGGGAACGCGACCAAGCTCGCCGGACCCTCGCCCGCTGTCAACAGA
>CAXTNQ010000115.1:5943-7396 GCA_964245745.1 uncultured Jatrophihabitantaceae bacterium
GTCAACAGATGCTGGCCGAGTTGCACGTCCTCCCGGAGCCGCAAACTCAGCTGCTCCGCCACCGCCTCGGCGGGGTGTCCGGCCGACGGACGAGCGGTGTGGTTCGACCGCTAGCGCTTCGCTAGCGCGGACCGGTGACCGTTGCCACGGCCGGCTACGTCGGCCATCGAACGCCAGCAATCGCCATAGCGAGGGGGAAGAATCATGACCGTAGCTGACGATCATGTCGTCGTTCTGGGCAGCGAGCGTCCGGCACCGGGTGACGCCCGTCTGGTCAGACCAGCCGATGCCGCCGAGCCGATCACGGTAACGGTGGAGGTGCGTCGACGTCTTGACGGTCCGCCGCTACCTGACCTGGCGGCTCTGGGAGCTCAACGGCCACGCGAGCGCAAGGCCGTCGACCGCAAAGCACTGTCGGCGACTTACGGAGCGGATCCCGAAGATCTGCGGAAAGTCGCTCAGTTCGCGAAGGAGTACGACCTCACGGTGGACGAGTCCAGCGCCGATCAGCGCACGGTACGTCTGTCCGGCACCGTGGAACGAATGAACCAAGCCTTCGGGGTTCAGCTCAACACGTATACGTATCCGGGCGGCGTCTACCGCGGGCGGGAGGGCCACGTTCTGGTCCCCCGCCCGTTGGCCGATGTTGTCAAACGAGTCTCGGGCCTCACCAACCGGCCGCTCGCCCGGCCCGCACTCCTCGTTCGTCCACTCGAGGTCACGAACTTCGACGCGGCGCAGATCGGGCAGATCTATGACTTTCCTACCGGCGTCGACGGCACAGGAACATGCATCGCGATCATCGAGCTGGGTGGCGGTTACAGCCAGGTTGACCTCGACACCTACTTCGCCTCCATCGGTGTCGCCACTCCCAACGTGGTGGCTGTGAGCGTGGACGGAGCGGTGAACAACTATGGAGATCCGGCCGACGCGGAGGTTGAGCTGGACCTAGAACTGGCGGGCTCGATCGCTCCCGGTGCCAGTCTCGCCGTCTACTTCGCGCCGAACACCGAACAGGGCTTCATCGACGCCATCTCCGCGGCCACCTTCGACACGACGAACCGGCCGTCGATCATTTCCATCAGCTGGGGAGCGCCCGAGGACGTTGGCTGGACGGCGGCTGGTCTGAGCGGAATGGATAACGCATTCGCGACGGCCGCGGCGTACGGAATCACGGTTCTGGCCGCATCGGGGGACAACGGCAGCAACGACCGGGTCTACGACGGTGTGGCGCACTGCGACTTCCCGGCCAGTGATCCCTACGTCGTTGCCTGCGGCGGGACGACGCTCGAGGTCAACACGGACCAGACGGTGGACGAAATCGCGTGGGACAACCCAGGGTTCGGATGGGCGACCGGCGGCGGTGTCAGCGGCCTGTTCGGCATGCCCAGTTGGCAAGCCGGCAAAGGAGTTCCTGCGTCAGTCAACGACGGCGTGAGCGCGGGTCGCGGGG
>CAXTNQ010000115.1:7406-8966 GCA_964245745.1 uncultured Jatrophihabitantaceae bacterium
GACGTGGCCGGGGACGCCGATCCGCACACCGGTTACAAGATCGTCGTCGACGGAGAGTGGCTGGTCGAGGGTGGCACGAGCGCGGTTGCTCCGCTCTATGCCGGTTTGTTGGCTCTGATCAACCAGAGTTTCGGGTTCCCGGTCGGCTTCATTACGCCGCTCATCTACAGCCTGTACGAGACCGAGGCGTTCGTCGATGTGACCAGGGGGACCAACCAGATCTATCCCGCTCCCGGCTACAGCGCTGGTGTCGGCTGGGACGCTTGCACCGGGCTCGGCCGAATCAACGGACAGCAGCTGCTACGCGGCCTGCAGTAGCGGCCGCCGAACTTCTCGGCCCGCGACTCGTCGATCAGATGGCGGCTTGTCGATCGTCCAAGTCGCCCAGCATGGTGCGCAGGCGGCGCAGAGCACGACCGCGAACCGGGCCGATGCTGCCGACGGGCATCGGCACGGACCGGCTGATCTGCGTGTATCCCGGTTGAGCGGGATCGAGCTGCAGTTGGATCAGTTGCCGTTCCCGGTCGGGTAGTCGTGTGACGGCCTGGTGCAGCCGGGCAGTCGCGTGCCGCGTAGCGACGGCGTCGGCCAGATCGGGGCTGCCGTCCGACAGCGCACATTCGTCCAGGGAATCCGAGGCGGGTACTTCGCGCCGCCGGTGTCTGTAGGTGGCGGTGCAGAGGCGTCGCATCGTCGTGGCCAGCCATCCGGCTATGCATTCCGGATCGCGTATCTGGCCGACGCTCTGGCACAGAGCGAGCCAGGTGGACTGCACGGCGTCCTCGCGCTCCTCCGAGGTGAGGCGGTACTGGTGGCCGATGGCGTAGAGCAGGCCGCTGTATCTCTCGGCGATCTCTGCGAGGTCCAATGCACGAGGGGTCGTCGCGGGCACCGTCAGACGGCTGTCTGATCGAAGGGCGCTGGTCATGCGCCGAATGCTCTGAAGCATCGATCAACGCCTGCTCAACGAGCAGTCCACATGAGGTCGAGACACGCCCGAGCACTACCCTCTGGACGTGTTGCGGTTCCGTGTCCTTGGCCGGTTCGCGGTCGAGGACGACGGGCGCCCCTTAGCTCTGGGCAGTGCTCGGCGGCGCGCGCTCCTGGCATTGCTCACACTGAACGCAGGTCGCGTCGTTGCGGCGGAGCGGTTGGTCGACGCCCTCTGGGGTGACTCCCCGCCGCGGACCGCCGTGCACGTGTTGCACGTGTACGTGTCCGACCTTCGGCGAACGCTGCCCGATGACGTCCTGGTGACGGTTCCGCCGGGTTACCTGCTCCACGTGCCGGTAGGGGCCGTCGACCTGGCGGATTTCGAGCGTCTCCTGTCCTCCGGGCGACAGGCGCTGTCGATGGGCGACCCGGCGGGTGCCGTACTGGCCCTGGACGAAGCACTAGCGCTGTGGCGGGGCCCCGTACTGGCCGACCTTGCCGGCGAGGGATTTGTCCAGGTGGAGGCTCGCCGGCTGGAGGAGCTGCGATTGGCGGCCCGTGAGCTTCGAGCGATGGCGGGGTTGGCCGAGGGTGAGGCCGGCGACCTGGTGCCTGCGCTGCGGGAAC
>CAXTNQ010000115.1:8976-9280 GCA_964245745.1 uncultured Jatrophihabitantaceae bacterium
TCATCACCAACCTGCGTGACGACGCCCGCGCCAAGCTGGGCATCGAGCCGGGCGCGGAACTGCGGTCCGCGCACACAGCGGTCCTCCGGCAGGAGGCCGCGCCCGGAGGCGCCGGACCGCCGCCGACCGGAGTCGTCCTTGCCGTGGGAAGTGATCCGCGACGGCTCTCGGTATTGGCTCTTGTCGCGGCGAGTCCCGCCACAGCTGCCGACCGTGAACTCCTTGTCGCCGGCGTACTCGACGCTGCGACATCAACCCCAGGGGACATCACCGCGGCGGCGGCAGGGGCCCTCAGTGCTCAGCG
>CAXTNQ010000116.1:0-9276 GCA_964245745.1 uncultured Jatrophihabitantaceae bacterium
GCGGCACCGACCCCGACGCCCATCCTCCCCTCGAGGTGCTGGACACCCCGGACACACCGACCATCGAGACGCTCGTCAACCGACTGCGCTCCATGGGACGGGACGTGACGGCTGCCGACACGCTCAAGAACGTCGTCGTCAAGACGCGAGCTCCGGGACAGACGGAGTGGAAGCTGCTGGTCGTCGGCGTGCCCGGAGACCGCGAGGTCGACATGAAGCGACTCGCCGGTCAGCTCGAACCCGTCGAGGTGGCTACGGCGGAGGCGACGGACCTGGCTCGGGAACCTCGCCTGGTGCGGGGCTATCTCGGTCCGCAGATCCTGCGGGAGCTGGGTGTGCGCTACGTCGTCGACCCCTTGGTGACGGAGGGCAGCGCCTGGATCACCGGCGCCAACGAGGCCGGCTCGCACGCAGCCAACGTCGTGCGCGGACGCGACTTCGAGGTCGACGGCGAGCTCGGAGCCGTCGAGATCCGTGCCGGCGACCGCTGCATCCGGTGCGGAGGTGCCCTGCAGATCGCCCGGGGCATCGAGCTCGGTCACGTCTTCGCGCTCGGGCGCAAGTACGCCGACGCCTTCGGGCTGACCGCTCTCGGTCCCGAGGGCGAGTCGATCACGATCACGATGGGTTCCTACGGGGTCGGCGTGACTCGCGCCGTCGCCGCGTTGGCCGAGCAGACGCACGACGCGAAGGGGCTGTGCTGGCCGCGCGAGGTCGCACCGGCCGACGTGCACCTCCTGGCCACCGGGAAAGACAGCGCGGTATTCGACACCGCCGAGCGGCTGGCGTCCGACCTTCAGGACCGGGGCGTCCGCGTGCTCTACGACGATCGCCGCGGCGTGTCGGCGGGCGTCAAGTTCGCGGACGCCGAGCTACTGGGCGTACCGACGATCGTCGTCGTCGGACGCGGCCTGGCCGACGGCCTTATCGAGGTGCGGGATCGTCGGACGGGCGACCGGACCGACGTGGCCGTCGACGACGCGGTCGGCGATCTTGTCACTGTCGTCGGAAGGTGAGTGCGCGTTCGCTCGAGCAGCTCGTCGACCCGGGGTGGGCCGCGGCGCTCGCGCCGGTCGCGGATCGGGTGGCGGACCTGGGCCAGTTCCTGCGCGCCGAGCTCGCCGCCGGCCGGAGCTATCTGCCGGCCGGAGAACACGTGCTCCGGGCGTTCACCCAGCCCTTCGACGACGTCCGGGTGCTCATCGTTGGACAGGACCCGTACCCCACACCGGGCCACCCCATCGGCCTGTCGTTCGCGGTGGAACGCCACGTCCGACCGATCCCGCGCAGCCTGCAGAACATCTACCGCGAACTGCGGACGGATCTCGACGTGACGCCGCCCGAGCACGGCGACCTGCGATCGTGGTCCGAGCACGGGGTCCTGCTCCTCAACCGGGTCCTGACCGTCGCCCCCGGTGCATCAGGGTCGCACCGGGGGAAGGGATGGGAAGCGGTGACCGAGCAGGCGATCCGCGCCCTCGTCGCCCGGAACACGCCGCTGGTGGCTGTGCTCTGGGGGCGAGACGCGCAGACGCTGGTCCCCGTGCTCGGCGATGTGCCCCACATCGACTCGGCTCACCCCAGCCCGATGTCGGCCGCCAATGGCTTCTTCGGCTCGAAGCCGTTCAGTAAGGCCAACGCGGCGCTCGTCACTCAAGGCGCGGATCCCGTCGATTGGCGACTCGCCTGACGGCGGTATCAGCTTGGTATCATGACCGCATGGCCATGACCCTTCGCTTGACCGATGAGCAGGACGCGGTACTCGAGCAGTTGGCGGCTGTCCAGCGGATCAGTAAGCAAGAGGCGGCGACCCGGGCGATCGAGGCGCAAGCCGAGCGGGTGTCCGTTGCCTCCGAGGTGGAGCAATGGGCCGACCACGCACTCGAGCGCTATCGGGCACTGCTCGATCGACTCGCGCAGTGACGGTTCGTTATCTCGCTCTCGAGGACGTCTTGTACTTGGCGGCCCGCATCGGCGAGCCTCGTCCCCGCGACGCTGGCCTCGTTGCGTCTGCGGTGGCCCGGCCGGAGGCCACCGTCTTCGGCGAGGACGCCTACCCGGACGTGCACAGCAAAGCCGCTGCGCTCATGCACTCGCTCGCGCGCAACCACGCCTTCGTCGACGGGAACAAACGCATCGCCTGGCTGGCTACCGGCGCGTTCTGTCGGATTAACGCGCTCGATCTCGATGCGCCGGACGACCCGGCGTACGACCTGGTCATCGCCGTCGCGCAGGGTGAGCTCGACGTTTCCGAAATTGCCGCGCGACTGAGCGAGTGGGTCCGCGTACGCGCGTGACGGCCGGGAATCCGGTGTCGGTGCTCATCGTTACCCTCGGGTGCGGTGGGGCGTCCTGTCCGCATGCCTAGCGAAAGATGACCGTGGCTGAGCAGCTGAGCGATCGTTTGGTGGTCCGAGGCGCGCGCGAGCACAACCTGAAGGACGTCCACGTCGAGCTACCCCGCGACGCCCTCGTCGTCTTCACCGGTCTCTCCGGCTCCGGCAAGTCGAGCTTGGCCTTCGACACGATCTTCGCCGAGGGCCAGCGCCGTTACGTGGAGTCCTTGTCGGCGTACGCCCGGCAGTTCCTCGGGCAGATGGACAAGCCCGACGTCGACTTCATCGAGGGCCTGTCGCCGGCGGTCTCGATCGACCAGAAGTCGACGAGCCGCAACCCGCGCTCGACCGTAGGGACCATCACCGAGGTCTACGACTACCTGCGCCTGCTCTACGCCCGGATCGGCCGGCCGCACTGCCCGATCTGTGGCGAGCCGATCAGTAAGCAGACTCCGCAGCAGATCGTCGATCGCATCCTCGACATGCCGGAAGGCACCCGGTTCCAGGTGCTGGCGCCCGTGGTCCGCGAGCGCAAGGGCGAATACCTCGACCTGTTCGCCGACCTCCAGACCAAGGGGTACGCGCGCGTCCGGGTTGACGGTGTGGTGCATTCCTTGACCGATCCGCCGAAGCTCAAGAAGCAGGAGAAGCACACCATCGAGGCGGTGATCGACCGCCTGACCGTGCGGTCGAACAGCAAGCAGCGGATTACCGACTCGGTCGAAACGGCGCTGGCGCTCGCGGGCGGCCTCGTCGTGCTGGACTTCGTCGACCTGCCCGAGTCCGATCCGGTGCGGGAGCGTCGCTACTCCGAGCGCCTGGCCTGCCCGAACAACCATCCGCTGGCCATCGACGAGCTCGAACCGCGCTCGTTCTCGTTCAACTCGCCGTTCGGCGCCTGCCCCGTCTGCACCGGCCTCGGCACCCGCCGAGAGGTCGACCCCGAGCTGGTCGTCCCCGACCCGGAACGAACGCTGCGCGAGGGCGCGATCGCCCCGTGGGCCGGCGGGACGACGAGCGAGTACTTCGAACGGCTGCTGCAGGGTGTGGCCGACGCCGAGGGCTTCGACCTCGACACGCCGTGGCAGCGACTTCCGGCGCGTGCTCAGAAGTCGGTGCTGCACGGGACGCCCGAGCAGGTGCACGTGCACTATCGCAATCGTTACGGACGGGACCGGTCGTATTACGCCACCTATGAGGGTGTGGTGCCGTGGATCGACCGCCGCTATGCCGAGACCGACAGTGACTACGCCCGTGAGAAGTACGAGGGCTTCATGCGGGAGGTTGCCTGTCCGGCCTGCGGGGGTACCCGCCTGAAGCCGGAGATCCTCGCCGTCACGGTGGCGGGGCGCTCCATCGCCGAGATCGCCGCCCTGTCGATCGGGGAGGCCGCGACGGCGCTGCGGGACATCGATCTCACGGAGCGGGAGCGGTTCATCGCCGAGCGCGTCCTCAAGGAGGTGCACGCTCGCCTCGGGTTCCTCGTTGACGTGGGGCTGGACTACCTGTCGCTGGATCGAGCCGCCGGGACGCTGGCCGGCGGCGAGGCGCAGCGCATCAGGTTGGCGACGCAGATCGGCTCCGGACTGGTCGGCGTCCTGTACGTGCTGGACGAGCCGTCGATCGGCCTGCATCAGCGGGACAACCGCCGGCTGATCGAGACGCTGTTGCGGCTGCGGGACATCGGCAACACCCTGATCGTGGTCGAGCACGACGAGGACACCATCCGCACCGCGGACTGGGTGGTCGACATCGGCCCGCTGGCCGGCGAACACGGCGGCGAGATCGTCGTGTCGGGAACCGTGGACGACCTGCTGGCCTCGTCCAGGTCCCTGACCGGTGCCTACCTGTCCGGACGGCGGGCCATCGAGGTGCCGCCGATCCGTCGGCCTCTGCAGAAGGCGCGCGAGGTGATCGTCGAGGGCGCTCGCGAGCACAACCTGAAGAACATCGACGTGGCCTTCCCCCTGGGCTGCCTGGTCGCCGTTACCGGCGTCAGCGGCTCGGGTAAGTCCACGCTGGTCAACGACATCCTGTACACCGCGCTCGCCAACCGCATCAACGGGGCGAAGCTGCCGCCTGGACGACACACCCGGGTCCGCGGGATCGACCAGCTTGACAAGGTCGTCGGTGTCGATCAGTCGCCGATCGGACGGACGCCGCGGTCCAACCCCGCCACCTACACCGGCGTGTTCGACCACATCCGCAAGCTGTTCAGTGAGACCACCGAAGCCAAGATCCGTGGCTATCAGCAGGGCCGGTTCTCGTTCAACGTCAAGGGTGGGCGCTGCGAGAACTGCGCGGGCGACGGCACCATCAAGATCGAGATGAACTTCCTGCCGGACGTGTACGTGCCGTGCGAGGTCTGTAAGGGCGCGCGCTACAACCGCGAGACCCTCGAAGTGCACTACAAGGGCAAGACGATCTCCGAAGTTCTGGATATGCCGATCGACGAGGCGGCACAGTTCTTCAAGCCGATCGGCAAGATCGCACGACACTTGGACACCTTGGTCGACGTCGGGTTGGGCTATGTCCGGCTGGGGCAGCCGGCGCCCACCCTGTCCGGCGGCGAGGCGCAGCGGGTCAAGCTGGCGTCCGAGCTGCAGAAGCGCTCGACGGGCCGCACGATCTACGTGTTGGACGAGCCCACGACGGGACTGCACTTCGAGGACGTCAGCAAGCTGCTGGCCGTCCTCCAGTCGCTGGTTGACAAGGGCAACTCCGTAGTGGTGATCGAGCACAATCTCGATGTCATCAAGTGCGCGGACTGGGTCATCGACCTCGGTCCGGAAGGCGGCAGCGGAGGCGGCACGGTCGTCGCCCAGGGAACGCCGGAGGAGGTAGCAGGTGCGGCCGGTTCGTACACCGGCCAGTTCCTGCGGCCGCTGGTCGGGTCCACGGCGTCGCCGCCGAGGGCTAGCCGCCGGGCGGCGTCCCGTTCGACGACGCGGCCGCGGGCGAGCGTCGGCCGCCAACCCGCTGCCGTGAGTTAGCCACTCGTCAAGGCGACGTCCCGTACGGTCGTGGGCGCACAGCAGGCGGTAGTCGGCCCGGGTCGATCGGCGTCAGGGCCCCGGCAAGCGGCTATCGTCGTTCGGTACCACACGCGAAACGGGGCTCTATACATATGGGCAGACATGCCGCCACACCGCCTGTCAGCCAACCCTCTCGCCGCAGCCACCGCCGCCCGATCATCATCGGCGTTGCGGTCGTCGCGGTGGTCGCTGCCGCCGTCGGCATCGGGGTCAGCAAGCTGAGCGGCGGATCCACCCCCGTGGCCAGCACCGGACCGAAGTCGCAGCAGGCGGCGCCGTCGTCCTGCAGCCGCCAGGTTCACGTCATCACCGCCGGATCATTCGTACCCGTCTTGAAGAAGGCGGCGACGCAGCTGGCTACCGGTCCACAGTGCGTCTCCATCCAGTCGACGGTCGCGGACGGCCAGCAGGCCCTGAACGTCGTTGCGAACGCACCGGACGCCGACGTCTGGATCGCCGACGACGCGTCCTGGCGCAATCTGCCCAACGACGCGAAGCTCGACGGCACGGCGGGCACCGTGCTGGCGACGAGCCCGATGTATTTCGTGACCCAACGCGGCAAGGTCCTCGACCCGGCGCAGAGCTCGTGGGTCGGGCTCGCCGGTGTGTTGGCCCAGCAGTCCGGCACGACGCTGGTGGTCAGCGATCCGGCGGCGTCCGGGGACGGCATGGTGGCCGCCGGTTCCCTCGGTGACTCGATTTACAGTCTCAGCGGCGCTCTGCCGTCCGCTCTCGACCTCATGCGGATCTGGCAAAAGGGACGGACGGTATCGGGCACGGCGCCCGGACTGCCACAGTCGGCCAACGAGGTCGGTGTCGTGCCGGAGTACGCGCTCCTGCGCAGCGGCGCGGCCGAGCAGTACAGCGTGGTGGCGCCGACGGACGCCACGGGCATGATGCGTTACACCTGGAACCCGACCTCGTCGGCCGTGGCCGATCCGGCTCGCTCGGCCGCTCTTGGCGTGTTACGTGACGCGCTGACCGGTCCACGGTCGGCGGCGCTGCTGGCGGCCGGTGACCTTCGCGGGCCGAGTGGCCAGCCGATCAGCGACAGCGGGCACGAGACGACCGCGCTGGCCACGTTGCCTCAGCAGCACGGCAAATCGCTGGCGACGCTGTCCCAGCACCACATGTATCACGTACTGACGACGTGGCATCCCGAGCAGCGCAAGGCGAACATCCTCGTCGTCGTCGACATCTCCGGATCAATGGCCGATCCGGCTCCCGGCACCACGACCCCGCTCATCGCCACCGTGCAGCAAGGCATTCGCCAGTTCGCGACTCTGCTGCCGCCGACGTCCTACGTCGGCCTGTGGCAGTTCGGTTACCAGCTGGCGCCGCCCAACGACTACCAGTCCCTCGTTCCGACCGCGCCGCTGGACGCCGAGCAGCAAGCCCGGTTCAGTTCGGCCACGAACGGGCTGACGGCGAAGCAGACCGGTACGGGCCTCTACAACACGATCCTCGCTGCGTACAAGGATCAGCAGGCGCACTTCCAGGAGGGCATGCCGAACGAGGTGATCATCTTCACCGACGGCAAGAACCAGGACGCGCCGGACTCGATCAACATCGGGCAGCTCAAGGCCGGCCTGACGGCGGCCGACCCGAACAAGCGCGTCCAGGTCGGCGTCCTCGCGTTCCGCGGCCAGCTTCCGGCGGACGACGTGACGGATGCGTTGTCCCCGGTCGGCGGCCAGCTCGACCAGCTCACCACCGCGAATGACGTGCTCGGCGCGTTCGTGCACGCGGTGTCAGGGGGCCTGACCCACGGCCAACCGTGAGAACCTCAGCGAGCGAACAGTAGGCATCACCGCGGCTGCGCAGCGGCCGCTCGGCCCGGAGGGCCGACTAGAGCGTGCCGACATGCGCCCGTTCATTGCTGGCCTGCCGAAGGCCGAGCTGCACGTTCACCACGTGGGATCCGCATCTCCGCGGATCGTCGCCGAGCTCGCCGCTCGGCACGCCGGCACGACGCCGGTGCCGGCCGATCCGGCGCTGCTCGCCGACTACTTCACGTTCACGAACTTCGCACACTTCATCGAGGTGTACCTGACGGTGGTCGACCTCGTCCGGGACCCGGCCGATGTCTGGACGCTCACCTACGAGATTGCGGGTGATCTGGCCGGTCAGCAGGTGCGCTACGCGGAACTGACCGTGACCCCGTACTCGTCGGTCACCCGGGGCATCGCGCCGGAGGCGTTCTGCGAGGCCATCGAAGACGCGCGACGGCGGGCGCGGGCCGACTATGGCGTCGAGCTGGCGTGGTGCTTCGACATCCCGGGCGAGGCCGGTGTCGAGGCGGCGGCCATCACGCTCGACGTCGCGCTGCGACAGCGCCCGGACGGCCTGGTGAGCTTCGGCTTGGGCGGTCCGGAGATCGGTGTACCGCGCGCGCCGTTCGCGCCGTACTTCGCGCAAGCACGAGCGGCCGGGTTACACAGCGTGCCGCATGCGGGCGAGTCGACCGGTCCGCAAACCGTCTGGGACGCCCTGCGCGAACTGGGCGCCGAGCGCATCGGTCACGGGATCGCCGCCGCGGCCGACCCCGCGCTTATGCAGCACCTGGCCGACCACGACATCACGCTCGAGATCTGCCCGACGTCCAACGTCCGGACCCGGTCCGTACCCGATCTGGCGACCCACCCGCTGCCCGACCTGGTGCGGGCCGGCGTGCCGGTCACGATCAACTCCGACGACCCACCGATGTTTGGCACCACCCTCAACCGGGAGTACGGGGTGGCCGCCGAGCTGCTGAACCTCGACGCGTCCGGCGTGGCCGACCTGGCGCGCGCCGCCGTTCGCGCGTCGTTCCTCGGAACTGCCGACCAGACCCGGCTGCAGCAGGAAATCGACGCCTACTGCGCCCGGTTCCCGCGCTGACTGTGCCCCGAAGGAGCACGCGGTAGGCGGCGGCCCGCGGGCCCCCGCGGGGCACCGTCGAGCGGCGGGGAGTCCCGCGGACGCCACTACTCTGGGACGGGTGGTCGACCCGTCCAGCTACCGCCCGAAGGCGGGGACGATCCCGGTCGAACCCGGCGTGTACCGGTTCCGCGACGAGCGGGGCCGCGTCATCTACGTCGGCAAGGCCAAGAGCCTGCGGCCACGGCTGAACTCCTACTTCGCGGACCTGTCGCTGCTCCATCCGCGTACCCGCACCATGGTCACGACCGCGGCCAGCGTCGAGTGGACGGTCGTTCGCACCGAGGTCGAGGCCCTGCAGCTCGAGTACTCGTGGATAAAGGAGTTCGACCCGCGGTTCAACGTCCGGTACCGCGACGACAAGTCCTACCCCTCCCTCGCCGTCACGCTCTACGAGGAGTACCCGCGACTGCAGGTCATGCGGGGCCCTCGACGTCGAGGGGTGCGCTACTTCGGCCCCTACTCGCACGCCTGGGCGATCCGGGAGACGTTGGATCTGCTGCTGCGTGTCTTCCCGGCGCGCACGTGCTCGGCCGGAGTGTTCAAACGCGCCGGTCAGGTGGGCCGGCCGTGCCTGCTGGGCTACATCGGCAAGTGCAGCGCTCCGTGCGTGGGCCGCGTCTCGGCCGACGAGCACCGCGAGATCGTCGACGACTTCTGCGACTTCATGGCCGGCAAGACCGACCTGATGATCCGCCGCCTGGAGAAGGAGATGGTTCAGGCCAGCGCGGACCTCGAGTTCGAACGCGCCGCGCGGCTGCGCGACGACCTGGGCGCTCTGCGCCGCGCGATGGAGAAGCAGGCCGTGGTCTTCGGCGACGGCACGGACGCCGACGTCGTGGCCTTCGCGCAGGACGACCTAGAAGCCGCCGTGCAGGTGTTCCACGTACGCGGGGGGCGGGTGCGCGGCGAGCGCGGGTGGGTGGTCGACCAGGTCGAGGACGTCTCGACCGGCGACCTGGTCGAGCAGTTCGTCCCCCAGGTCT
>CAXTNQ010000117.1:0-9266 GCA_964245745.1 uncultured Jatrophihabitantaceae bacterium
CACATGCGGGCTGTCACCTTGACCGGATTCGCCGGCGTCGACGCGGTGTCGGTCGCCGACGTAGACCCACCCACTCCCCAGCCGGGTCAGGTCCTGGTGCATGTCATCGCGTGGCGGACGGCGTCGACATCGTCGTCGACCTGGTCGGCGGTCAAGCGGCCGCGGACGCCATCCATGCGGCGCGCGATCACGGCCGGTTCGTGACGACGATCGCTTCCGATCCGCCGGCCGGCGAGCGCGGGATCGAACCCGCCACCGTCGGGGTGCAGCCGGACCGCGCCGCACTGGAGGAGATCGCGTCCCTCGCCGCGGCCGGGACGGTCAGCCCGGTACCGGTCGCGGAACGCTTCACGCTGGCCCAGGCCCACGACGCCTTCGCCCGGCTCGCCGCGGGTGGCGTGAAAGGCAAGGTCGTCCTCACCGGATAGACGGTGCGGACGACCTTGGCCATCGGTGGAGGTGGCGGGAATCGAACCCGCGTCCTCCGTCGCTTCGACAGGACTTCTCCGGGCGCAGTGTGCTTCGCCTCTGCTCGGCCCCGACGATCTCGCACACACGTCGTCGGTGACAGGCCCAGTCGCTGTGCGATGTCCCGTCCGTGCCCGCGACCGGCGCGAACGGTAAGTCACCTAGCTGATGCCAGCGTCCGGGCCGGTGACGAACCCGGGCTGACAGACTTTGCTAGCGCTGGTTAGGCAGCGAGAGCGAAGTCGGCGCGACTGTTGTCGGCGCTTATTGTGTTTGCGTCGCATGATTAACGAGGGCAGCAACGCGATCCTCGGCCCGCTTCTCCTGCCTCGACGTCCGGAGTCGAGACCTTTCACCCCCAGGGTGTGATCGAAGGGTCAAGTCTAGCGACTCGCGGCTCTCCGCCGGCAGCGCTTCAGGACTCGCTGACCCGCAGGGCCGTACCGCCGGTGATCATCGTGAGCTGGTCGAAGGTCGTCGCGAACACGGTATGCGGCGTTCCGGCCGCTGCCCACACCTGGGCGTAACGGGCCAGGTCCGCGTCGACGAACGTGCGGACGGGCGCCGGGTGGCCGATCGGAGCCACCCCGCCGATGCCCTGGCCGGTCGCTCGGCGAACCTCGTCGGCGGTGGCCCGGCGCAGCCCGGTGAGTCCGGTCGCGGTCGCAACGAGCGCTAGGTCGACCCGGTGCGCTCCGCTCGTGACGATGAGCACCGGGCCGTCGTCGGCCATGAAGATCAGGCTGCTGGCGATGGCTCCGACGGCACAGCCCAGCGCCGCGGCCGCGTCGGCCGCCGTGCGGGTGGACGCCTCGAACTCGCGCACGTCGGCACCGGGCGCCACCGCGGAGAGGGCGGCGGCGACGGCCGCCCGGGCGGTCGGCGGTCTCAGGGCACGCTCGAGATGTGCTGCGCCTCGATGGTCAGCACGAGCCGCACCTGATCGCGTCCCCCGAACCAGGCGTACGGACCTCCCGTGTACTTCTGCGACAACGCTTCGATCGACTCCGCGCCACCGTCGCTGGTCATGTCGATCACGCGGCCACGCACCTGGTAATAGGCGATGGGGTTGGACGGATCGAAGATCGCCACCGCCACCCGTGGGTCGCGCTCGAGGTTACGGGCCTTCTGCATCCCTTCCACGATGTTGATCACTACGTGGTCGCCGTCGGTGTCGACCCAGGTCTGGGTCAGCTGGGGCGAGCCGTCGGGCATCGTGGTGGCCACGTAGCTGACGGCGGGCGTCCGCAACAACGTGACGAGATCGTCCGGCAAGGGCATGGCATCTCCGTTCGGATCATGGTCGACACGGCCGAAGCTACGGCAACGCCTCGGTGTCGGCCTCGAGCGGACTGAGCGGCTCACGAGAACGCGGCACCCAGGGACGTCGACGTCCGCGCCAACGAGCGAGGAGCAGAACCACGCTCCCGGCGAGGGCGCAACCCCCGGACGCCACGACCAGCCAGAGCATCGGCCCGAGTGAGGGCCGCTCGCCGGCGAAGTCCGAGGCGACGAACGTCCACAGCAGGAAACCTGTGGCGAGCACCGCACCAGCGCCCGACGCGCTGAGACCTACCGGCCACGTCAGGGACGGACCGCCTCGCCGGATCGCCGCGTACCCGGCGACGCCGGCTGCGGCGACCAGCACCACCGCGGCGCCGAGCAACACCACCCCGAACCGCGGACCGGTGCGCAACGTGAAGTTCTCCGCCGCGACGGCCGTGACGTGTCCCCGGCCCCAACCGTCCAGGGAGAGGATGACCGATTGCTCGGGCAAAGACCCGTCGGGTACCAGCTCGAAACGCTCGCTGTAGACGGTCAGGAAGGGCGCGACGACGGCCAGGGCGGCCGCCGCGAGATACAGGACCGCGGCCAGCATCCTGGCCGCGACGCCCAGTCGTGCGGGCGCAGGCGCACGATCGAGCTCCGGAGCGGCATCGACCACATCGTAGGTCAGGTGCCCGTCGTCGACCATCCGCCGGTCACACCTCGGCGCCCTTGGCCCGCCGTCCCAATACCCGGCGCACCTCGCGGTCGGCGTCCCGGCGCGCCAGGTCCTGCCGCTTGTCGTAGGACCGCTTACCGCGCGCCAGGGCGAGCTCGACCTTCGCCTTCCCGTCCGAGAAGTACAGCGACAACGGAACGAGAGTAAAACCGCTCTCGCGGGTCTTGCCGATGAGCCGGCTGATTTCCTCCTTGTGCAGCAGGAGCTTGCGGGTCCGACGAGGCTCGTGGTTGGTCCAGCTGCCCTGGGTGTACTCCGGGATGTGGACGTTGCGCAGGTAGACCTCGCCGTCGTCGATGGTGGCGAAGCCGTCGACCAGGGACGCTCGTCCGAGCCGCAACGACTTGACCTCGGTACCGGTCAGGACGAGCCCGGCCTCGTAGGTATCGACGATGGTGTAGTCGTGCCGCGCTTTGCGGTTCTGCGCGACGAGTTTCCGAGGGGAGCCCGTGACCCCAGTGTGTTTCGGCGCGCCCTGCCGATTGCTCGACCGGGGTTGGTTCACAACCGCACGTAGGCGCGCAGCGTGACGTAGGCCGTAATCATCGCCAGGGCGACGCCGATGATCAGCGACGTTCCGCCGGCCACGACGACGTCGCCCCAGTGCAGGTCGGGCAGCACCTGGTTGCGCACCGAGTCCCGGAAGATCCCGTTCAGCACCTGCAGCTTGGCGATCCACAACGCCGGAATGGCCAGCAGTCCGCCGATGAGGGCGGCGAGCACCGCCTCGATGACGAACGGCAGCTGGGTCATCCATCGCGAAGCGCCCACCAGCCGCATGATGTTCGTTTCGTTGCGCCGCTGCGACGCGGCTACCTGAATGGTGATGGCCATCAGCAGCACCGCACACACGAGCACGAGCACGGCGAAGACCAGGGCGCCCACCCGCGCGGAGTCGAAGATGTTGAGGATCGTCTTCAGACTCTCGTTCTCGTTCTGCACGAGTTCCACGCCGGGCTGCGCGCCGTAGGTATTGCGGATGGTCGGATAGTCCGCGCGAATGTTCTTCAGGCCGAGGACGAACGAGTCCGGGAAGTCGTCCGCGGTAATGAACTTGGCGGCGTCGGGCCCGAACAGGTCCTTGTTGTTGGCGTAGGCCTGTTCCTTGGTGATGAAGTCCGTCGACTTGACGAGTGGGTCCGCGTTGAGCTTGGCCTGCAGCGCCGCCTTCTCCGCCGGCGTGACCGCGTGCGCGCACGTCGCCGTCTTCGTCGTTCCACACAGGTAGATCGAGACGTTGAGGTTGCCCTCGTACTTCGTGCGGAACTTGTCGATCTCCATGCTGGTGAGGATCGAGCCACCCAGGAAGAACAGGGAGATGGCCGTCGTCAGGATCAGCGCAACCGTCATGATCAGGTTGCGGCGTAGCCCGGTGCGCACACCGGAGAGCACGAAGTTGGCGCGCATCTAGCGACCCACCCCGTACACGCCCCGCGACTGATCGCGGATGATCTTGCCGGTGTCCAGCTCGACGACCCGACGGCGCATGGCGTCGACGATGTTGTTGTCGTGCGTGGCCATGAGCACGGTCGTCCCGGTCCGGTTGATCCGCTCGAGCAAGCTCATGATGCCCTGACTGGTGTCGGGGTCGAGGTTGCCGGTGGGCTCGTCGGCCAGCAGGACCAGCGGGCGGTTGACGAACGCCCGGGCGATCGCCACCCGCTGCTGCTCACCGCCGGACAACTCGTGCGGCAGCCGGTTGGCCTTACCGTCCAGGCCGACGAGGTCGAGCACCTCGGGCACGGTCCGCTTGATGGCGCGCTGCTTCTTGTTGATCACCTCGAGCGCGAACGCCACGTTGTCGTACACGTTCTTCTTCGGCAGCAGCCGGAAGTCCTGGAAGACGCAACCGATCTTGCGGCGCAGGTCGGGCACCCGTCGACGCGAGAGCCGGCCGACGTCGCGTCCGTCCACGGTTACCTGGCCGGTGGTCGGCAGCTCTTCACGCAACAGTAGCCGCAGCACGGTCGACTTGCCCGATCCGGACTGACCGATGAGGAAGACGAACTCCCCCTTGTCGATGTCGACCGACACCGTGTCCAGTGCCGGCCGGGTCCCGGCCGGATAGACCTTGGAGACGTTGTCCAGGCGAATCACGGGATTGCAGCCTACCTAACGCAACGCAGTGCGAGAGCCAAACGGCGGTCCGACGGCCCTCAGGACGAACGCCGCCAACGAATGCCTGCCTCGACGAACCCGTCGATGTCGCCGTCCAGAACCGCCTGCGGATTGCCGACCTCGTAGCCGGTGCGCAGGTCCTTGACCATCTGGTACGGGTGCAGCACGTAGCTGCGCATCTGGTTGCCCCAGCTGTTGCCGGCGTCCTTCAGCGCGTCCAGTTTGGCCTGATCCTCCTGGCGGCGCCGCTCGAGCAGCTTGGCCTGCAGGACGTTCATCGCGCTGGCCCGGTTCTGGATCTGGCTGCGCTCGTTCTGGCAGCTGACCACGATGCCGGTCGGCAGGTGGGTGATACGCACCGCGGAGTCCGTGGTGTTCACTCCCTGGCCGCCCGGCCCGCTCGATCGGTACACATCCACCCGGATGTCGTCGTCGGGGATCTCGATGTGGTCGGACTGCTCGACGACCGGCAGCACCTCGACTCCCGCGAAACTCGTCTGGCGCCGTCCCTGGTTGTCGAACGGGCTGATGCGTACCAGCCGGTGCGTGCCCTGCTCGACGGACAATGTGCCGTACGCATAAGGCTCTTCGACCTGGAAGGTGGCCGATTTGATGCCGGCCTCCTCGGCGTAGGAGGTGTCCAACACCTCGGTCGGGTAGCCGTGCCGCTCGGCCCAGCGCAGGTACATGCGCAGCAGCATCTCGGCGAAGTCGGCCGCGTCCACGCCGCCGGCCTCGGACCGGATCGTCACCAGCGCCTCGCGGGCGTCGTACTCACCGGAAAGCAGGGTGCGAACCTCGAGCTCGTCGATGCTCTGCCGCAGCGGCGGCAACTCACGTTCGACCTCGGCGCGCGAGTCGACGTCGTCCTCGGAGACGCCGAGGTCCCACAGCACCTGCGCATCATCGAGTCGCCGACGCAGGTCCTCCAGCCGTCGCACCTCTCCCTGTACGTGGGAGAGCCGGCTGGTTACCCGCTGTGCGTTCGGCGGGTCGTCCCACAACGACGGGGACGCGGCCTGCTCTTCCAGTCGCGCGATATCGCGGCGCAGCGAGTCCGGGTCGAGCACCGCCTCGATGCTGCCCAGCGTCGTGGACAGCTCCTTGAGCTCGGCGGGCACATCAACCATGGCTCGCCGTCCCTGCCCGCACCCTCATCACGGCCCACCACGCTACGCGAACCCCGGTCAGCTGCCGGCAATCTCGGGACCCGGTGCACCCGATACACCGGGCGGGAACGGCCAGGGGTTGGCCTCGCACAGTCGCCCGTCCGCCGCCTTCAGGCTGATCGTCTGCTGCATCATCACCGGCGCACTGCCGTCGGGCAGGCACTGGTGCGCGTGACTGTGGCCGAGGGCGTGACCGGTCTCGTGGTTGATCATGTACACGTGATAGGAGGCGATATCGCCGACGTAGGCGGTGTCGCCACGCACCCAACGTGCGACGTTCAGTACCACCGTCGACGCGGACGGTGACCAGCACGACGTCTCGATGTGCAGCTCGTATCCGCACATCTGCCGAACGGTCAGTGACGAGGTGAGCACGATCCGGAAGTCGGGCCGCCCCGAGTCGACGCGCTGCAGGCTCACGCCGCCGGGGCCGGTCCAGCTGCGTGAGTCGTCGAGCACGCTCGTGACCTGAGCCGCGAACCCGTCGACATCGACCCCGCTGACGCCGTTCTCGACTTCGACCGTGTAGTGGTGCACCGCGCCGCGACCGATCGGGCCGGTCTGCCCGGGCAGGATGCGGAAGGTGCCCGCACCGCGCTCGGTGTACTGGCCACCCGCCGGTAGGGCGTCCGACGCCAGCGCCTCGTTCTGCGCGTTGCGACCCGGGTCGTCGATCTTCAGCCGGGCGTCGCTCGAGGCCGTCGGCGGCCCGGTCTGACCCGCGGGGCCGGACGGGCTCACCGCAGGCGCGCCGGCCACGGGCGTCGGGGCGGGGGAACGGTGTCCGTACGTCGTGGTCAGCGCGAGGATGGTCAGGATGCTGAGCACCGGGATGGCGTAGGCGCGCCAGCCGTAGCGGGCCACGAACCTGCGCAGCCAGCCCGGCTCAGCAGGATCGCGCACGCGCCCACACTGTCACCCTCGGCGTAGCCATCCCACTTTGCCCCGCGCGGACACGCTGCGCGGCGGCGCCGGCGTGCCGCAGCCGGGCAAAGTCCGTCGAGACGACCAGGCCGGCCGAGGTGCACTCGACCAACCACGTGGCCGTCCAGCATCCTGAGTCGGTGGACGGGGACGACGCAGCGCGGCGCGCGGACGACCAGCCGGACGCGTCGGTCGCCATGACCGCGCTCACCACGGAACACTTCACCCTGCAGACGGCGCGGGCGGCAATGGTGAACGACGCCAGCAGCCGGATGACCGCGTTCCTCACTGCCGTGTCCGCGAGCCTCGTAGCGCTTGCCTTCGTCGGTCAGGCCAGCGAGGCGGGTGCCGCGTTCTACGCCACAGCGCTGACCGTGCTGCCGGTGTTGACCTTTCTCGGTGCAGTCACCGTTGAACGGGCCCTGCAGATCGGCGTGGAAGACGACATGTACGCGTTGGCGGTAGCTCGGATCCGCGAGCAGTACGTGAGACGTGGCGGGCTCGACCGCCATGTCGTCATGCTGGCGGCAGATCCGGATTTCGTGCGCCAGCCCGACGGACTGCTCGACGCCGTTCTGACGCGCCGGATGTCGCCCATCCAGGTCATCGTCGCTACGCCGGCACGCTGACGGTGGTCACCGCCGTACTGGCCGGCGCCACTGCGGCCTTGGCCGTGACGGCCGCGGGCGGCGTGCTGTCCGTCGCCGTGCCCGTCGGGCTCGTGGTGGCGGCGTTGGTGAGCTTCGTGCTGTTCCGCCACGCCCGCCGGTTCTTCACCGCGTCGCAGGCCTCCCTGGCGAAGTTCTGACCGAACGTGGCCCGCGCGTGCGGTGTCGGTCTTACACCGAGCGGCCGGCGAACGCGGCGATGCGCTCGTAGGCGTTCGCCCCGTCCGGCGCGGGCTGTTCGGGTCCGAACGCCGGGCCGCGCGTGTCCGGAGTGAGGTTGGCGCGCATGAAGGTCAGCCCGCGCTCGGCGATCTCCGCGTCGAAGTCCGCGGTCGAGCGGCCGAGGGCGGTCGCGAGGTCCCACGTGTGCACGGCCAGTTCGGCGCTCTGCCAGTCGAGGGGACTAGGGCCGGACGTGTCCGGCGCTTCCTGCCAGGCCCGCACGAGGTCGTCCGCCCCCGAGGCGAACGCCGCCGTCGGGTCATCACCGGCCGGTGCGGTGGCGGCCGTCCAGTCGATCTTCTCGCCGCGCGTCATCCGGGCCAGGCGGCTCGGCGTGGCGACAACGTGGTCGACGAGGTCGCCCACCGTCCACTGCGCACAGGGTGTGCTGCGGTCAAGGGCGTCGGGGCCGACGTCGCCCAGCAGGCCGCCCAACTGGTCGAGGCCGCGCCGCAGAACGATGACGTCTTCGTCAGATTCCACGGCGGTCAACGTAGCGATGTCTGCCGCTTGCGCAAGGGCGTTACCGGTCGGTGGCTGGCGGCGTCCTCCAGTAGCGCGACGATCGCTCGAGCCGTGGGAAGCGGTCGCTCCATCTGGGCCACGTGCCCCACCCGGTCGAGCACGAGCAGCCGCCCGTGCGGCAGCGTGCGCGCCACCCGCGGAGCAAGTGCGACGTCGACCAGCCGGTCACGGTCGCCCCAAACGATCAGACTGGGAGCCGCAATCGAACGCAGCTGCGCCCACATGCCACGTTCGCTGGGCACGAGGTAGGAGGCAATGAGCCCGCGCAAGGAGCGCACGAATGCGTCCGAGCTCCAGCCGTTGGACGCTCGACGCTTGATCTCCTCCACCGCCTCGGCCAGCCGATTGGCCGGTACGAGCGAGGGATCGGCGAAGCACAGCTCGATGACGCCTCGGGCGCGGCGTTCGGGCTCCATGCGCTCGAGCCGGCGCAGGGCGGCCGGTCCGACTGCGGGCAGGGCGGCGAGCGGCAGCCACGGATCACGGACGGCGCGCGCCGGCCGCAGGTCGGGAACCGCGGGCGAGATCAGGGTCAGCGTGCGCACCAGATCGGGACGTCGGGCGGCCAGCCGGATGGCGATCGCGCCGCCCATCGAGTTGCCGAACAGATGCACCGGCCCGCGGCCGGACTGCTCGAGGTAGTGCACGACCGTACGGGCGTGCGCGCTGATCGAGTAGCGCCCGTCCGGCGACGGACCGGACTGGCCGAAGCCCGGCAGGTCGATCGCCTCGCCGTCGAGCCACGGCGCGAGCAGCCCGGACAGGTCCGTCCAGTTCGTGGACGAGCCACCGAGCCCGTGCACGTAGAGCGCCGGCTCAGCGTTCGCCTCCGTCGCCGGTGTGGACCGCACGAGCAGGGAGGTGCTACCGATGTCCACGCGATGCGCCGGCCAGGGCGGCACGCTGAGGTCGACGGAAGGCAGGTCGACCTCGGCCAAGCGCGCCGTACGGGCCGCGACGGAGGGCCGGGGTAGCGAGGATCGCAGGGCGGCAGGCACGGCGGCTGACGGTACCTCGCGTAGCTGGGGCGCCGGCTGCGCTCTTCTGAACAGATCAGGCAGTGCGGCGACAACCGCCGATTAGGCAGTGCGGCTACAGCCGCCGATCAGGCGGAGCGGCGCCGAGCCGCCGTCTTGGCCGGCGCCGCCTTACGCGCCGATCCCGTAT
>CAXTNQ010000118.1:0-9195 GCA_964245745.1 uncultured Jatrophihabitantaceae bacterium
GCGGGACATGGCTGTTAAAGGCTTGTTTAGCGGCGGCGCTTAACGGGGGGGGGCCGGCTCGAGCTGGTTCGAGGGGCATGTCGAGGCCGGCCGGACGTCAACACGTCCGGCCGGCCTTCGTCCGTTGCGCGCCGCGCGCACTGTCCTGAAGGCAGCGAGCGAGCTGGCGGAGGATGCGGGATTTGAACCCGCGAGGGGTTGCCCCCAACACGATTTCCAATCGTGCGCCCTAGGCCACTAGGCGAATCCTCCGCCGGAGAGGATACGGGCCGGCCGAGGCGGCTGCCGAATCGCCGCGTTCGTATCCATCGTCCCCTCGTCACCTTGCCGCGCACTTGCGCAAGCGGGACGGTTAGACTCGGGCCTCGACCCCTCGTGCGGCGCGCACCCTGTGAACCTCCCCAGGGCCGGAAGGCAGCAAGGATAAGCAGGCTCTGGCGGGTGCGCGGGGGGTCCTTTCGTGCTCCCGGCCGCCCCTCTGATCCCCGTCGCCACGTCCGACGGTTGGCCTAGGCTCGACGCCGTGCCCGAGCTCGCCCTGTACCGCAAATACCGCTCGGCCACCTTCGGCGAGGTCATCGGACAGGACCACGTCACCGGTCCCCTGACCCAGGCGCTGAAGTCCGGACGCATCAACCACGCCTACCTGTTCAGCGGCCCCCGTGGCTGCGGCAAGACCTCCAGCGCGCGCATCCTGGCGCGGTCGCTCAACTGCGTCCAGGGCCCGACGCCGACCCCGTGCGGGATCTGCGATTCGTGTGTGGAGCTCGCGCCGAACGGCCCCGGTTCCATCGACGTCATCGAGATCGACGCCGCGAGCCACGGCGGAGTCGACGACGCGCGCGACCTGCGTGAGCGCGCGTTCTACGCGCCGGTGCGCGACCGGTACAAGGTCTACATCGTCGACGAGGCACACATGGTCACCACGCAGGGTTTCAACGCCCTGCTCAAGCTCATCGAGGAGCCACCGGACTTCCTGGTGTTCGTCTTTGCGACGACGGAGCCGGATAAGGTGCTGCCCACCATCCGCTCGCGCACGCATCACTATCCGTTCCGGCTCGTGCCGCCCGGCGTGCTCCGCTCGCACCTCGAGCAGATTTGCGAGGCGGAGGGCGTCGGCGTCGAGCCGGCGGTGTTGCCGCTGGTCGTGCGCGCCGGCGGCGGCAGTGTGCGCGACGCGCTGTCGGTGCTCGATCAACTGTTCGCCGGCACCGGCGACGCCGGAGTGACCTACGCGCAGGCGGTCGGGCTGCTCGGGGTGACGGACGCCGCGCTGCTCGACGACATAGTGGACGCGCTGGCCGCGGGCGACGCGGCCGGCGTGTACGGAACCGTCGATCGGGTCGTCGAGGCCGGCCATGACCCGCGGCGGTTCGCCGCCGATCTGCTCGACCGCTTCCGCGATCTGATCGTGCTCGACGCCGTCCCGGACGCCGGCGAACGCGGCCTGCTCGACTGTCCCGAAGACACGCTGCGTCGGATGGCCGATCAGGTGGCTCGCCTCGGCGGCGCCACCGTCACCCGGTACGCCGAGATCGTGCACAACGCACTGATCGAGATGCGGGGGACGACGTCACCTCGGCTCGTCCTCGAGCTGCTGTGCGCTCGCATGCAACTGCCCGACGCCTCGACCGATGCCGCGGCGTTGCTGCAGCGGGTGGAGCGGCTGGAGCGTGGGCAGGCCCTGGCGCAGACGAACCGCGCACCCGCCCCGACCGGGCCGCCGCAGGTCGAAGAGCCCACGGCGCCCGAAGCCGCTCCGGCCAAGCTCGCGAAGCCGGCAACGCCGCCCAAGCCAGCGACGCCAACCGCGACGCCAACTGCGACGCCACCGCCGGCGACGCCAACATCCGGCCCGATCGACGCCGTTGGGCTTCGTCAGATCTGGCCCGAGGTACTGGACGCCGCCAAGCGGATCCGGCAACGCACCCGGGCGCTGCTCCTCGAAGCGCAGGTGCTGGCGGTCGACGGAGAGCTGATCACCCTCGGAGCGCCGAGTGCTCCGCTGGCCCGGATGATCAGCGAGGAGAGCAACCTCGAGGTGCTGCGCACCGCGCTGGGCGAAGTCGTGCCGGGCCGCTGGCAGGTCGAGGTGCGCACCGGCGAGGACGGCGGCCCCGGCCGGACGCCCACTGCGACCGCGGATCACGGGTCGACGCGTCCACGCGTCAAGGCACCGGACGAAGCGGATCCGCGCGACGATTCCGAGCCGCCGAACCCACCGGCCTCGCCGGTCGATCCGGAGGCCGAGGCGCTGCGCCTGCTGCACGCCACGCTGGGCGCGCGGCCCGTCGACGACGGATAGGCTGACGCAGTGAGCGAGCATCGATGCGGCAGCAGTCGCTGCCGCAAGAGGAGCGGAGCGACCGACCGATGAGCGCTTGCGCTAAGAGGAATTGACTTGAGCGGGCGCGGCGGGGGTTTCGGCGGCGGTGGTGGCCAGCCGAACATGCAGCAGTTGATGAAGCAGGCCCAGAAGATGCAGCAACAGCTGGCCGACGCCCAAGCCGAGCTGGCCGATGCCGAGGTCACCGGGAGTGCCGGCGGTGGTCTGGTCACGGCCACGGTGTCCGGCTCCGGAGAGCTCAAGGCGCTCACCATCTCGCCGACGGCGGTCGACCCGGACGACGTGGAGACCCTGCAGGACCTCATCGTGGCCGCCGTCCGCGACGCCAACCGCGCGGCCAGCGAGCTGACCGAGCAAACCATGGCGCCGTTGACCGGCGGTGCTGGAGGACTGGGCGGCGGTCTCCTCGGCGGCCTTCCCGGCTTCTGACCGCTGGCTGATCAGCGTGATGTACGAGGGTGCCGTCCAGGACCTCATCGACGAATTGGGACGTCTACCCGGCATCGGTCCGAAGAGCGCGCAACGCATCGCGTTCTACCTGCTGGCCGCGGAACCCGTCGACGTCGAGCGGTTCGCGAGCACGCTGCGCCGGGTCAAGACCGAGATCCGCTTCTGCCGCATCTGCGGCAACGTCAGCGAGCAGGACGAGTGCCGGATCTGCCGTGACCCGCGCCGCGACCCGTCGATCATCTGCGTGGTCGAGGAGCCGAAGGACGTCCTGGCCATCGAGCGCACCCAAGAGTTCCGCGGCCGTTACCACGTGCTCGGCGGCGCGATCAGCCCGATCGACGGCGTCGGGCCGGACGACCTGCGGCTGCGCGAGCTCATGCAGAGGTTGGCCGACGGGACGGTGACCGAACTCGTCCTGGCCACCGATCCCAACCTCGAGGGCGAGGCGACGGCCACCTATCTCGCGCGGCTGGTCAAACCGTTGGAGCTGACGGTCACCCGGTTGGCCAGCGGCCTGCCCGTCGGCGGAGACCTCGAGTACGCCGACGAGGTGACGCTCGGCCGGGCGCTGTCCGGACGCCGGCGGGTCGACGCATGAGCACCGTGCCGCCAGCACCGCCAGTGCCAACGCCGCCCGCGCGTCGGTTGCGCCGCCGGTGGTTCTGGGTGGCGGTCGGCGGTGCGCTCGCCCTCATCGTGGTGGGCACCGTGGTGGCCGTCCTCGCCTTCGAGGACCGCGCCGACCCGGCGGCGACGGCCCGCTCCTACTTCGCGGCCGTCGCCCGGGCGGACGCACCGGCCGCGCTCGGCTACGGCGACCTGCCTGACGGCGACCGGAGCTTCCTCACGTCCGACGTGCTGCGGGCTCAGCGTAGGACCGCGGCGATCAGTCGGATCTCGGTCGTCGCCGTCGAGCGCTCGGGCGCCCGGGCGACGGCCACCGTCCAGTACGCGCTGGGGTTCGCGGATGGCTCGACCGTGGTGTCCGACCGAGTGAACATGATCGACCGCGACGGTCGGTGGCGTTTGACGCCGTCGGCCGTGGCCCTGCAGCTCAATGTCTCGGCGGCGCGCCACCGTATGACGCTCGCCGGCGCGAGCGTGCCGACCAGCACGGTTGCGCTGTTCCCTGGCGCGCTGCCGCTCACCCTGGACACGCCGGCCCTGAACGTCAGCGCGGACAGCCGCACCATCCGGTTCGTCGCGGGCACCGTGCACGCCGTCGACATCGGCGTCAGCCCGGCGGGACGGGCCGCGGTGCAGACGGCGGTCGATGGCTCACTGCGTGCGTGCCTCGCGGGAACGGCTCGCCCGCAGGCCCTGTGCCCGCTCCCGGCGGACACCCGCGCCATCCCGGGGACCTTGCGCAGCACGAAGCCGGGCCAGCCGTCGGCGTCGCTGTCCTTCCGAGTGACCAACGACAGCGACGGGCAGATCGCGATTGACGGCCAGGCCACGGTGACCGGCAGTTACACAACGTTGAGCTTCGACAACGTCGCCCAGACCAAGACCGGTTCGACGCCCGTCACCCTGCACGGCCAGTGCTACGCCAGCACGCCACAGACGATCGTGTGGCGCGCGACGTGAGGCGCCTGCTCATCGCGGCGGCTCTGGCGATCGGCGTGGTGTCGGCGACCGCGCTGCCGGCGGCGGCGGCGCCGGGACCGGCGGACTCGCCGCAGTGGTGGTTCGACACGTGGAACCTGCCGTCGCTCTGGGCGGCCGGTGCCCGCGGCCAGGGCATCGTCATCGCCGAGATCGACACCGGCGTCAACGGTGCACTGCGGGAGTTGACCGGCAACCTCCTGCCCGGCACCGATTTCGGCGATCCCGGCCACGATGGGCAGACCGACCACGAGCTCAACGCGTTCGGCCACGGCACCGCGATGGCCTCGTTGATGGTCGGGCGGCCCGGCGTCTACGGGCTGTCCGGTGCCGCGCCGGACGCCAAGCTCCTGCCGATCGCAGTACCGATTCGCGGTACGGACGACGCGCGCGCTGTCGGCAGCGACCAGGTGCCGCAGGCCATCCGCTGGGCCGCCGATCACAACGGCAAGATCATCAGTCTGTCGCTGGGCGGCCGGCGCAGCGCCGACCGTGACGAACTCGCCTGTCCGCAGGACGAGCAGGACGCCATCACCTACGCGATCAGCAAAGGCTCGGTCGTGGTGGCGGCGTCCGGCAACTCCGGTGAGGAAGGCAGTCCGGTGGAGGACCCGGGCGTGTGCCTCGGCGTCGTTTCCGTGGGTGCCGTCGACGCCGACGGGCAGGTGGCGAGCTTCTCGTCCCGCCACCCTTACCTGACGCTGACCGCGCCGGGGGTCGCTATCCCGTCCCTGGGTCGAGTGCCCGGTGCTGCGTACGTGGGCGACGGCACCAGTCAGGCGACGGCGTTGACGTCGGCGGCTCTGGCGCTGGTGTGGTCGAAGTACCCGCAGCTGTCGGGACGTGATGTCGTGGCTCGCGTCCTCGCCACGCTCGACCACCGTTCGGCGACGTCGGACCCGGCCTACGGCTACGGCACGGTCGACCCGCGGGCGGCGATCACCGCGACGTTGACCAGCTCGCTGCCCAATCCGGTTTTCGCCGCGCTCGACCCGTTCGTCGCCCGGGCGCAGGCGCAGGCGGCGGTCGCCACGCCACCGGCAGCGGTCGTCGTCCAGCCCCGTCCGGCCGGCCAGGTCGCGATCGGTCCGGCGCCGGGTTCTGTGCCCGGTGCCGGTATCGTCGGCATCGTGCTCGGGGGCTTGGGCGTCCTGGCGTTGGTCGTGCTCATGGTCGTCGGCGTGCGGGTCCGCCGGCAGCATCGCGCCACGCTGACCGGGATCACGCCGCCGCCCGTCCCGCTGGCTTACCCGCAAAGTGCGGACGGCACCGTGTGGTACGAGGTCACGGCGCCCGAAGAACCGGAAGCGGCCGCGACGGACCCCGAGGAGGCCTCATCCGCCGCGGCCGACCGCAGCCCCGAATCGTCGTAGCCGTCCCGGCGAGGTCGCCGCGACGCGACGGACCCGTCCGAGATCGTCAGTGCGGCGCGAGGAACTTGTTGGGGTCGTACAGGACGACAGTCCCCGCGACGTAGTCGTGAATCGCCTTACGTTGCTTGGTGACGCAGAACAGGATGAACGACGTCAGTTGGGTGATAGCACCCAGGATGCCTTCGGCGATACGTCCGATGACCTCGCGCATGGCCATCCACCAGAAGCCCGGTACCCGACCTTCTTCAGGGCGGTAGCAGCGCATACCGAGGACCTGCAAAGCGGGCGTCTGCCCGCGCGGCCAGATCAGGAGTCCCCAGATGATCCAGCCGATGCCCAGCGTCACGATGAACAGCAGGATGCCCAGGAAGTACGCGCCGATCCGGCGGCCCACGCTGGCGAGGTCGGTGCCGTCGGGCAGGGTCAGGCCGCTCTGCACGTCGTAGTGGTAGCCGGGCGGCACCGCAACACCACCGCCCTGTCCGTAGCCGTAGCCCGCGGACGGTGGCGGCGCCGACTGGTACGGCTGCGCTGGCGGGTAGTTCGGCGGCGGTGCGCTCTGCGACGCAGCGCTGGGCGACGGACCGCTCGGCGCAGTTGTGCTGTCCGCAGGCGCGTTCGGTGCCGGCGGGATCGCGGAGGTGGGCGTCTCGCCCGGGCTCGTCGATGCGGACGGTATCGCCGCCGTCGGCTGGTCCGGCGCGGGTGTCTGAGGATCGGACGGTTCGGTCACGAGCTCGTTCCTTCGTCTGGTGTCACGGACAGTGGCGAACAGCGAGATCGTTCCACCTCTGTGGCATCGAGCCAACGCAAACCGCCCGCGGTTCGTCCGGTTAGCCTGAGTCCGACCCTTTGAACCAGGCATCGGGAGCAACGACGTGAGCGACGAGCAGCCTGATCCGTGGTGGGTCTCGTCGTCCGAGGAGTGGACGCCGACGTCCGCGGAGCCGTACCGGCCACCGCCGCCGACGCAGCCCTACGGACCTCCGCCGTCGCACTCGCCGCCGCCTTTCGGTGCGCCGGTGCCGCACGGGACGTACGGCCCGCCGCCGGCTTACGGACCGCCGGCTTACCAACCACCGGCTTACCAACCACCGCCTTACGGACCGCCCGCTTACGGGCCGCCGCAGGGCTTCGCGCATCCGGCGACGTACGGCGGGTACGGCTACCCGCCGATCGCGAGAACGCCGACCGACGGCGTCGGCGTGGCTGGCTTCGTCACCGGCCTGCTCGGCGTGATCGTGTTCTGGATCCCCGTCGTGGGACTGCTCCTCGGCATCGTGGGGGCGACCCTGGGAGGCGTTGGGGTGTCCCGGGCACGCCGGACCGGAGCGTCGAGCGGCCTCGCCATCGCCGGTCTCGTCCTCGGCATCGTCGCCACGATCCTCGGCGTGATCATCCTCATCGCGATCGCGTCCAGCTAGGCGGCATCTCCTAAGTCGCCCGGTCGCGGCTCTCGCCGCTAACTCGCGCTCACGCGGGTGGAGGGCGACTAGGCGGAGTCTCTACGTCGTCGTCGTGTCCCGGACATAACGGTTGAGCCCGCTGACCACGGCGCGCAGCGAGGCCTGCACGATCGACTCGCTGATCCCGACCCCCCACAGCACCCGGTCGCCGATCTCGAGCTCGAGGTAGGCGGCGGCCTCGGCGTCGCGTCCAGACGTGAGGGCGTGCTCGGCATAATCCAGCACGCGGACCGTGCCCACCCCGGGCTCGACGTCGCTCAGGGCCTGGCAGAACGCGGCGATCGGGCCGTTGCCGACGCCGGTCACCTGGTGGTCGACACCTTCCGCGCGCACAGTGGCGTCCACACGCTCCACCTCGTCCACGCTGGACGCCGCAAAGCTCCGCAGCTCGAACGTGTCGGTGCGCAGGTACTCGTCGGCGAAGATCTGCCACATCGCGGCCGACTCGACCTCGCCGCCCTCGTCGTCGGTGTGCCGCTGGATGACCTGGCTGAACTCGATCTGCAGCCGGCGCGGCAGGTCGAGCCGGTGGTCGGCCTTCATCAGGTACGCGACGCCGCCCTTGCCCGACTGCGAGTTGACGCGGATCACCGCCTCGTAGGACCGTCCAACGTCCTTCGGGTCGATGGGCAGGTACGGGACGTACCAGGGCAGCTCACTCTCGGACACGCCGCGGTCTGCCGCCTCGCGCTCCCGCGCGTCGAAGGCCTTCTTGATCGCGTCCTGGTGCGAGCCGGAGAACGAGGTGTAGACCAGGTCGCCGGCGTAAGGGTGACGCTCGTGGACGTCGATGCGGTTGCAGTACTCGACGGTGCGCCGGATCTCGTCGATGTCGTGGAAGTCGATCTGTGGGTCGACGCCTTGGCTGTACAGGTTCAGCCCGAGGGTGACGAGATCGACGTTGCCGGTGCGTTCGCCGTTGCCGAACAGGCATCCCTCGACGCGGTCGGCGCCCGCCAGCACGGCCAGTTCGGCGTCGGCAACGGCAGTGCCGCGGTCGTTGTGGGTGTGCACGCTGAGCGCGATGTGCTCGCGTCGGCTCAGGTGGCGCGACATCCACTCGATCTGGTCGGCGTAGACGTTGGGCGTACTGCGCTCGACGGTGCACGGCAGGTTGAGGACGATCTCGCGGTCGGCCTCGGGCTGCCAGACGTCCATGACCGCCTCGCAGATCTCCAGCGCGAAGTCGAGCTCGGTGTCCATGAAGATCTCGGGGGAGTACTCGTAGCCGACGTCGGTGTCCGGCAGGTAGATGTCGGCGTACTTCAGGACGGCCTGCGTCCCGTCGGCCGCGACCGCCCGGCACTCGGCGCGCCCGTCCCCGGGAAAGCCGAAGACGGTGCGGCGAAAGACCGGAGCCGCGGCGTTGTACATGTGCACTGTGCCTTGCTGGGCACCGACGAGTGACTGGACGGTGCGTTCGATGAGCTCCTCGCGGGCCTGGGTCAGCACGCTGATCCGGACGTCACCGGGGATCCGGTTCTGTTCGACGAGCTCGCGCACGAAGTCGAACTCAGTCTGGCTTGCGGCCGGGAAGGCGACCTCGATCTCCTTGTAGCCCATGCGGACCAGCACGTCGTTCATCGGATCGATCAAGGCCTGGTTGCCGTCGCGCAGGTCTGTGGATAGCCACCGCGGCGCCCGTTCGATGGTGTGGCCCGGCCACCGTCGGTCGGGCAGGTGAACCGCCGGGAACGGCCGGTAGCGCTGGCACGGCATGCCGGACGGTTGTTGACGATTCATTGCTGCTTCTCTCGTGTTCTGACGTGCGACCAACGGATGGACGGTCGGCACAGCAGAACGGCCCGCGACGAGGGGCCGACCGGTCAGCTACCGGGCCTCGTCGCGGCCGCGAAGAAGCAGCGAGCGCGTCATAGCGTGAAGAGCATAGCGGCTCGACCACACGTCGTTCAGACGTCGCTCACGCCAGCACGCTTCAGAACGTTAGTCACCA
>CAXTNQ010000119.1:0-9108 GCA_964245745.1 uncultured Jatrophihabitantaceae bacterium
AGCGCCGATGGTACTGCGCGGGCCACTGCGTGGGAGAGTAGGACGTCGCCGGACATTCTTTGATGAGGGCCGCCCGGCCTGCTGGGCGGCCCTCATCGTTTGCCTGATAGTGCTTGTCCGATCGGGCCCGTGCTCGGTGCGCATCATCGTCAGCGAGGAGCAGGTGAGGTTGTGACTCCATCCGAACCCGCAAGGCGGAGGACGAGCACGTCGACCACGGGGCGTACGAACGGTGCGTCGAGCGGACGTCGCGCACCCGCCGCCGACGGCCAGTCGAGGCAGGCAGCGCGTGGCGGTCGGCCGGATCACGAGCGGGATCGGTCAGCGATCGTGCGCCGGGAAGTCCCGTCCGGAGACCGTCGGAGCAGCGACAACGAGCCAGAGGCGCCGACGACCGGTCGCCGAACCGCGCGCGGGCCACGGTCGTCGAGCCGCGGCGAGCGGTCGTCGAGCCGAGGTGCGAGGTCAGATAACCGCGGTGCAGGGTCGCCTGGTCGCGGTGCTGGTTCGCCTGGTCGCAGCACGGGGTCGACCGGTCGCGCAGCGACTTCCTCTGGCCGGAATGCCCGGTCCTCGGAACGCGGCGGGCCGTCCGCCAACATTGCCGGCGGTGACCATGGCCGCCCCGATCGCGGGCCGGGCCGTGACGATCGCCGCGCTGCGAATCAACCAGGCCGTCGTGCGCCGAAGCGGCATGAGACGGGACGTCCGATCGCGCGCTCAACGTCCAGCACCAGGGGAGGGCGAGCGTCCTCCGCTCGAGCTGATGCCCCACGACCGGGTGGTGCCGACCAGGCACCTGCGATCCCTGCGGGCGTCGACATCTCCATGTTGGACCGCCCAGTCCGCGCCGAACTGCGATCGCTCTCGAAGGGCACGGCACAGACGGTGGCCGAGCACCTGGTCGCCGCCGGCCTGGCGTTGGACTCTGACCCCGAACTTGCGCTGCGACACGCGATCGCCGCGCGGACGCATGCCGCTCGGGTGGGCGCGGTGCGTGAAGCAGTTGGCATCGCCGCTTACCACGCGCAGCACTGGGACGAGGCGCTTCGCGAACTGCGAGCCGCCCGCCGAATCTCTGGTGACCCTCGGAACCTGCCGGTGATGGCCGACACTGAACGCGCCCTCGGCCGCCCCGCCCAAGCCCTCCGGCTGGCGGCGGATCCAGATGCCCGCAAGCTGGATCCGGAGACCTACGCGGAGCTGCTGATCGTCGAGGCCGGCGCTCGCCGCGATCTCGGCCAGGTGGACGCTGCCCTGGCGGCGCTCGCCCGCGGCGGTCTGGACCGCGAGCGGCCCAGAGCGGGGGCACAGCGCCTTTGGTACGCCTACGCCGATGCTCTGCTCGCGGCCGGCCGACCCACACACGCCGTGCAGTGGTTTGCCGCCTCGGCGGCCCTCGACGTCGACGGCGTCACCGACGCCGCGGAGCGAGCCGCCGCACTGGCCTGATTGGCAAGCCCCGGCGTCCACAGGTCGCGAACGCAATCCACAGCCGGCAAGTAAGGCGACGCGGCGTACTCCTCGCACCCGACGATGACGGGTATGACGTCGAAGGCACCGCCGGAGGAGAACCGCGTCTTCCTGCGCGGCGTGTTGTCTGGTTCTCCCGTTGTGCGGATTCTCCCGAGTGGCGATCAACTGTGCAGCTTCCGGCTGACGGTGCCGCGACCAGAGGGCGACCGGGTCAAGGTCGACAGCATCGATTGTTCAACCCTGCGTTCACCGGTGCGAAGGTCGGCGTTACGTCTGATGTCCGGCGACGAACTGGAAGTCGAAGGCAGCCTCCGTCGGCGGTTCTGGCGGACCCCGACGGGTGCTCCAGCGAGCCGTTACGAGGTGGACGTGTGTTCACTTCGGGTGGTCAGGGGACATCGGGCGCGGCCGAGCACGACATGAGATCCGGATACGACGGACTACTGGTCGACGAATCTACGCATGACCAAGCCGGATGCCGGCTTCGGGGTGAACAGCGTCGACTTGCGTGGCATCCGGCCGCCGCCCGTCGCCACGGCCGCAACCGCGCCTACCGGCGTGGGCCGCAGGAGTACGGCCGTGCCGTGCGTGCGACGGGCTTCCGCGATTGCCTCCGTGATCGTGTGGGCGTAGCCGACGACGGCTTCGTCGTCGGGCAGCCCCCATATCCGCCGAACCAACGTCTCGTGCAGCACGCTGACGTCGAGCCGGCGCAGCGCCTCAGGTTCTTCGGGCGTACTGCCGCCGGCCGAGACGTCCGAGGGCAGACCTCGGACGACACTGGCCCGATTTCCGTCGGCGAGCACGGCGGCGAAGCCGTCGTCGCGAGGCAAGCGCTGCAGCGCGGTGGCCGCGTCGTCGACCGACGTCAGGTGAGCCGCAGCCTGCAACGGCCTCACAGCGTCGTCGAACGTGAGGCCGCGAACCACTCGGTGAATCGCATGAACCTGCGGTCCGTAGGCCGTCGCGTCCACCAGCAGGGTCAGCCCCCGGTCCCACGGGCCGGCGCCGCGGCGCTCGTGCATAAGCACCTGGAGCTGGCGGTAGGTGGCGTAGCGGTGGTGGCCGTCCGCGATCAACGCTCGCCGGCTCGCGAGATCACGTGCGACCTCCTCGTGCACGTGCGGATCGACGACGCGCCACAGCCGGTGGACGATGCCGTCGGGGGTCTGGGCCCGCGCCAGCGTCGGTTCGTCGTCGACCTCGCGGACGACATCGGTCGCCGCGCCGCCCCCGTCGTACACGAGATAGATCGGTTCAACGTCGGTCTGCGTGGCGTCCATCAAGGCCAGCCGGTCCGCTACCGGGCCCGCCATGGTGTTCTCGTGGGGCAGGATGACGCCGTCCTCCGGGGCGCGCAATTCCACGGCGCCGATCAGACCCCGCGTGACGGTGGCGTCCGGCGCGCGCATCTCGTACACGTACAGGGCCGCGGTCTCGTCCGGCGCCCAAAGTCGGCTCGTCACCCAACCGTCCAACCGCTGAGCGGCCGCGTGGTACGGGTCCTCGTCCGCCGCCGCCGTCGGCAGCACGACGGCTACGGCGTTGTCCGCGTCGCGGGCCAGCAGGTCTCGCCGCAGGTCATCGTCGATCACGTCGTAGGGAGGGCACAACATTCGGCCGAGACGGTCAGTGCCGACCTGCGGACGGAGCCCGCGAAACGGCGCCAGCGAGAGGCCATCGGGGCTGGAGGTCACGTCGGGCGATGCTACGCAGGCTGATCCTCCCGGCTACCGTGCCATCGACGCGAGACGGAGGCGCGGGTGACCGACGAGCACGAGTGGCTGCGTTCCAGCGACGTGCCGCTCGCCGAGATCTACGACGTGGCGCTGCTCGATCTGGACGGCGTCGTCTATGTCGGGCCGGACGCGGTCCCCGGTGCGCCGTCGGCCCTGCAGCAGTGCCGGGAGCGGGGTATGCGGTTGGCGTTCGTCACCAACAACGCAGCTCGAACACCTCAGGCAGTGGCCGCTCAGCTGAGCCGTCTGGGCATCCGTGCGGTGTCCGGCGAGGTCGTGACCTCGGCGCAGGCGGCTGCGCACTACCTCGCCGACCGGCTCCCGGCCGCCGCGCCCGTCCTGGTGGTAGGTACCACCGGCTTGATCGAGGCGCTGCGCGAGCGAGGCCTCGTGCCCGTCGACTCCGCTGACGCGAAGCCGGTGGCGGTCGTCCAGGGTTACTCGCCGGACCTTGACTGGTCCCTGCTGGCCGAGGGCTGTGTCGCCATCAACCGGGGTGTGCCGTGGGTGGCCACCAATTTGGACGCCACGATTCCGTCCACCAGGGGGCCGGTGCCGGGCAACGGCTCGCTGGTGGCTGCGTTGCGGCACGCCACCGGCAGAGCCCCGGTGTCCACGGGCAAGCCCGACCCGACGATGCATCGCGAGACGGTCGAACGCTCCGGCGCCCGTCGACCGTTGGTGATCGGGGACCGGCTGGACACGGATATCGAGGGTGCGTCCCGGGCCGGGTGCCCGAGTTTGCTGGTGCTCTCGGGAGTGACATCGCCTCGCGACCTGCTGGACGCTCGGCCGGACCTGCGTCCGACCTATCTCGGTGCGGACGTCACTGCCTTACTTGAACCGCACCCCTACGTGCAGGTGGCGCCGGACGGTAGTACCGCGCGGTGTGGCGCCTGGCAGGTGCGCCCCACCGATGGGGGAGTCAGCCTGAGCGCCGGCGCGAGCTCGGCCCCACCAGGCTCGGCCATCGACGCGTTGCGGGCGTTATGCGCCATGGCGTGGCAGGCGCGCGACGGCAGGCATGAGCGCGTCGAGCAGGTTAGCGCCGTGGACGACGAGGGCCGGCGAGCACTGCGCGAGCTCGGATGGCGGTGACGGCGTGTACGGAGCCTCAGAACAGCGATCGGAGTTTGAGCAGGTCGAAGACACTGGCGTCGACTTTGAGCCGGCCACTCGCCCAGGCGGTCGCGAAATTGAGCTGACCGGACGTGAGCTTGACGAGGTCGTCGCTGGTCATGCTCAGCCGTATCTGGCCGTCGGGACGCTCGACCTGGCGGATGTCATGCAGTCCTCCGTCACGCAGCTGGCCGGCGAACACGATGTCGAGGTCGCGCAATCGACAGGTCACGGACCGATCGAGTACGACCTTGCGACGGGTGTCGGCATCCACGGTGGCCAGTTGCGCGGCCAATTTCGCGAAGGCCTGTTCGCACTCGTCAACCGTGGCCATCGCCGTCCCTTCTGTCGACCGCTTTGCGGCGGCCGCTCGGCCTGCGTCGACCGCTTCGCCGCTGACACCCCGAGCCACTCGACAGATGAGCGTGCCGTGCTCTGCCGACCGGTGCGGCGACGGTACCGTCGCGACTGGACGTATGCGCAGGCGGCCGGGGCGCCAGCTGCAATTGGCGGTGTGTCGGGGGCCCGGTCGTCGGCGAGCGGATCGCTTCGAGTGGTTCCCCGGATCGATCGTCCGGACGGATCGAACGAGAGGAAGAGGCGCTGAGCGAGCACATTGACGCGGCCGACGCCGACGATCCCGACGGCCGTCCATCCGGTTCGGGTCGCGCACCGCTCAATGGTGCGGCCGTCCCTTCCGAGTCAGGGTCACGCGAAGACGACACCGTGCTGGGACTGCTCGACGGTGTGGAACGCCTTCCCCTCGGCGAGCACGCCGAGCGCTTTGCCCTGGTGCACGGCCGCCTGCAGTCGGCGCTGGACGACACCGACGCCGTGAGTTGATTGCGCTCTGTGCCTTTGAGACGGCAGCGCCTGGACGCGGAGCTTGTGCGTCGCGCACTGGCGCGGTCCCGAGGGCACGCGGCTGAGTTGATCGAAGCCGGTGCGGTCGAGGTTGGTGGGGTGGCCGCCACCAAAGTGGCCACCGCGGTCGATGCCGAGACGTCCATCCGCGTCGTGACGCGCTCGGACGACCCCGGCTACGTGTCGCGTGCTGGCTACAAGTTGGCCGGCGCCCTGGACGCCTTTCCCGCGATTGAGGTCAACGGACGGCATTGCTTGGACGCCGGCGCATCGACCGGCGGCTTCACCGACGTACTGCTACGCCGGGGGGCGGCGCGGGTCGTGGCCGTCGATGTGGGCTACGGCCAGCTGGCGTGGACGCTACGGTCGGATGCACGGGTACGCGTTCTGGACCGGACGAACGCCCGGGCGTTGACCCCGGAAGCCATCGGCGGGCATGCCGAGCTCACGGTCGCCGATCTGTCATTTATCTCGCTGCGGCTGGTGTTGCCGGCATTGATCGCGTGTACGGAGCCGTCAGGGGACCTGCTTCCGATGGTCAAGCCGCAGTTCGAGGTCGGACGGGAGCACCTGCGCCGAGGCGGTGTCGTGCGCGAGGCAGAGGCCCGGCTGGACGCCGTCGCTGGCGTCGCTGATCGAGCGGAGGAACTGGGTTGGCGGACCGCGGGCGTCGCCCGCAGCCCACTGCCGGGTCCGGCGGGCAACGTGGAATTCTTTCTGTGGCTGCGCGCGAGGAGCGGGTCCGACGAGCCCCGGGCGAATCGCAGCACTATCGAGCAGATGCTGGAGGCGTCCGCATGAGGTCGGCGCTGGTGGTGGCGCACACCGATCGACGCCAGATCCGGCGGCTCACGACGGCGGTCATCGACCGGCTCAGCGCCGCCGGCTTCGAGGTGCGCATGCTGGCGGACGAGGCCCTCGACTGTGCCGAGCCCAAGGTCCGGGTGGTCGACGGCGCGACGGCGGCGGACGGGGCGGAGATCGTGCTGGTGTTCGGCGGCGACGGCACGTTCTTGCGCGCCGCTGAGTTCGCGCGTCCGGCCGGTGCGCCGATGCTCGGTGTCAACTTCGGCCGGGTCGGCTTCCTGGCCGAGGCCGAACCGGACGAACTGGCCAGCTCCGTGGCGTCCGTCGTCGACCGGCACTACGACGTCGAGGAGCGCACCACCATCGACGTCGAGGTGCGCCACGACGGCCGCGTGCTGGCGACGAGCTGGGCGCTCAACGAAGTGACCGTCGAGAAGAGCACTCGCGAGCGCATGCTCGAGATCGCGGTAGCCGTCGACGACCGGCCGCTCCTGCGGTTCGGCTGCGACGGCGTCATCTGCGCGACACCGACCGGCTCGACCGCCTACGCGTACTCGGCCGGAGGGCCGATCGTCTGGCCCAACGTCGACGCCATGCTGGTCGTACCCAACGCGGCGCATGCGCTGTTTGCCCGTCCGGTGGTCGTCGCGCCCTCGTCGACGATCCGCCTTGACCTCATCGGCCACGACCTGACCGGAGTGGTGGGTTGCGATGGTCGGCGCTCGTTCGACCTGCCGGCCGGTGGCCAGGTCGTGGTCCGCCGGGGCGTCGCTCCGATCCGGATCGCCCGCCTCGCGGAGTGGAGTTTCGGGGCTCGGCTCGTGACGAAGTTCCAGTTGCCCGTCCTGGGGTTCCGCGACCGGCCGGACGTCAACGGTGCGCCGCAGCCCCGCGGCTCCGACGACGAGGCCGACTAAGGAGAACGACGGTGCTGGAGGAACTGCGTATCCGCAACCTCGGCGTGATCGACGACGTCGTACTGCCGCTCGGGCCGGGGCTGACGGTGGTGAGTGGCGAGACGGGCGCCGGCAAGACGATGGTCGTCACCGCCCTGCTGCTGCTGTTCGGGGCCCGGGCCGATGCGGCTCGGATCCGCGTCGGGACCGACCATGCGATCGTCGACGGTCGGATCCGGCTAGACGAGAACAATCGGTTCCTCGAGGAAAGCAATCGGGTAGCGGCGCGTGTCGCCGACGCGGGCGGCGCCCTCGACGAGGACGGCGGACTGATCCTGCGGCGCACGGTCGGCTCGACCGGCCGGTCGAGGGCCTACGTGGGCGGTGCGCCCGTGCCGGTAGGGGTGCTCGGCGAGCTGGCCGAGCACCTGGTCGCCGTCCACGGTCAAGCGGACCAGATGCGATTGACGCGTCCCGCCGAGCAGCGGGCCGCCGTCGATCGCTACGCCGGTCTCGACGCCGGGCCCTACGCCAGCGCGTACGGCCGGTGGCGCGTTGCTGCCGATGCCCTCGAGGACCGCACCCGACGCGCCCGCGAGCTGCGCCAGGAGTTCGATCTGCTGAGCTACGGCCTGGACGAGATCGCGTCGGCCGACCCTCAGCCCAGCGAGGACGAGCGGTTGACCGCCCTGGCCCGGCGGTTGGCCGACGCCGACGGGCTGAGGCAGGCGGCCCAGATGGCCCACGACCTACTCGTCGGTGACCCCGACGATCTCACCTCAGACACGGACGTGCGAACGCTGCTCGGCCGCGCCCGACGCAGTCTGGACGCTCAGGCCGGGTCCGACCCGCAGCTCGACGCCGCCGCCGCCGCGCTGGACGAGTTGATTGCCGCGACGGGTGACCTCGGCGCCGACCTCTCCGGCTACGCGGACGGCCTGGAAACCGACCCCGAGCGGCTGGCCGAGATCGAGGAGCGCCGGGCGGTGTTGCGCGCGCTCACCCGCAAGTACGGCGACGACCCGACCGGGCGCGGGACTATCGACGGCGTCCTCGCGTGGGCCGCTACGGCGCGCGACCGCATAGCGGCACTCGACGTCTCCGCGGAGGCGCTGCAGGCGCTGCAGGCCCTACGCGACGCGGCCGCGGACGAGGCGGCCGGCTGGGCCGGTGAGCTATCCGTCGTCCGGACCAAAGCCGCCGGCGAACTCGGGCAGCAGGTGACCGCGGAGCTGGCGGCGGTGGCCATGGCCGACGCCGCGGTTGAGGTCACCGTGCGGCGCCGTACGGCGTCGGCCGGCGCCGCCACCCTGTCGATCGACGGCGAGGAGGTGGCCGCCGGGCCGGACGGCGTGGACGAGGTGGAGCTGCGCTTGCGCCCGCATCCGGACGCGACGTGGTTGCCGTTGGCTCGCGGCGTATCCGGAGGCGAGCTGTCCCGGGTGATGCTCGCGGTCGAGGTCTGTCTCGCCGCTAGCGATCCGGTCCCGACGATGGTGTTCGACGAGGTCGACGCCGGAGTGGGTGGCCGCGTCGCCGTGCAGGTGGGACGCCGCCTCGCCCGCCTCGCGCGCGACCGCCAGGTCGTCGTGGTCACGCACCTGGCTCAGGTCGCCGCCTACGGCGACCGGCACGTCACGGTGCGCAAGTCCGCTGCCGGCGGCGTGACTCGCAGCGACGTACGCACCGTCGATGGCGCCGAGCGGATCACCGAGCTCGCCCGCATGCTGGCCGGTTCCGACTCGGCCACGGCCAAAAACCATGCCGCTGAGCTCCTGGACCGGGCCGAACGCGACCGAGGGCGATGACGAAGTGACCGGGCCGACAAAGCCGTACACCGCGTGGCGCGGCGGCCCAGGCTTAGCTCCCGATGGCACCATGAGTGCCCATGAAGCTGGCCCCGATACGCCGGGGACGTAGCGACGGCCTGGCCGGCGTCAGCGGCGTCGCGCGCCTCGACCGGCGCACCGGTCGGTTGGTCGGTCGGCTCAACCCCGGTGACATCGCGGTCATCGACCACGTCGACCTCGACCGCAGCGCGGCGGAGTCCCTGGTCGCCGCGAAAGTGGCCGGCGTCGTGAACGCCCAGCCGAGCATCTCCGGCCGCTATCCGAACCTCGGCCCGGACGTACTCGTCCGGCACGGCGTCGTTCTGCTCGACAACGTCGGCGAGGAAGTGTTCGCGGCGGTGAAGGAAGGGACCCGAG
>CAXTNQ010000120.1:0-9024 GCA_964245745.1 uncultured Jatrophihabitantaceae bacterium
GGGTCCGTGGGCCGCACACGATCAGTCTCGGAAGTAGCTCAGCAGCCGGAGGATCTCCAGGTAGAGCCAGACCAGGGTCACGGTGAGGCCGAAGGCCGCGTACCAGGCGAAGCGCTCGGGCGCGCCCTGCCGGATGCCCTTGTCGATCATGTCGAAGTCGAGCAGGAACGTGAACGCGGCGACGCCGATGCACAGCAGGCTGAACCCGATCGCCAGCGCCGGGTTGTCCGCGCTGCGCCTGATCCTGAGGGGCACGTTCGACCGCCACCCAGATCTGCACGTTGTGCTCGGTCACTGGGGGGAGATGCTGTTGTTCTGGATGGACCGGGTCGACAGCTTGTCCGGCGTGGCCAAGAACCTCGAACGGCGGGTATCGGACTACCTCAAGACCAACATCCACATCACGAGCAGCGGGATGCTTCAGGAGCGATTGCTGCGCCACGCTCTCGACTTCACCACTGCGGATCAGGTCATGTTCTCCACCGACTATCCGTTCCACCGACCCGACGCCGTTGCGATCGAGCGGTTCTTCGACGCCATGCCTGACGCCGCGGCGCGCACCAAGATCGCTTCCGGCAATGCCGAGACCCTCTTCGGCCTGACCTGATCACTCACAGCTGTCCTGAGCCGATCGGCCAGACGTCGCGACTAGGCTCCGCCGCCGTGACGGAAACCCCTGCCGACGCCGCACGCGTGCTGGCCGATGTGACCGGCGTACCCCAGCACGACGTGGCTGTGGTGCTCGGCTCGGGGTGGGTGCCCGCCGCCGACGTGCTCGGGTCGACGACGGCCGACGTCGCCGTCACGGACCTGCCCGGCTTCCCGCCGCCCGGAGTCGTCGGCCACGCCGGTCGGGTCCGCTCGCTCGACCTCGCGGGACGGCGGGTGCTGGCCTTCCTCGGCCGCACGCACGCCTACGAGGGGCTCGGCCTCGATGCTGTCGTGCACGGTGTGCGAACCGCGGTGGCGGCCGGTTGCGGTGTCGTCGTGTTGACCAACGCATGCGGCGGCTTACGTCCCGGGCTGCAGGTGGGCGACCCGGTGCTGATCAGCGACCACCTGAACCTCACCTGGCGATCACCGCTGGTCGGGCCGCGCTTCGTCGACCTCACCGACACGTACTCGCCACGGCTGCGCACCCTGGCCCGCTCCATCGACCCGACCCTCACTGAGGGCGTGTACGCGATGTTCCCGGGACCGCAGTACGAGACCCCGGCCGAGGTGCGGATGGCCGGCATCCTGGGCGCCGACCTCGTCGGCATGTCGACGGTGCCCGAGGCGATCGCCGCTCGCGCCGAAGGCGCCGAGGTGCTCGGCCTGTCGCTCGTGACCAACCTGGCGGCGGGACTTGGCGAGAAGCTCGACCACCAGGACGTGCTCGCGGTCGGGCGAGCCTCCGCCGTCCGGATGGGCCACCTGCTCCGCGAGCTGATCGCGAAGCTCTGACGAGGTGACCGTTCTGCTGACCGGGGCCGCGGGACGGATCGGCACCATGCTGCGCGACCGGTTGCCGTCCTACGGCTGGACGCTGCGACTGCTCGACCGCACACCGCTTCCCGGAGCGGTGGTCGGCGACGTCGCCGATCCCGCGGTGCTCGACGCCGCGATGGACGAGTCGGTGGACGCCATCGTGCACCTGGCCGGCCAACCCACCGAGGCGCCGTGGGAGACGATCCGCGCGGCCAACATCGACGGGCTCTACCAGGTGTTCGAGGCGGCCCGCCGACACGGCGTCCGCCGCGTGGTGTGGGCGTCGTCCAACCACGCCGTCGGCTTCACGCCGCACGCGGCCGACCTTCCTGCGGACAGCCCGCCGCGGCCGGACACCCTGTACGGCGTGAGCAAGGTCTTCGGCGAGGGGCTGGCCCGTTACTACGTGGACCGGTACGGGCTGCAGGTTGCGTGCCTGCGCATCGGCACCTGCGCGGACACACCGCCGAACCGGCGCGCGCTCAGCACCTGGCTGTCCCCGGACGACTGCGCGCGGCTGGTCGACGCCGCGCTACGCGCCCCCGACCTCGATTACGCCGTGGTGTGGGGCGTTTCGGCGAACACCCGCCGCTGGTGGTCACTCGACGCCGGCCGCGCCATCGGCTACGAGCCACACGACGACGCGGACCTGTACACCGGCCAGGTCGAGCCTGGACCGGCGGATGACGGTACGGTCGGCGGCGAGTACACCGGCGCCGAGTTCGGCATCGACGAGGTGCGCGCCCGTGGATAGCGCGTTACGGGCCGAGGTCGAAGCGTGGATTGCCGACGACGTCGACGCCGCGGACGCCGCCGAGCTACAGAAGCTGCTCGATGCCGATGACGTCGCCGAACTGGCCGACCGCTTCGCCGCCCCGTTGACCTTCGGGACGGCCGGGCTGCGCGGTCGCCTGCGTGCCGGCCCGAACGGCATGAACCGAGCGGTCGTCCGCCGCGCCGCCGCCGGCGCGGCCGCGTGGCTGCACGCGCACGGCCGCGCCGGCCGCACCGTGGTCATCGGGTACGACGCCCGGCACGGCTCGGCGGCCTTCGCCCACGACACGGTCGGCGTCCTGGCCGCCGCCGGCCTGCGTCCCGCGTTGCTGCCCGGTCCGTTGCCGACGCCGGTGCTCGCCTTCGCCGTTCTCCGGCTGGGCGCCGCCGCCGGGATCATGGTTACTGCGTCGCATAATCCGGCCGCGGACAACGGCTACAAGGTCTACGCCGAGGACGGCGCGCAGATCATCCCGCCGGCCGACGTCGAGATCGAGGCCGCGATCCGCGCGGCCGGTCCGGCGCGGTCGATCGCGCTGGCCGACGGCGGCCACGTGCTGGACGCGTCGATCGTCGACGACTACGTGGGGGCGGTCGCCGGCCGGGCCGTCCCCGGACCTCGTAGGTTGCGCATCGTTCACACCGCGCTGCACGGCGTCGGTACGAGCATCGTCCGGCGCGTCCTGGCCGCAGGCGGCTTCGCCGACGTCGTCGTCGTCGCGGACCAGGCCGAGCCCGATCCCGACTTTCCCACCGTCGCCTTCCCTAACCCTGAGGAGCCGGGCGCGCTCGACGAGGCCCTGGCGCTGGCCGGCAGTGTCGCGGCCGACCTGGTCATCGCCAACGACCCGGACGCCGACCGATGCGCCGTCGCCGTGCCCGACGCCGGCGGCTGGCGCGCGCTACGCGGTGACGAGCTGGGCGTGCTGCTCGCCGACTTCCAGCTGCAACGCGGCGTGCGCGGCACGTACGCCACGACCATCGTGTCGTCGTCGCTGCTGGGCGCCATGGCGGCCCGGCACGGCGTCGGCTACGCCGAGACCTTGACCGGGTTCAAGTGGATCTCCCGCGCCGCCCCTGACCTGGTGTTCGGCTACGAGGAGGCGCTCGGCTACGCCGTGGCCCCGGACCTCGTCCGAGACAAGGACGGCATCAGTGCGGCGTTGCTCGTCGCGCAGCTGGCCGCGCAGTTGCCCCCGGCGGGCTCGTCCCGGCCGCCGCGGCTGCACGAGCTCGCCGCCGACTACGGCCGCTACGCCACCGACCAGGTCTCGCTGCGCGTGGACGATTTGGCCGTCATCGACGCGATCATGCTGCACCTGCGCCGGATCGGGCCGCCGAACCTGCTCGGCGCGGTAGTTGCGGTCGACGACCTACTGCCGGCCACTGACGGGCTGCGCTGGACGTGGCCAGGCGGCCGCGTCGTCGTTCGCCCCTCGGGCACCGAACCCAAGCTCAAGGCCTACCTCGAGGTCGTCGCGCCGGACGGCTCGGCGGCGCGCGCGGACGCGGAGCTGGCACGGCTGCGCGGTGAGGTGACCGCCCTGCTCAGCCGTGCGGCCGCGCCGGGCACGGACCTGTGAGCAGCGTGGTCGGTGGGGCGGCGTGCACGTCGGCGGCCGGCGCGCACCCCGTGGACGCCAAGGTGCCGTCGAACTGGTAGGTCCGCCAGAACAGGTGCCCGGCGGCGTAGTTCGGGGTGAAGTCGCTGTCGAGCACGATGACGTCGAGGTCTCCGTCGTGGTCGAGATCGGCGGCGAGAACCGTGCTCGAGTCGCCGGACACCGTGCCCGCGTCGACGAGCAGGCCGTGGCGCAGCACCATCTCCTGGGCAAGGCCGGAATGCGCGCCCTGGCCGTCGAGCAGCACGCAGGTGGGCTCCGTCCCCGACGCCGAGCAGGTCAGCGTGCCGGCCCAGCCGTAGCCGTCCGCCGCGACCATCCACTGCACGGCCGCCGCACCCTGGGCCAGCTCCACCACCGGGCGGGTGGCGAAGTCGCCAGCCTGGCCGGCGTGCCACAGGCTGACGGCGAAGCCGTTGGGCAGCTCGACGGACTGCGCGCGGGTGCACGTCCAGGCCGCGCACTGCGCCGGTTTTGGGACGCCGGCCGCGCTACTGGCGGCCGGTGAAGGCGCGCTGTGGTGCGGGTCGTTCGAGCAACCGGCGAACACCACGACGGCCGCAACGAGTGCCGCCGTCCACCGCCCAGACCGCACGCCACCCCCAACTGTCCGCCTCACTGTGCACCGCGTGCGTCGCCGACCGGCATACGCTGACCGTAACGATGTGGTCACGGTCCGGGGTACAACGGGTACGACGTCGCCGACGCGAGGCGGCCGCACTTCGCAACGCTTAGGGTGCGCCGGTGGCCTTCGTCGAGCCGGTCAGGCTGACCGGTGAGCTGGTGACATTGGCGCCGCTGCAACCGGCTGATCACGACGCTCTGGTCGCCGCCGCGAGCGACGGTGAGCTGTGGACGCTCTCCTACACCTCCGTCCCCCGTCCCGAGCGCATGGCCGACATGATCGAGGACTACGTGGCCCAGCAGGCCGCCGGCGCCATGCTGCCGTTCACGGTGCGGCGTCGGGCCACGGACACCGTCATCGGCGTGACCACCTACTGCAACATCGACGGCGAAAACCGCCGCCTGGAGATCGGCGGGACGTGGAACGCTGCGTCGGCCCAGCGGACCGGAACCAACACCGAGAGCAAGCTGCTGCTGCTCGGGCACGCCTTCGACCGTCTCGACTGCATCGCCGTCGAATTCCGTACGCATTGGCTCAACCAGCAGTCGCGGCGCGCCATCGAACGCCTCGGCGCCAAGCAGGACGGCGTCCTGCGCAGTCACAAGATCATGCCGGACGGCACGCTACGGGACACCGCCGTGTACTCGATCCTGCGCCACGAATGGCCCGCGATCCGCAACGCGCTGGTGCGGCGCCTCTCCGCGCCGCGGTAGTCGATCGGCGCGCTACCGGGGGCCGAACTGCCGGTCGCCCGCGTCCCCCAGCCCCGGAACGATGAACGCGTTGTCGTCGAGGCGTTCGTCGATGCTCGCCGTGACCAGGCGCACGACCAGACCACTGTCGGCCAACCGCCGCAGACCCTCGGGCGCGGCCAGCACGCACACCACGGAGATGTCGGACGCTCCGCGCGAGGCCAGCAACGACACGCAGTGCAGCAGCGAGCCGCCGGTAGCCACCATGGGGTCCAACACGATGGCCGGCCGGTCGGCGAGGGATTCCGGCAGCGACGCCATGTAGGGATGCGGCTCGTGGCTGTGCTCGTCGCGAGCCAGGCCGACGAAGCCCATCTGCGACTCGGGCAGCAGATTGAATGCGGCCTCGGCCATGCCCAGCCCGGCACGCAGTACCGGGACGAGCAGCGGTGGGTGGGCGAGCGTGGTGCCGGTCGCCGTACCCACGGGCGTGCGCACCGGGAACTCGCGCGCGGCCGCCGTACGCGTGGCCTCATACAGGAGCAGCGTCGTCAACTCGCGCAGCGCCGCGCGGAACTCGGCGTTGCTGCTGCGCTCGTCGCGCATGACCGTGAGCCGCGATCGGGCGATCGGGTGGTCGACGACCAGCGTGTCCACGGATCCGAACCCTAATCGGAATCCGCCGTGCAGACCTAGACTGACATCGTGAGCAGCACGTTGGGGTCAGACCTCGCGCTGCTGACCGCCGACGACGCCACCCTGCGGCGCTTCCTGCACGGTCTGCCCGGCGTCGATCAGGTGGGTGCCGAGGCCCGGGCGGCCGGGCTCGCCACGCGCAGCATCAAGACCACCGCCAAGCGGTGGGCCATCGACACCGCGATCAGCATGGTTGACCTCACCACACTCGAAGGCGCCGACACTCCCGGCAAGGTGCGCTCCTTGTGCGCGAAGGCCGCACGTCCGGACGCGAGCGACCCGACCGTGCCCGCGGTCGCCGCGGTCTGCGTCTACCCGGACCTCGTCGCCGTGTGTGTCGAGGCCCTGCGCGGGACGGACGTTGCGGTGGCGAGCGTGGCGACGGCTTTCCCCTCCGGACGGGCGGCGCTGCCCACCAAGCTGCAGGACGTGCGCGACGCGGTGGCCGCCGGGGCCACGGAGATCGACATGGTCATCGACCGCGGCGCGTTCCTGGCCGGGCGATACCGCGAGGTCTTCGACGAGATCGTCGCCACCAAGGCGGTCTGCGGCGACGCGCACCTGAAGGTGATCCTCGAGACCGGTGAACTGGCGACCCTAGACAACGTGCGCCGGGCGTCCTGGCTGGCGTTGCTCGCCGGTGGGGACTTCATCAAGACGTCCACCGGCAAGATCACTCCCGCTGCGACGCCGCCCGTCGCGCTGGTCATGCTCGAGGCGGTGCGCGACTTCGCCGACGCCACCGGAGAGATCCGCGGCGTGAAGCTGGCCGGGGGGATCCGGACGAGCAAGGACGCCGTCCGCTACCTGGTGATGGTCAACGAGGTGGCGGGTGAGGCGTGGCTGACCCCGGACCGGTTCCGCTTCGGCGCGTCCAGCCTGCTCAACGATCTGCTGCTGCAGCGACACAAGATGGCCACCGGCGCCTACGAAGGCGCCGACTACGTGAGCGTGGACTGATCCCAGTGGCTGGCTTCGATTACGCGCCGGCGCCCGAGTCCCGGGATACCGCTCGGCTGCGACCGTCCTACGGCATCTTCGTCGACGGCGAGTTCCGGGCCGGCCGGGGCGACGCCGTGAAGACGATCAACCCGGCGGACGAAACGCCATTGGCCGAGGTGGCCGAGGCGAGCCCGGCCGACGTCGACGATGCGGTACGCGCGGCGCGGCGCGCCTACGACGGCGTCTGGGGCCGGATGCCCGGTCGCGAGCGCGCCAAGTACCTGTTCCGCATCGCCCGGGCCGTCCAGGAGCGGGCGCGCGAGCTGGCCGTCCTGGAGTCGCTGGACAACGGCAAGCCGATCCGCGAGTCGCGCGACGTCGATATCCCATTGGTCGCAGCGCACTTCTTCTACCACGCGGGGTGGGCCGACAAGCTCGGCTACGCCGGCTACGGCCCCGATCCCCGGCCGATCGGGGTGGCCGGGCAGGTCATCCCGTGGAACTTCCCGCTGCTGATGGCCGCGTGGAAAATCGCGCCGGCGCTGGCCACCGGCAACACCGTCGTGCTCAAGCCGGCCGAGACGACGCCGCTGACGGCGCTGACCCTCGCCGAGATCATCGCGGAAGCCGACCTGCCCCCCGGCGTCGTCAACGTGCTGCCTGGTGGACCGGCCATCGGCCAGACGATCGTCGACCACGCGGGCATCGACAAGATCGCGTTCACCGGCTCGACCGAGGTCGGCAAGGCCATCCAACGCGCGGTCGCCGGTACCGGCAAGCGGCTCAGCCTCGAACTCGGCGGCAAGGCGGCCAACGTCATCTTCGACGACGCGCCGGTGGATCAGGCCGTCGAGGGCATCGTCAACGGCATCTTCTTCAACCAGGGCCACGTGTGCTGCGCCGGTTCCCGGCTGCTCGTCCAGGAATCCATCGTCGACGACGTCCTCTCGGCCCTCAAACGGCGGCTCGCCACCCTGCGCCTCGGGGACCCGCTGGACAAGAACACCGACATCGGGGCCATCAACTCTGCAGCGCAGCTCGACCGTATCCGCGAGCTCACCGACGCTGGCACCGCCGAGGGCGGCACCCGGTGGTCACCGGCCTGCGCGCTGCCCGACCGCGGCTTCTGGTTCGCCCCGACGGTCTTCACCGACGTCTCGGCGGCCAGCCGGATCGTCCGCGAAGAGGTGTTCGGACCGGTGGTCGCCGTCCTCACCTTCCGCACCCCGGCCGAGGCGGTGGAGAAGGCCAACAACACGCCCTACGGCTTGTCGGCGGGCGTGTGGACGGAGAAGGGCTCGCGCATCCTGTGGATGGCGTCGCGGCTGCGGGCCGGCGTGGTGTGGGCCAACACCTTCAACCGGTTCGATCCCGCGTCGCCGTTCGGCGGCTACCGCGAGTCCGGCTTCGGACGTGAAGGCGGCCGGCAGGGTCTCGGGGCCTACCTTGGCTGACCGCGCGGCGCGCGCCTCGGCAGCGGGTGCCACACCGCGACTGCGCGTCCGCAAGACGTACAAGCTCTACGTGGGCGGCGCGTTCCCCCGTTCGGAATCGGGCCGCTCCTACCCGGTCATTGGTCCGGACGGCGACGTGTTGGCGCACGCGGCCCAGGCCTCCCGCAAGGACGTACGCGACGCCGTCGTGGCTGCGCGCCACGCCTTTCCCGGCTGGTCGGCGGCCACCGCGTACAACCGCGGGCAGGTGATGTACCGGATCGCCGAACTGCTGGACGGCCGGCGTGAGCAGTTCGCGGCCGAGGTCGCGGCCAGCGGGGACGATCCCGACTCCGTCGACGCCGCAGTGGACCGTTTGGTCTGGTACGCGGGCTGGGCGGACAAGTTCGCCCAGGTAGCCGGCGCGACGAACGCGGTCGCCGGCCCGTACTTCAACATCTCGACCCCCGAACCGACGGGTGTCGTCGGCGTGCTCGCTCCGCAGGGTTCCGGTCTGCTCGGTCTGGTTTCCGTACTCGCTCCGGTCATCGTGACCGGCAATACCGCCGTGGTCGTCGCCGCCCAGGACCGACCGCTACCCGCCGTCTCGTTGACCGAGGTGCTCGCTACGTCGGACGTGCCGGCCGGTGTGGTCAACGTCCTGACCGGGTTCACCGACGAGCTGGCGCCGTGGCTCGCCGCGCATCGTGGAGTCGACGCGATCGACCTGACCGGGGCGGCGGCCGCCGCCCCGGTCAGGTCGATCGCGT
>CAXTNQ010000121.1:0-6369 GCA_964245745.1 uncultured Jatrophihabitantaceae bacterium
CTGCATCTCGAGCGCCTCGAGCACAGTGTCGCCGTCATCGACCAGAATCCCGGCGCGTTCCGGCGCCTCGGCGAGCACTTCAACGGGCGCACCGTCGAAGGTGTGGGCTTCGACCGGGACACCCTGCTCAAGGCCGGCGTCGAGCAGGCTGACGCGTTCGCCGCGGTGAGCAACGGCGACAACTCGAACATCATCGCAGCGCGGGTGGCCCGCGAAACCTTCGGCGTCCCCAAGGTCATCGCGCGCATCTACGACTCCAAGCGCGCCGAGGTCTACGAACGCCTCGGCATTCCCACGGTGGCCACCGTGCCGTGGACCGCAGGCCGGTTGCTCAAGGCGGTCCTCAGCGACGCGACCGTCGAGGCGTGGCGAGACCCGTCGGGTCGCATCGCCATGCTGCAGGTGGCTCCGGACGAAGGCTGGGTCGGTCGCCGGCTCACCGAGTTCGAAGCGGCGACCGGCAGCCGAGTCGCCCTGGTCACCCGCTTCGGGATGGGAACGCTGCCGACGCCGTCCATGGTCGTCCAGGACGGCGACCTGTTGCACGTCCTGACCACCGACGAGCGAGCCCCGACCCTGCGGGAGCTCGCCACGCGCGCACCGGAGGGAGCACGGTAATGCGGGTCGCGATCGCCGGTGCCGGTTCCGTCGGCCGCTCCATCGCCCGGGAGCTGCTGCACAACGGCCACGAGGTGCTTCTGATCGACAAGGAGCCGGCGAAGGTCATGCGCGACGGCGTCCCCGGCGCGCAGTGGCAGCTCGGCGACGCCTGCGAGGTCGAGAACCTCGAGGAGGCGAAGCTGCAGGACTACGAGGTCGTGGTGGGCGCGACCGGCGACGATAAGGCCAACCTCGTCGTCTCTCTGCTGGCCAAGACCGAGTTCTCCGTCCGGCGAGTGGTGGCGCGCATCAACCACCCGTCCAACGAGTGGTTGTTCACCGAGGCGTGGGGAGTCGACGTGGCGGTGTCGCCGCCCCGGGTGTTGGCTGCCCTCGTCGAGGAGGCCGTCGAGGTCGGCGACGTCGTCCGGCTGTTCAGCTTCCGCCAGGGTCAGGCCAACCTGGTCGAGGTGACGCTGCCCGAGACCGCCCCGTGCGCCGGTCGTCCCGTCCGCGAACTCACCCTGCCCGACGACGCGGCGCTGGTCGCCATCGTGCGCGGCTCCCGGGTCATCTCGCCGACACCGGAGGAGCCGCTGGAACCCGGGGACGAGCTGCTGTTCGTGGCCATGCCTGACACCGAGCCGGCCATTCGGACCGCGGTCTGCACTTAGGGATCCCCGCCCGACGGGGCAATAGCCCGCCGCGCCCGGCGCACCACCCAGAAGCCGAACAGCACAGACAGCACGAACAGCGGGTAGCCCATGGCGAGCCGGGCGACGGCCAGCCAGCCGGTCGCGTGCCGCTCGTACAGCGCCCACTGCACTACGCCTCGAGCCAGGAAGACCACGGCGGCGCCGAGCGTCGCCAGGGCGTATCCGCGCAGCAGCGACGGCCGCCGGTACCAGGGTCGCGCGTCCTCGGGGGACGCCGGCGTGGGGTCGAGAAATTCCCACGCCACGCCGACGATGGGGCGGCGAACCACGATCGACACCAGGAACGCCGCTCCGTAGACGAAGCTCGTGAGGATGCCCCAGAGGAAGTAGCCGCGCGCTTCCCCGGTGCGGGCGGCGATCAGAGCGGCGATGGCCACCCCGATCAACCCGCCCAGCGCCTGCTGTACCGACTGGCGGCGGGCCAGCCGGTAGGCCGCCAGCACGATCGACGAGCCGATGGCGGCGGCGATCCCCCACCGCAGACCGGCCACCGCGTTCGCCACCACGAACACGAGGGTCGGTATTGATCCGATCAGCGTGCCGCTCCACCCGCCGATGCCGGCCAGCATCTGCTGGCGCGCCTGCTCGCGCAGGCCTGTCGACTCCGTCATGCGGTCGGAGCCGGGACGCGACCTCGGACGTTCACGCCGGGCAGCGCAGTTCGTACACCGGGTTGTAGACGGCCAGCCGACCGTCGTGCTCCCCCACCCGTCCGCGGACGAACAGCATGCGCCCCGGTTCGACCCCGACGATGCGGCGTCGGCCCAGCCACACGAGGTCGATCGACGCCGACCCGTCGAACAGCTCCGCCGTGAAGGTCGGGACGTTCTCGCGCGGGGTGTACACCACCGAGCGCACCCGGCCGGTCACCATCGCGACGTCCCCGCGGTGCAGGACGTTCAGCGGAGTGGCCGAGCACTGCTCGACGTCCTCTTGCAGGTCGACGGCGTCGAGGGATCTCGCGTCGGCGGTGAGCCGGCGGAGCAGACGAGACCGCAACGCCATGATTCCAGGGTAGGTCAGTCGCGGTCAGTTGGCGCCGTCCGCTGCGGGCGTCCCGTCGTCCCCTGCCTCCTTGGGCATGGTGAGCGGGACGGGCTCGCGCACGGGCAGCGGCTCCGTGCCACGTACCACCACGAGCTGGCGCAGTGCCGCCTCGAACGGCGCGGCGGCCGCCGTATCGGTGGCGATGCCACCGAGGAGCATCGCCCGTACGAACCAACGCGGGCCGTCAACTCCGACGAATCGCACGGCCATCCCGCCCTGCTCGGTCGGCATCCGCCCGACCAGTTCGGTCCCGAACGGCCCGTCCACCCGGTTCTGGGCCGAACCGCCCTGCGCCTTGAGCGAGGACCGCAGCTCTTCGCGCACCTCGTCCCAGATGCCCTCGTTGCGCGGCGCGGCGAACACGCCCAGTTGCATCTGCCCGGCCGAAGTGGCCAGGGAGACGGCGATCACCTGGCGCGCCTCGTTGAGGTCCAGTCGGACGTCGACGCCGGGCCAGACCGCGACGCGTAAGGCACCGAGGTCGACACGGCTGATGTCGTCCTCCGGTGCGTCACGGACGTCGAACGGCCCGGTCGTCTGCTCCGGCTCGGCGCGCTGTCGGGCGTCCCACGGCGGGGTGGCGTCCAGCTTCGACCGCTCGGTGCGTCGCTCACGTCGCCGGATCGCCATCAGGCGGACTCACCGTCCAGCACCGCAGCGCCGCCGGTCGATCCGTGCCCACCTGCACCTCGCGCGGAGGTGGGCAGCTCGGCGACATCGACAAAGCGGGCACGCTCGACGCGTTGCAGGACGAGCTGGGCGATGCGGTCCCCACGCCGCAGCGTGACGGACCGCGTCGGGTCGTGGTTGATGACGATCACCTTGATCTCGCCGCGGTAACCGGCGTCCACGGTGCCCGGGGCGTTGAGCAGGGTCAGGCCGACGCGGGCCGCGAGACCCGAACGCGGGTGGACGAACGCCGCGTAACCCTCCGGCAGCGCGATCGCGATCCCGGTCGGCAGGACGGCCCGTTCGCCCGGCCGCACGACGGCGTCGACCGTGGTCACCAGGTCAGCGCCCGCGTCGCCGGCGAAGGCGTATCCGGGCAAAGGAACCGCGGGATCCAGGCGACGGACGGCGACCTTGACCGCGTCCGGAGCAGCGGTGGAGCCGGTGGTCACGGCGGGCAACGTTACCCTCGCCTCGCACTACTCTCGGCGGCGTGGGCGGCGCGGGAGATGCACGACGACGGGCCGACGCGGGGCACGGCACGGTGTACCGCGAGTCCCTGCGTACCCCGTGGTGGTGGTATCCAGTGGCGGTGGGCGTGGCATCCCTGCTCGCCGCGGAGTTTCACGTCTCGGGGCTGCGTCTGACCGACTGGATTCCCTTCGGCGTGCTGCTGCCTCTTTCCGCGTTGCTCGTCTGGTCGCTCGGGCGCGGTGAGTTGCGCATCAGCGATGGCGAGGTATTCATCCGCGGCGCGCACATCCCCCTGCGCTACGTCAGCGGTGTGGTCGCCCTCGACGCCCGGACCCTGCGACGGGTGGTCGGCCGCGAGGGCGACCCGGCCGCCTTCGTGTCCATCCGGCCGTGGATCGGCCCTGGCGTCCAGCTGTGGCTCGACGACCCCGAGGACCCGACCCCGTACTGGGTCGTGAGCACGCGGCGTCCGTCACGCGTCGTGGAGATCGTCCGGTCCCAGCTGTAGCTGGCTACGCTGCCCGCCGTGGACCGCTTTGCCGGCCGGGTGGTGCTGGTCACCGGCGCCAGCCGGGGCATCGGCCTAGCCGTCGCCCGTCGGCTACTCGACGAGGGGGCGCGAGTATGCCTTACCGCGCGCCGACCCGAGGGCCTGGCCGATGCCGTTGCTTCGCTCGCGGCCGGTGACGCCGTTCGCGTGGTGGCCGGACGAGCCGACGACCGCGACCACCAGGTCGAAGCGGTCCGCAGCACCGTGGAGGCCTTCGGTCGCCTGGACGTTCTGGTGAACAACGCCGGGATCAACCCCGCGTACGGCCCACTGCTGAACCTGGACGAAGGCGCCGCACGCAAGATCATGGACGTGAACGTGCTGGCCAGCCTCTCCTGGGTGCGCCTGGCGTGCGAGCACGGTCTCGGCCGCGAGCCACTGGCGGCGGTCGTCAACGTTGCGTCGCTAGCCGGTCTGCTGCCTTCCCCCGGAATCGGCTACTACGGCGTGAGCAAGTCGGCCCTCATTGGGCTGACCGGTCAGCTCGCGGAGGAGCTGGCCCCGGCGGTTCGGGTCAACGCCGTGGCGCCGGCAGTCGTCAAGACGCGGTTCGCGACGCCCCTGTTCGCCGGCAAGCAGGAAGACGAGGTCACGGGCCGCTACCCGCTGGGCCGGCTAGGCGAGCCCGAGGATGTCGCGTCGGCGGTGGCCTTCCTCGCCTCCCCCGACGCCAGCTGGATTACCGGTCAGACTCTGGTACTCGACGGAGGGCTGTCCTTGGGCCGCGGCGTCTGAACAGCGGGTCGGCCGTTCAGGCGCAGTCGCGGCAGATGTACTGGCCGTTGCGCTCACGGGCCAACCGGCTGCGGTGGTGGACCAGGAAACAGCTGGAGCAGGTGAACTCGTCCTCCTGCTTCGGGAGCACCCTGACGGTGAGCTCCTCCCCCGACAGGCTCGACAGATCCGCCCCAGGAAGCTCGAGCGACTCCGCGAGTTCGGTCTCGTCCACGTCGATCGAGCCGGACTGCGCTTCGGCGCGCCGGGCCTTCAGCTCTTCGAGCGAATCCTCACCCAGTTCGTCCACGTCGCCGCGGCGTGGTGCGTCGTAATCGGTGGCCATCGGGCCTCAACTCCTCGATCCTGTTTCGCCGCTCAGCGATGTCATGTTGATCACGGTCGTTCGTGCGGTGTCCTAACGCATCGACGCCCCGGTTTGTGCCCGACGCGCCGAACCTCGTTCGGGTCGTTCGTGATGGTCGACGGAGCCTCGAATTGCGGGCGGCACGAAGATCATCGCGAGGCGGATTGTGGCGCCGCCGCCCCCGCAGCCCGCGGAACCGTACACCGTCCCAGCGGCTCGGCAACGCAGGGGCACGCCTGCGCATTCCCGCGTCCGGGCCGGGATACCCTACGTCGCACATCCGCCGTCGAGTCGGTGCGCGGCGGATCGGCACCGACCGGCCGGAGGGGGTACGTCAGGTGGCTCGCGCGACGCCCCGACGGCCGCTGCCTGCCCTCATCTTTCTGCTCGCGCTGTCCTTATTGACCGCGCTCGTGTGGTGGCGAGTGATCAACCGCGCCAACGACGACAACAAGCCGACGGCGTCGGGTGCGTGTCCGAGTGCGAGCAGTGCGGCCGTCACCAGCGTTCCGGCACCGTCGGCCGTCACCGTGACCGTCCTCAATTCGACCGACCGCAGCCAGCTGGCCGCGACGACCACCGACACGCTGAAGAAGTACGGCTTCACGGTGGGGCTACCGGCCAACGACTCCTCGGGGGCAGCCGTGGCGGGGGTCGCCGACATCAGGTACGGCCCGGCCGGCGCGGCTGCGGCCACATTGCTCTCCTACTACTTCCCCGGCGCCAGCCTGAACGCCGCTCAACGCACCGACGACCAGGTCGTGGTGTCGTTGGGCACCCGCTTCACGGCCGTGGCGACGCCGTCGGCGGTCGCCCAGGCTTTGGCCGCGAAGCACATCAGCCAGCCGCAGGCGCCGCGGCCGGGCTCGCTGGCTCAGGGCGCGACCGGCAGCAGCGCGCTACCGCCGAGCCGGTCGGGCTCGTCGTCGGCGTCCACCCGCTGCTGAGCGCACGCCGCACGCCGAGCGTCACGTTCAGCCGATGGCGTCGGCGCCCAGCTCTTCGAGCAGTCGGAAGAACTCGGCGGCGTGGGCAGGGTGCGCCGCGGCGGTCATGCCGTCGCTCGGCGGCGTCCCGCGCAGTCCGGACGTCCGGCAGCCGGCCTCCTCGGCGATGAGCAGCCCCGCGGCCCGGTCCCAGGCGTGCAGCCCCGCCTCGAAGTAGGCGTCGAGCCGGCCCGCAGCCACCGCGCACAGATCGAGCGCCGCCGAACCGACGCGTCGGATGTCGGC
>CAXTNQ010000121.1:6379-8916 GCA_964245745.1 uncultured Jatrophihabitantaceae bacterium
GGCTGAGCAGGGCGGCGACGACGTGCGCCTGGGCGACTCGCCGCCCAGCGTCGTAGCCGAATCCGGTGCCGACGACCGCGCGCTCGAGTGGCACGTCACGCGGACCGGTCAATCGCCGATCGCCCAAGAAGGCGCCGTCACCCCGCACGGCACGGAACAGCTCACCGGTCACCGGGTTGTGCACCGCCGCGGCGACGGTGACTCCGTCGACCTCGGCGGCCACCGAGACGGCGTAGGCCGGCAGTCCGAGGACGAAGTTCACGGTGCCGTCGATCGGGTCGAGGAGCCAACGCACCGGACCCCGGCCGTTCCGGCTGCCGCCTTCCTCGGCGAGTACGCCGTCGTCGGGGCGACGGTGGCGGATCTCGGCGACGAGCCAGTCCTCGACCGCGCGGTCCACCTCCGTCACGACGTCGGTCGGTGTGCTCTTGGCGGCCACTTGGAAGCCACCCCGGCGACCGTCCACCATGACCGTCGCCGCGCCTTCGGCGAGCTCGACGGCGAGCGCGCCCAGCACCGACGGAGAGGGCGGCTCGATCATGACCTCATCCCATCACAACGCCGCCTGTAGCCCGTGCCGCTGCGGGATAAGGTACGGCCGCGGACCACGCGACGGAGGGTGACCTGTCATGGCCGACGTAGCCGACCAGGCTTTCGGTATCGACATCGGAGGTTCGGGCATCAAGGGCGCGATCGTGCGCCTGGCCACCGGTGAGCTGGCGACCGACCGGGTGCGCGTCCCCACTCCCACGCCGTCCACTCCGGACGCTGTCGCCACTATCGTGGCCGACCTCACGAGCCGGCTCGGTTGGACGGGGGTCGTGGGCGCCACCTTCCCCGCGGTCATCAAGCACGGAGTGGCGAAGTCGGCGGCCAACGTCGATCCGCACTGGATCGGTACCGACGTCGACGCGGTCTTCACCAAGGCGACCGGCCTGGACGTCACGGTGCTGAACGACGCCGACGCCGCCGGCCTCGCCGAGGTGCGGTTCGGCGCCGCCAAGGCGGTCCGCGGAGTCGTCATCCTGCTGACCTTCGGTACCGGCATCGGCAGCGCCCTGCTCGTCGACGGCACGCTCGTCCCCAACACTGAACTGGGCCACCTCGAACTGAACGGGCACGACGCCGAAAGCCGCGCCGCCGCGTCGGTCAAGGAACGGCACGACATGTCGTACAAGAAGTGGGCCGAGCGGGTGCAGGAGTACATGTCGCACGTCGAGAGGCTGTTCTCCCCCGACCTGTTCGTGGTCGGCGGCGGCGTCAGCAAGGAAGCGCAGAAGTGGGTGCCGTTGCTGCGTTTGTCGACGCCGGTCAAGGCGGCGCAGCTGCTCAACAACGCCGGCATCGTCGGCGCCGCGATCGCTGCCGCGGAGCGCTTCGACGAATGACGGCCACTGGACGTGACGCGCAGTACAATAGCGAGAGGGCACTGCGCACGATCTGGACTCGACACTGAGGCGACCGACAGACGGCGAGCTGACCCGCGACTTCCTCCCGCCGCTCCGGCGGACCACATCAACGTGCGGCGTGTCCGACGTGTCGCACGGGTGACGAAAGGGTGTTCGTGGCCGCGAGTAGTTCCTCCCGCACCGCCGAAGACGCCAATCCGGTACGCCCGAGTCGACCCGCACGCACGCACGCCGCCGCCACGGCGACGCGGCGCGTGACCGTGCCGGCCACCAAGGGCGCGTCCGGCACAGGCACGAAGACAGCCGCCGCCCGAGGTGCCGGTTCGTCGTCGGTCAAGGCTGTTCGAGCCAAGTCCGAGACCCCCCGCCCGACGGCGACAAAGGCACCGTCGAAGGCGAAAACCGCCCAGCCGGCGCAGCCGCTCGTCGACGAGGTCCCGCCGCCTCCTGAGGACGCACCCACGGAGGTCATCGAGGCCGTGGTCGCACCGGACGCCGTCACCGAGGACGAACTGGACCTGGCCGCAGTCGCCGCCGTCGAGGCCGAGGTCGGTGCCGACGCCGCCGAGCCGACCGATGGCGCCGACGCCGCGGACGCCGCCGAGTTCACCTGGGACGAAGAGGAGTCCGAGGCCCTGCGCCAGGCGCGCAAGGACGCCGAGATGACGGCGTCTGCGGACTCGGTACGGGCCTATCTCAAGCAGATCGGCAAGGTCGCGCTGCTCAACGCCGAGGAGGAGGTCGACCTGGCCAAGCGCATCGAGGCCGGCCTCTATGGCGCCGAGCGGCTACGTCAGCTCGAAGACGGCGGCGAGAAGCTGACCATCCAGGTGCGGCGTGACCTGCGATGGATTGTGCGCGACGGCGAGCGCGCCAAGAATCACCTCTTGGAGGCCAACCTGCGGCTGGTCGTCTCGCTGGCCAAGCGCTACACGGGCCGCGGTATGGCGTTCCTCGACCTCATCCAAGAAGGCAACCTGGGCCTCATCCGCGCTGTCGAGAAGTTCGACTACACCAAGGGTTACAAGTTCTCGACGTACGCCACCTGGTGGATCCGGCAGGCGATCACTCGGGCGATGGCCGACCAGGCGCGCACCATCCGCATCCCGGTGCACATGGTCGAGGTCA
>CAXTNQ010000122.1:0-1000 GCA_964245745.1 uncultured Jatrophihabitantaceae bacterium
GTCCCGGCGGACGGGTCGGCGGAGCGCGACCTCACGCTCTGGACGGCGCTGGACCGCGGGGACGACCCCACGTCTCGTACGGAATCCTGACGTCGTAGTGATCCCGTCGCCCGCTTCGGCTGCGTACATTGCCGCTGTGCCGTCTGACCCCAACAGCCGCGGCCTGATCGTCGTGGTCGAGGACGAGCCGGCCATCGCCGATCTCATCCGGATGTACCTCACGCAGGCCCGTTACGGAGTGCACGTCGAACGAGACGGCGAGGCCGCGCTGGCGGCGATCCGGCGGCTCCGGCCGGCCGCGATCATCCTCGAGGTGGGGCTACCGACGCTCGACGGCATCGAGGTGTGCCGCCGGCTGCGCGCCGAGCAGGACTGGACACCCGTGCTCTTCGTGACCGCGCGCGACGACGAGGTCGACCGCATCGTCGGCCTCGAGCTCGGTGCCGACGACTACGTCACCAAGCCGTTCTCGCCCCGCGAGCTGGTCGCCCGCGTGACGGGCGTGCTGCGCCGGGTCAACGGGCCGCCGGACGCCGCCCGGCCGCTCGAGGTCGGGCAGGTGCGCCTGGACCTGGCCGGTCGGCGCGTGTTCGCAGCGGACAGCGAGGTGGCGCTGACGGCTACCGAGTTCGACCTGCTCGCCCATCTCATGCGCCGGCCCGGGCGGGTGTTCACCCGCGAGCAGCTGCTCGGCGCGGTGTGGGGCTACTCGGCGGCGGCCGGGACCCGCACGGTCGACGTACACGTCGCGCAGGTCCGCGCCAAGCTGGGGTCGGCCAGTCCGGTACGGACGGTGCGTGGAGTGGGCTATGCGGTCGACACCGCCGGACGGTGACGACCGCTTCGCCGTCTGGTCACCCCCCGGCCCGCGCCGCCGGTCCCTCGCGCTGCGCATCTCCCTGCTGACCATCGCCGTTGCGGTGATCACCGCGCTGGTCGCCGGTGGTATCGCCATCACCCGCATCCGGCAGCAGAACGACTCGGTCGCTCGGGGCACGCT
>CAXTNQ010000122.1:1010-7024 GCA_964245745.1 uncultured Jatrophihabitantaceae bacterium
GTCCAAGCTGGCCGACGCGGCCCAGGCGGAAGCCAACGCCGGCACGTCGGCGCAGGCCAGTCAGGTCCGTGTCGGCCGGCTGCTGCGTCCGTTGCGGATCTCGTTTGCGCTCGTCAACGCGGCCGGACGCGTCGCGGTGGCGGACACCGCACTGGGCCGGCAGGCTCTGACGCCGGACGAGCTGCACACCCTCGTAGCCGGATCGTCGTTGTCGATCCGGCGGACAGTGAACGGTCAGCGCGCGCTCATCGAAGCCCGGCCGACCGCCGGTGGTGGGGTCGTGCTGGTCCAGCGTCGCGCGGACGCGGTGGCGTTGGGTGATTCGGCGGTTCGTGGCCTGCTGCTCGCCCTGATCGTCGCGGTCGTGATCGCGGTCGGGTTGGGGCTGTTCGTCGCCTATCGGCTCGCTCGGCCGCTGCGCCGGACGGCCGACGCTGCGCACGCCCTGGCCATGGGACGGCGTGACATCGAGGTGCGCCCGGAAGGACCGGCCGAGGTGGCGGAGGTTGCCGACGCCGTCAACACGCTGGCCGTCAACCTGGCGCATTCGGAGGCCCGGCAGCGCGAGTTCCTGATGTCGGTGTCGCACGACCTGCGCACCCCGTTGACCACGATCACCGGGTACGCCGAGTCGCTGGCCGACGGGGTCGTCGCGCCCGAACAGACCCAGCAGGTGGGGTCGATCATGCTCGGCGAGTCGCAGCGGCTGAGCCGGTTGGTGGCCGATCTGCTCGACCTCGCGCGGCTGGGCGCGCAGGACTTCCGCGTCGACCTGGCCGACGTCGACGTCGGGGAGGTCGTTCGGGCGACGGCGGACGTCTGGGCGGCCCGGTGCGAGGCCGTCGGCGTCCACTTCGAGCTGCGCGCGGACGGCTGGCCACTGATCGCGCGCACCGATCCGCTGCGCCTGCGCCAGGCACTCGACGGCCTGTTCGACAACGCGCTGCGGATGACCCCGCCGGGTGCGCCCATCGTCTTGGCGGCTACCCGGGACCCGCAGGCGGTCGTCATCGAGGTGCGGGACGGGGGCCCGGGGCTGAGCGACGCCGACCTTGCCGTGGCTTTCCAGCGTTCCGCGCTGTACGAGCGGTACCGGGGGGCGCGCGCGGTCGGTACCGGACTTGGCCTGGCGATCGTTCACGGGTTGATCACGCGCATCGGCGGGACGATCGAGGCCGGCCACGCCGTCGAGGGCGGCGCACGGTTCACGATCCGGCTGCGCGCTCTGCCGTAGCTCTGTCTCCTACAGCACCCCTCCCTGGCCCAAGAGAGAGACGACCAGCCGCACCCCGCACACCGGTTGTCGGGCTTCGCTCGTTAGCATCATGCGAACGCACTAGCGGACGATGCGGCGAACGAGAGGCGGTGCTGTGGGCAGTAGCCCGAGCGTGCTCGACGAGATCGTCGCCGGTGCGCGCGAGGACGTGGCCGCCCGTCAGGCCGTCGTTCCACTTGATGATGTCAAAGCCCGAGCCGCGCAGGCGCGACCCGCACAGGATGCGCTCGCCGTGCTCCGGCAGCCAGGCGTCGGCGTCATCGCCGAGATCAAGCGCGCCAGCCCGTCCAAGGGCGCGTTGGCGCCCATCGCCGATCCCGCCGCGCTCGCCGCCGACTACGAAGCCGGCGGCGCTCGCATCGTCAGCGTCCTCACCGAGCATCGTCGTTTCCATGGCTGCCTGGCCGACCTGGACGCCGTGCGGGCCGCGGTCGACGTCCCCGTGTTGCGCAAGGACTTCGTGATCGGCTCGTACCAGGTGCACGAAGCGCGAGCCCACGGCGCCGACCTCGTGCTGCTCATCGTGGCCGCTCTCGAGCAGAACGCGCTGATCGGCCTGCGCGAGCGCATCGAATCCTTGGGCATGACCGCACTGGTCGAGGTGCACACCGAGGACGAGGCGTCCCGGGCGCTCGACGCCGGTGCGCGGGTGATCGGAGTGAACGCCCGCGACCTGCGCACGATGCGCGTCGACCGATCGGCGTTCGAGCGCATCGCCCCCGGGTTGCCCAGTGACGTAGTCAAGATCGCCGAATCCGGGGTCCGCGGACCCCTCGACCTGATCGAGTACGCGGCCAGCGGGGCTGACGCGGTACTGGTCGGCGAGGGTCTGGTCACCCGGTCCGACCCGCGGGCCGCGGTGGCCGAGCTGGTGACCGCGGGCGCGCATCCCGCCACGCCGCGGACGCCCCGCTAGCGTCCACGCTCTGCGATGACCGCACGGCCCGCACTCGACCGCACGCCCGACCGCACCGGCCACTTCGGCGTGTACGGCGGCCGCTTCGTGCCCGAGGCTCTCGTCGCCGCGATCGACGACCTGACCGCGGCGTTCGAACAGACACAGGACGACCCGGCGTTTCGCGCCGAACTCGATCGGCTGTTGCACGACTACGCCGGCCGGCCGTCCCCGCTGACCGAGGCTCCCCGGTTCGGCGCCGAGGCCGGTGGGGCGCGAGTCCTGCTCAAGCGGGAGGACCTCAACCACACCGGCTCGCACAAGATCAACAATGTGCTGGGCCAGGCGCTGCTGACCAAGCGCATCGGCAAGCCGCGGGTCATCGCCGAAACCGGCGCCGGGCAACACGGGGTGGCGACCGCGACCGCGGCCGCGCTGCTCGGCCTGGACTGCGTCGTCTACATGGGCGAGGAGGACACCCGTCGCCAGGCGCTCAACGTCGCGCGCATGCGCCTGCTCGGCGCCGAGGTGGTGCCCGTGACCACGGGATCGCGGACGCTCAAGGACGCGATCAACGAGGCGATGCGCGACTGGGTCACCAACGTCGAGACGACCAACTACGTGTTCGGCACGGTGGCCGGCCCCCACCCGTTCCCGCTGATGGTCCGCGAATACCAGCGCGTGATCGGCGACGAGGCCCGCGCGCAGGTGCTCGAGCGCGTCGGGCGCCTGCCGGACGTTGTCGCCGCGTGCGTGGGCGGCGGCTCCAACGCCATCGGCATCTTCACCGCGTTCGTGCCCGACGAGACGGTGCGGCTCGTCGGGTTCGAAGCCGGCGGCGACGGCGTCGACACCGGCCGGCATGCGGCAACGATCACCGGAGGGATACCGGGCGTGCTGCACGGTGCCCGCTCCTACCTGCTGCAGGACGAGAACGGCCAGACCGTGGAGTCGCATTCGATCTCCGCAGGTCTGGACTACCCGGGCGTCGGGCCGGAGCACGCCTACCTGCACGACGTCGGGCGCGCCGAATATCGCCCGATCACCGACGCCGAGGCCATGCAGGCGTTCGCGCTGCTGTGCCGGACCGAGGGCATCATCCCGGCCATCGAGTCGGCACATGCGCTGGCCGGCACGCTGCAGCTCGGCCGGGAACTCGGACCGGACGCCGTCATCCTGGTCAACCTCTCCGGGCGAGGCGACAAGGATGTGGCGACGGCATCGGCCTACTTCGGGCTCGCGCCGTGATCGGCTCGCCGTGACGGCACTCACGGCGGCCCTCGCAGTGGCGCGAGCGGAGGGCCGGGCGGCCCTGATCGGCTATCTACCCGTCGGGTACCCCTCGGTCGACGGGTCCATCGAGGCCATGCTCGCGCTCGCGTCCGGCGGCGTGGACATCGTCGAAGTCGGCGTCCCGTACAGCGACCCGGTCATGGACGGACCGACGATTCAGCGCGCGGTCGACCCGGCGGTACGCGCAGGCGTAGGGCTTCCCGACGCCCTGCGCGCGGTAGCCGCCCTGGCCGGGGTCGGCACCGCCTCGGTGATCATGAGCTACTGGAACCCGATCGAGCGCTACGGCGTGCAGCGGTTCGCTACAGACCTGGCCGATGCGGGCGGCTCGGGCGCGATCACCCCCGACCTCATCCCGGACGAGGCCGCCGACTGGTTGGCAGCGACCGACCGGCACGCGCTGGACCGGGTCTTCCTGGTCGCGCCGTCGTCGACACCGCAGCGGCTGGCCGCCACCGTCCGGGCCAGCCGGGGCTTCGTCTACGCCGCCTCCACCATGGGGGTGACCGGTGCCCGGGACGCCGTGGGAGCGAGCGCCGCCGAGCTCGTGGCGCGGGTACGCGCCTGCGGCGTGGACATCCCGGTCTGCGTGGGCCTGGGCATATCGACCGGAGCCCAAGCGGCGGAGGTGGCGGCGTTCGCCGACGGAGTGATCGTCGGCGCGGCGCTCGTCCGGTGCCTGCTCGACGCACCAGGGTCCTCGGGCGTCGACCGCATTCGCCGGCTTACCGCCGATCTCGCGGACGGCGTGCGCCGTCCGGTGACGATCGGGTAACAGGCACCGTCCTCGTTTCGAGGGTGCTCGAATCTCTTGGCCGCGGGACGCGGCGCGGTTTCACTGAGCCAGTGCTCTACGTCGCCCTGTCGCGGCTCTCGCCGCGAACCCGCGCTCCTGCGCGAGAGAGGCGACTAGGCCCGACCGCGCACCCCGGCCGAGAGGAACCGACGCCGCATGCCTCGTAACCGCACTCTGTTCGCCGGCGCTGCCGGCTTGACCGCGCTGGCTCTGGTCGCCGCGTGCTCCAGCTCGTCCTCGGGTGGGGCCGGGACGAAATCGAGTGCCGCGAGCGGAGGCGCCCAGACCAGCCTGGGCGCGACGGTGGTGCAGCCGGGCTGGACGACCAAGGGCGGCACCGTCCAAATCCTCGACGACGCCAACGTCGAGCACCTCGATCCCGTCCAGAACTACGTCACGAACTCCGGCGAGCTGGGCCGGCTGATCTATCGCACGCTCACGTTCATTAAGGACACCCCCGGCCAGAAGCCGCAGATCGTGCCCGACCTCGCCGACAAGCTAGGGACGATGTCCGACGGCGGCACCACGTGGACCTACACCATCCGCAAGGGGCTCAAGTACGAGGACGGCACGCCGATCACGACGAAGGACGTCAAGTACGCGGTCGAGCGCTCGTTCGCGCAAGACCTCTACAAAGACGGCGCTACGTACATGCCGGACCTGCTCAAGAACGACAACAACTACGCCGGCCCGTACGCCGACCCGTCCAAGGACTTGACGTCGGTACAAACGCCGGACGACACCACCATCGTCTTTCACTTCAGGGGGGCCCAGCCCGACGCCGACTGGATCATGTCGCTCTTCTACACAGCGCCGGTGCCGAAGGCGAAGGACGACAAGCAAAACTACGACTTCCACCCGGTGTCGTCCGGCCCGTACAAGATCGACCAGTACCAACCCAATCGCAATCTGACCCTGGTCCGGAACGCCAACTGGGACCCGGCCAACGACCCCAACCGTCCCGCCCTGCCCGACCGCTTCGAGGTGACCTACGGCGTCGACCTGCCGACGATCAGCCAGCGGCTGATCTCCGGCGACGGAAAGGATCAGTACGCGACGACGCTCGAGAACTCCGGTGCACTGCAGAACGGTGACCTGCCGAAGGTCCGCGACGCGTCGGTGCGGGCGCGGTTCGTCAACGGCACGACGCCTTGCACGGACTACATCTTCTTCAACACGCAGAAGATCACCGATCCGGACGTGCGTAAGGCGATAGCCACCGCCATCAACCGGCAGGCGATCCAGACGACTTACGGCGGCGACATCTTCGGCTCGGTGACCAACACGATCATTTCCTCGACCATCCAGGGCTACGGGCCACCGAACCTCGGGCTCAAGGCGACCGGCGACCCGGCGACGGCCAAGGCTCTGCTGGCCGGTAAGACCGTCCCGACCCTGCACTACGGCGTGGCGAATACCTCGGTGAAGCAGAAGACCGTGGCGACCCAGGTCCAGAACGACCTGAAGGCCGCGGGCATCGACATGGTTGTCGACCAGATCCCGCAGGCGTCGTATTTCCGCACGCTGCGCGGTCCCAACCCCCCCGATTTCGGACGCGCCGGCTGGTGCTGGGACTGGCCGACCGCGGCCGCCACGGTGCCCGCGGTGCTCGGGCCCGACGCGAGTGGCAAGACCTGGAGCTCGAGCAACTTCTCACGCTGGATCGACGCCCCGACGGACCAGCAGATCAGCCAGCTTGCGTCCTCGACGGCGGCACCGGCGACGACACGATGAACGGCGGGGCCGGCAACGAC
>CAXTNQ010000122.1:7034-8821 GCA_964245745.1 uncultured Jatrophihabitantaceae bacterium
CAGCTCGCGTCGTCGACGCAGACGCAGGAGGAGATCGGCAAGCAGTTCAACGACCTGACCAACAAGGCGCTGATGACGGCCTGGCCGCTGCTGCCGACGATCGCGCAGAACGACCCGAACGTCGTCGGTTCCAAGCTGCGGAACGTGGGGGTGTCGACGATCTTCGCGTTGGTCGACCTCAACACCATCGGCGTCGCCTCGTCCTGAGTCGCGACCAGGCGACTCAAGAAAGACGTGCTAGTAGACGGGGACACCGCCATCGAGCAGGGCGTCGCCTTGCGGGGTGCGCCGGTAGTGCACCACGCGGCGCTGCCGGTGCCGGGCCACCAGTCCGGTCCGCAGCAGCACACCGAGGTGGTAGGAGACCGTGGAGATGGCCAGGTCGAGGTCGGCGCTGAGCTGCGTCGTCGACCGTGGGAGGTCGAGCCGGCGCAGCAACTGGGTGCGGGTCGTGCCCAACAGTTGGCCGAAGGCGCCCGGTGTCTCGCCCGTCGCCAGTGAGGCGGCTCCGCGGCCGAACGCGGGGTAGGCCAACATCGCGTTGTCCGGATCCTCGATCTGAATGGCCAGACCAGGCCATCCGAGCACGTTCGGTACGAGCACCAACTCCTGGTCACGGAACGGCACGCACCCGTCCCATTGCGTCTCGATGCGCAGGGCGGTTCCCGTCCACGACACGCGCTCGTGCAGGGCGTTGAGCATCAGGCCGACACCGTGGGCCGCTAGCGCGGCGGACCGGTGCGCGACGTCGGCCTCGATCGTTCGCTGCAGCTGTGACCATCCCTCGGCGAGCGTCGACGCCCAAAAGGTGCGCAGTCCCGCAGCAACGCGCAGTGGCAGGCTGCCGTCGTCGACGGCGAGCCGCACGGCCTGCGGCATGGCGCCGTTCGCGTACAGCGCCTGCACGACCTGCTGCTGAACGGCCTCCTGGGACGTGTGCTCGATGTGGTCGAGCTGGTCCTGCAGAGCGAAGCGATCGGCCCCAACCGACGGCTTCGGGGTGAGCAGGTCGGGCATGTAGCCGTGATTGGCGCCGCCCTCGGGGCCGAGCAGCGCCAGGACGAGCCGAACGTCGGGATCCCGCAGGGTCCAGCGGGCCGCCGCGCCGGGGTCGCCGAACAGCGGGTGCCGTTGCCGACGGCGCAGCGTCTCAAGCCAGCACATCGCCTCGTAGGTCGGCGAGGCGGCCAGCCGGACCTGGGCCAGGCTGGCGGCGTCGAGGACCGCGCTGAGCACCGTCTCACGCTAGGTCCGACCGGCCACCCCTTTACCCGTCCGCGTCCATACCGAGTCGAAGCTGTATGCGAGCTGTGACCAAAGGGCGTCTGCCTGGCGGTACTGCCCTCGTCTACCGTGGCGGAGTGCAGGCGTTCGCGGCCATTCCCAGCCCGAGCCACGCGGTGTGGCACCTCGGGCCGGTGCCGCTGCGCGCGTACGCGTTGTGCATCGTCGCCGGCATCTTCGTCGCGCTGTCGGTGACCTCACGGCGGTGGCGCGCGCGGGGCGGAGCAGGCGAAGACGTTTGGGACGTGGCGGGGTGGGCGATCGCCTTCGGCATCGTCGGGGGCCGGGCCTACCACGTGATCACCGACAACGAGAAGTACTTTGGCGCCGGCAAGCATCCGCTCGAGCAGGGCGCGGCGCGCCCGATCGGGATCGCCGCCTCGATCTGCGCGATCAGGGCTGCGGCCTTGCCGCCGGTGATGCCCGTGTTCGCGATCAGCCCCGGTGCGATCGCGTTGACGTTGACGCGGTGCGGCGCCCACTCGCGGGCGAGCGCCCTCGTC
>CAXTNQ010000123.1:0-8804 GCA_964245745.1 uncultured Jatrophihabitantaceae bacterium
CACCTATCCCACTCCCGACCCAGGTCCCTACGGTGCGGGCTACGGGCCGCCCGCGACGGGGTACGGGGCGCCGGGTTACGGACCGGAGTCCTACCCTCCGAGCTACGGGGCGCCGGGCGGGACGGCGGGCGCGCAGGAGCCGTACCCGTCCGGCTACGGGACGGCTTACGGGTCTGGGTATTCCGCGTACGGCCCGTCGGGCGGTTATCCGGCACCCGAACCGAGTGGGTACAGCACGGCTGGCTACGACCCGGCGTACGGGTCCTCGGCCACCGGCTACCCCGGCGGCGGCTACAGCGACGCGCCGTACCCGGAAACGCCCGCGCCGCCGTACCGCGGCGCCGACGACGACGCCGGGCTGCGTTTCGACGAAGAAAACGGCGCACGCAGCGGCGGTCGGTCCCGCGGGTGGCTGTGGGGCATTCTCGCCGCCCTGGTCGTCATCGCCGTGGCGGTGCTGGCCATCGTGCTCACCAAACCGTCGTTCATCTACACGACCAAGCTGTCCCACACAGCCGTGGAGCAGACGATCGAGCAGCAGTCCAAGGGCCGCGGTGACTTCACCCAGGTGTCCTGTCCGTCAGGTCAGAAAGCACAGTCCGGCGTCACCTTCACCTGCACCGCATCGGGCGGCAAGAAGATCACGGTGAACGTCACGAGCGACAACGGCGACTACACGTGGACGCCAGCCAGCTGAGTTCGATCAAGGACCGTCCGAGCGCGCCAGCGTCGTCAGCACGGACAGCAGGCGGTTGAGCGGCCGGTCCAAGCCGAACTGCTCGCCCAGCTCGACCAGACGTTGCGGGTCGGCGGGAGCCGTGGGCAGCCGATCATCCAGCTCCGGCACCGGGACGTCGGTCCGGTTACGTACGACGGCGGGAGCGGCGTGCAGGTATTCGCGGGCGTCCCGGATCTTGGCCGCCGCACCCGCCGGGAAACCGTCTTGATCGGCATCGGCGGCCGCCACGATCTGCTCGACGGCTCCGAAGCGATCGACGAGCGCCGTTGCGGTCTTCTCCCCGATCCCGGCGACGCCCGGCAGTCCGTCGCTCGGGTCGCCACGCAGCACGGCGAAGTCGGCGTAGTGCTCAGCGGGCACGCCGTACTTCTCGCGGATCTGCGCCGGAGCGAGCTCTTGCAGCTTCGCCACCCCACGTCCGACGTAGAGCACACGCACCCGGTCCGTGGCCAGCGCGAACAGATCACGATCACCCGTCACGATTTCGCACGGGTCCGCGTCGCGAGCGGCGAGGGTGGCGATGACGTCGTCGGCCTCGTAGCCGTCGGCGCCGACCGCCGACAGGCCGACGGCGGCCAAGACATCGAGCAGCACCGGCACCTGGGGGACGAGCGCGGTCGGAACGGCCTCGCCTCCCGCAGGTGCCACCCGGTGGGCCTTGTAGGACGGAACGAGGGCGACCCGGAACGCCGGACGCCAATCGAGGTCGAGGCAGGCGACGTAACGCGTGGGACGCCGGCGCTCGAGCAGTAACGAGGTCATATCGAGAAACCCGCGGACCGCGTTGATCGGCATGCCGTTGGGCGCGGTGACCGATTCGGGCACGCCGTGGAAGGCCCGGAAGTACAGCCCGGCGGCATCGACGAGCATCAGCGTCACCTCGGCACGGTAGCGTCCCGGCCGTGCTGGCGGTGATCGGCGAGGCGCTCGTGGATCTGGTCGACGCAGGGGATCACCGTACCTTCACCGCGCACCCTGGTGGCAGCCCGCTCAACGTCGCCGTCGGCCTGGCCCGGCTCGGCGCCCCCACCGCCTTGCTGGCCCGGCTGGCCACGGACGCGTTCGGCCGCCTCGTTCGCGAGCACGCGCGCAGCAACGGCGTCGGCCTGGACGCGGCCACGACCGCCCGCGAGCCGACCACCCTCGCCGTCGCCTCACTCGACGATCAGCGGCGCGCGTCGTACGACTTCTACGTCGACGGGACCGCGGACTGGCAGTGGACCACCACGGAGCTCGCTGCCCTGCCCGCGGACACCACCGTGCTCCACACCGGATCGTTGGCCAGCTGGACGTCACCGGGGGATGCCGCAATCTCTCAGCTCGTCGCCGAGGAACGGGCCAGGGGACGCGCCCTCATCAGCTATGACCCGAACGTGCGACCGCAGCTGCTGGGTACCCCTGAGCGGGGGCGGCCGCGGATCGAGCGCTTCGTAGCCCAGGCGCACGTGGTCAAGGCGAGCGACGAAGACATCGCCTGGCTCTACCCGGGACGGGCGGCGGACGAGGTGGCCGGGCGATGGCTGGCCGCCGGGACGACCCTGGTGGTGATCACCCGCGGTCCGGACGGTGCGTCGGCGTACCGCGCCGCGCGTGCGCGGATCGACGAGCCGGCGCCGCCCACCGACCTCGTCGACACGGTCGGCGCCGGCGACGCGCTGATGTCAGGTCTGCTCGCTTCGCTGGTCGACCTCGCCGGCGTGGGAGCCCGTCCGCTCATCGATGGGAAAGCGCTCGACGCGGTAAGCGACGAGGTACTGCGCGCGGTGCTGCGCCGTTCGGTGCTCGCCGCCGCCATGACCTGCGAGCGCGCGGGCGCCCAGCCACCCACCGCCGCGGAGCTCGCGGCGAGGGAAGCTCAGTAGACGCTGCGGGCCGGGTTGGTCGAGCCGCGGACGACGAGCTGAGTGGGCATGACGGTGACCCCGGGTTCGGCCGCGGGGTGGCTGGTGGCCGCGAGGACCCGGGTGGTCACGTCGAGGCCCTGCTCGATCACCGGCTGGCGGATGGTGGACAGGTCGAGCAGCGAGGCGCTGACGTGGTCGTCGAACCCGACGACCGCGATGTCCCGCGGGATACGCAGACCGGCCCGGCGGATGGTCCGGATCGCGCCGTAGGCCATCTCGTCCGATTCGGCGAACAGCGCGGTCGGCCGGTTCGGCCGCCGCAGCAGCGTTTCGGTGGCCACCTCACCCCCGTCGATGGTGAAGTAGCCGAGTTCCTCGAGGTCGGGGTCGAAGTCGAGGTCGGCCTGGGTGAGCGCCTCGACGAACCCCACCCGTCGGTCGTGGGGAGGCGTGAAACGCATGGGGTCCTCGGTGTCGCCGCCGATCAGTCCGATGCGGCGGTGGCCCATGTCGATGAGGTGGCCGACCGCGGTGCGGGCGCCGAGCTGATCGTCGATACGCGTCGAGTGGAAGCCCGGGTGGTCCACGCCCAGCGAACCCACCGGGCAGCCGAGGCCGAGAAGTAAGTCACTCTCCTCGTCGGTGAGGACCAGGCTGGCGACGATCAGCGCGTCGACTCGCTTGCGCACGGGCATGGTGGCGAAGAAGCGGTCCCGGCCGGCTGGGTTCGACAAGTTGTAAAGCAGCAGGTCAAATCCCTGCTGGTTGAGCACCGACTCCACGGCGCCGAGCACCTCGGCGAAGAACCACCGATTGACGAACGGCACGACGACACCAACCGTGGCCGTGCGGCCACTGGCCAGGCCGGCCGCGAACGGCGACGCCACGTAGTTCAGCTCCCGCGCGGCTTCAAGGACGCGATCTCGGGTGGCGTCCGCGACGTCAGGCAGACCGCGCAGGGACCGGGACACGGTGGCGATCGACACGCCGGCGCGCCGCGCGACGTCCTCGATACTCGCCGTCATCCGCTGCCTGCCCGCTGTCCGCCGCCGTGGGTCGTGCTCACGCTAGCTCACAGCCGTTTCCGGGCGATCGCTTCGGACGCCGCACAGCCGGCCTCAACCCGGGCCGAGGGATACTCGCCTGATGCAGCTCCGCCTAGATGCGCCGCCATGGGCGCGTCGGTCCGTGTGGCTGGCTGCACTGCTCAGCGCCGCGTCCGGGGCGCTCGGCATCCTGGCCTTTCCCCGTTTCGGCCTGTGGCCGCTGGCCTTCGTCAGCGTTGCCGGGTTGAGCGTGGCCGTGCGCGGACGACGCAGTCGCACCGGTGCGTGGCTCGGCGTCGTCTACGGCCTGGCGTTCTTCGTGCCGCTCCTGCACTGGACGGGCATCTACGTCGGCGCCGCGCCGTGGCTGATCCTGGCCGGCGCTGAGGCCGCCTACTTCGCGGGCCTGGGCGCTCTGCTCCCGGTCGTGCAGCGCCTGCCGTTCGCGCCGGTGTGGGTCGCCGCGTTGTGGGTCGCGCAGGAGTGGCTGCGCGACCGGTGGCCGTTCAACGGCTTCCCGTGGGCCAGGTTGGCGTTCAGCCAGGCCGAAGCGCCGACTCGGTGGTTCGCCGCCCTCGGCGGGGCGCCGCTGGTGACCTTCGCAGTCGCCTTGGGAGGCGCGGGGCTGGCCCTGGCGCTGGAGCGAGCGCCTCGCGTGCCGGGCGTCGCCGCGGGACTCACGGTCCTGCTCGGCGTGCCCCTGGCCGGCGCCGCTCTGGCCTGGCCGCTACACCCGTCGACGTCCATCCCGCCGACAACGGTGGCGGTCGTCCAGGGCAGCGTGCCGGACCGAGGCCTGGACTTCGAGTCGCGTCGACGCGAAGTGCTCGACAACCACGTGGCCCAGACGCTGCAGCTGGCGGCTGACGTGCGGGCCGGTCGGGTGCCCCAACCGGAGCTGGTGGTCTGGCCCGAGAACGCGTCCGACATCGACCCGTTCGACGACGCCGACGGCCGCGCCGAGATCGAGCGGGCCGTCGCGGCGGCCGGCGCGCCCATCCTGGTCGGCGCCATCCTCGACGGACCGGGCAATCACATTCGCAACACCGGGATCCTGTGGTCGCCGACGACCGGCCCGGGCGCCGAGTACGTGAAGCGGCATCCCGTGCCCTTCGCCGAATACGTTCCACTGCGCAGCGTGGCTCGACTGGTCACCGACAAGGTGAGCCTGGTCGGCCGCGACATGGTCGCGGGGCACGGGAACGGGTTGCTCACCGGTGGCCCGTACCCGATCGGCGACGTCATCTGCTTCGAGGTGGCCTACGACGGTCTGGTTCGCTCCTCGGTTGCCGCCGGCGCCCAGCTGCTCGTCGTGCAGACCAACAACGCGACGTTCGGTCACACCGCCGAGACAGATCAGCAGCTCGCCATGAGCCAGTTACGCGCGGTCGAACACGGCCGCACCACGCTGCAGGCGTCGACGACCGGGATATCGGCGATCATCGGCCCGGACGGCCGCATCCGCAGCCGGTCCGGCGCGCTGTTCACCCCGGCCGTCCTGGTCAGCCAGGTGCCGCTGCGCACCGTCCAGACGCCGGCCACCCGCCTCGGCGCGTTGCCTGAGTACGTGCTGGCGGCGGTCGGGCTCGCGGCGGCGGCTACCGGCATGATCGTCACCCGGCGGGTTCGGCGAGCCAGTACCGTCCCCGAGGCGACCACCGACAGGGAGATGATGCGCACGTGACTGCCGGGGAAGTCCTCGTGGTGATTCCGACGTACAACGAGCGCGACAACCTCGAGGCGATCGTCGACCGGGTGCTCGCCGCCACGCCGGCAGTACACGTGCTGGTCGTCGACGACGGCAGCCCGGACGGCACGGGCAAGATCGCGGATGCGCTCGCCGAGGCGGACGAGCGTGTGGAGGTCCTGCATCGTACGGCGAAGGCCGGCCTCGGGGCGGCCTACATCGCCGGCTTCGAATGGGGTCTTACGCAGGGGCGTCAGGTGTTCGTCGAGATGGATGCCGACGGCTCGCACGCACCCGAGCAGCTGCCCCGATTGCTCGATGCGCTGGACGACGCCGACGTTGTGCTCGGCTCCCGGTGGGTGGCGGGTGGACGCGTCGTCAACTGGCCGACCTCGCGTCAGTGGTTGTCTCGTGGCGGCAACCTCTACACCCGGCTGGCGCTGGGCGTACGCGTCCACGACGCGACCGGCGGCTACCGGGCCTACCGGCGGGCCGTGCTGGAGGGCATCGACTATCACGCGGTTGCGTCACAGGGTTACTGCTTCCAGGTCGATCTCGTGTGGCGCGCCATCCAGGCGGGTTACCGTGTGGTGGAGGTGCCGATTACCTTCACCGAACGCGAACGCGGCGAGAGCAAGATGAGCGGCTCGATCGTCCGCGAGGCGTTGTGGCGGGTGACACTGTGGGGAGCCGAGCACCGCGCCGATCAGTTACGGCGCCGCCTGGCCCGACGCCCGACGTGAGCGCGGTCGATAGCTTGTGCGCTCAGGCGCTCTTGGCGCCGCGACGGGCCCGCAGCACGTCCAGCCGTTCGGCCAGGACCTCTTCGAGGTCGGCGACCGTTCGGCGCTCCATGAGCATGTCCCAGTGCGTACGAGCGGGCTTGGTCTTCTTCGCCTCCGGGGCGGGGCCGTCGACCAGCTCCGCGGCCGTGCCGTCGAGCCGGCACTCCCAGGTCGCGGGCACCTCGGCCTCCTCAGAGAACGGCACGCTGAACTCGTGACCGCGCCCGCAGCGGTAGGCCGCGACGTTGCGCGGCGCCGGCTCGGCGTTGTGCTCGGTCTCGTAACTGACTGCGCCGAGGCGACTTCCGCGGAGCGTGCGATCTGCCATAGTGGGGCCCCTCCGTCCCGTGTGTCGTGCAAAACCCTGCACGGACGAGAACGAATCATGCCGGCTCAAGATTCCCCGGCCTCGCACCGGCTTAACAATTGCTCAGCTGGCTCGTCGGAGAGGCTCTAGATGGACCGGGTTGCGCTGCCGCCGCCGCGAGCCACGGCGCTGGCCGTCAACGCCGGACGCGTGGTCCTCGGCGCGGGCTTTCTCGGCCGCCCCGAGCTCCTGCTGCGTGGCCTGGGACTCGACACCGCGACCGCGGCGCGATCAGCGTGGCTCGCCCGCACGGCGGGCATCCGCGACGCCGCGCTGGGCGCCGGCACAGTGCTGGCGGTGGCCCGGGGTCGGGCGGCGGCGCCCTGGGTGCTGGCCGGCGCGGCCTGCGACCTCGCCGATGCGGCCATCATGCTGGGGGCCGCCGCAGATCGCCGGGTGAGCCCCGTCCGTGGGCGGCTGGTGGCCGCGGGCGCGGTCGGGGTCGCCGCGGCGTGCGGGCTTAGCGCGGTGCAGTTGTTTAGACGTCGAGGCTGAGCTGGCCGACCGGGCGAGGCGCCGGACCAAGCTGCCCCGATCGGTAGTGCGGTCGGCACAGCACCTCGTAGTGGATCACGTGGTCATGGCCTGCGGGCGTGGCGGAGGTATCCGCGACAACCACGGTGTCCCCCTCGCGCACGATCTCGCCGTCGACGACGCGCGCGTTGAGCCGGCCGGTGCGTCCACACCAGCACAGCACGTCGACCTGCACCGGGGTGGCCTCGTCGGCCAATTCGAACAGGCGGCGCGCGCCGGGCAGCAGGCGACTGCGGAAGTCGGTGGCGAGCCCGAAGCAGTCGACGTCGATGTCCCAGTCGTCGACGAGGTCGGCAAGTTCCTCGACGTGCGCGGCGGTCAGGAAGCCGGCCTCGTCGACGATCACGTAGTCGATCCGGCGGCCGTTGGACCACGCTTGGCGGACGAGGCCGAGCACGCTCGTCGCGTCGGTCAGCTCAATGGCGTCGGCGGCCAACCCCACTCGCGTCGTGATCTCCGGACGACCGGAACGATCATGGCGGGTGAGGCGTAGGCCCCGACGTCCTTGCCGGGCGCGATTGTGATCAATCTGCAACGCCAGAGTGGACTTGCCGCAGTCCATCGGGCCGTAGAAGAAGCGCAGCTGGCGGGGGGGGAGTTGCGGATGGCGATCCGGCGGCAGGGACGTCGCCAGCGCGCTGGGATCGTCACTCGTCATGGTCGGCGAGGTTACCGAAGAGCGGCGTACGACGGTGATCACCACAGAGGCCGCCGCAATAGCAGAGGCCCCTCCATGTATGAGATGGAGGGGCCTCGCTCGGTTCCGCTGCACCGCCAGGCCGATCCCTCGGCCGGCGCGCGTTGCGGCCCCGGTGCTAGGCGCAGCACCTGCCTCACATTCCGGTTGCCCGATCTGCGTGGCGTCCGAAGTCTCCTCCGGCGCGGTGTCCGCCTCCCAGCGACATTGCAGTTCTACTGGCTAATCCTCATACACACAAGGGGAATCCTCGATTCTTTCCAAGATCTTTGGGGACGCATCCGTCCGTCCACAGAGCGAGCCGCAATATCCCCCGAACGGCCCGGTTGTCCACGTCGGCGTCCACACCCTCGTCCACACGTTCAGGCGGCAGGTTCCTGGAAGTTCAACGACAACAGCTCCGCCGGATCGTCGATCGGCACTTCCACGACCGGTCACGGGCCGTCCGGATCGATCACCGTCTGCCCTCCGCTGGCCAGGAACGTCACGATCTGCCGCTGACCGGGGAGGTTGCCCCCGACGAAGGTGGGGTCGAGCAGAAACCCGTGCGGATTGCGCGCGGCGTTCGCCGTGAGGTCGTTGCGGTAGAGGCTCTCGCGGTCGAACAGGCCGCCGGCGGCCAGCAGGGTGTAGTTGGTCGGGTTAGGCACCGTCTGGTCGCCGAAGGCGTTCTGGAAGATCACCTTCTTGGCCGTGCTTCCGCGTGGTGGGGTCGCGCGCAGCAGCGGCGCGTACGTCTCCGCGCTGCCGGAGCGGTCAAGCCAGGTCTCACGAGCCAGCACTGCCTGGATGGCCAGCGCCCCCGGCGCCGGATCGGTGACCGGCGGCTGTCCACGCAGCGGCATCGACTCGGTGAAGTTGTCGAAGCCACCGTTGAGCAGCGGCGGAACGCGTTGCGCGAGGTTCTGTTCGACCAGCGGCCGAAACGATGGTGACAACCGCGCGATCTCGGTGATCGGGCCGCCCGCGACATTGAGGGCGAGCACCTGCACCAGCGGGTCGACGCCGCCGAGCATCGTGCCGTAGATACCGCCGAAGCTCTGCCCGTAGTAGCTGACACCGGTCCGGCGCAGGACGGACTTCCCGTTCCCACCCAGGTCGAGCC
>CAXTNQ010000124.1:0-4362 GCA_964245745.1 uncultured Jatrophihabitantaceae bacterium
GGACACGCACCTGCCCGCGCGACGGCAGCGAACACTTCCCCCGCACCGACCCCGCGGTGATCATGGTCGTACACGACGACCGCAACCGCTGCCTGCTCGGCCGGGGCGCCGCATGGGGACCGGGCCGGTTCTCGACGCTCGCCGGCTTCGTGGAGCCGGGGGAGTCCCTGGAGGCGACCGTCGCCCGCGAGGTGGGCGAGGAGGTCGGCGTGGGCGTGACCGACATCCGGTACGTGGCCAGTCAGCCGTGGCCCTTTCCGGCGTCGATCATGCTGGGTTTCGTTGCGCGGCTGGACGGGGATCCGACGTTGCGGGTCGACGGCGAGGAGGTCGTCGAAGCCGGCTGGTTCACCCGCGCCGAAGTAAGCCAGGCGGCGGCGTGGGTCGACGGGCAGGGCCAGCCCGATCCGGACGTCACTCTGCGCGCCATCTCCCCGCGGCTCTCGATCTCGCGATACCTGATCGATCGGTGGTTGGCCGGGTCGCTCTGACCCGATGAGTTCGGCGGTTCTCGTCCCTCCGTCACGCCGGGTAACCTGATTGCTCGCACTCGCCGATCGAAGGGGACTTGTCGTGACCGTTCCGATGCAACGCGGCGGCCGCTCCGGGCCCATCGTCGATATCGACCTCAGTGACCGTCGGGTGCTGGCCAGCTACCCGAACTACTCCTCCGCCCAGCGGACCGTCGATCAGCTGTCCGACCGGGGATTCGACGTCAGCACGCTGAGCATCGTCGGCACGGACCTGCTGCTCGTCGAACGCGTGCTCGGTCGCCTGACGACAGGACGGGCCGCCCTCGCCGGTGCCGCGTCCGGCGCGTGGTTCGGCGTCTTCCTCGGGCTGATCTTCGGCATCGCCACGCCGTACTTCTGGGTGCCGCTGATCTACGGCATCGTCCTCGGCGCGGTGTTCGGTGGGGTCTTCGGCGCGTTGGCCCAATCCACGTACCGCGGGACGCGGGACTTCGCGTCGACGCGCACTATCGTCGCGCAGCGCTACGACGTACTGGTCACCTCCGACCGGTTCGCGGCGGCGAGCGCTGCGCTCGGCCAACCGCAGGGACAGTCGCCCACCGCGCAGCCCGCTACGCAGCCGGTGACTCAGCCCCAGTCGACCGCCCAGCCGCCGACCACCTGATCAGGCGCTGATCGCCGGACGTTTCGGGTCGTCGAGACGCACGACGATGTCCGCCCGGCCGAGCGGGTCGACCTCGGCGTCGTAACCGTCGAACGCCGGTAACGCCCACGCCCAGTCGTCCGGCGTCCGCCGTCGGCGGGCCGGCGGGCTCACCGCCAGGTGCACCGCGCGGTCGAAGGACAGGCCCCGGCCGAGGAGCAGGCTGCCGCTGACCAGGACGACCGCGTCGTCGGGCGCCACGACGGGACGGTCGCGGGTCACCCGGTTCGTGTCAGGATCGCGCAGCGTCGGGAGGTAGGTGCCGGCACCGTTGGATCCGAGCGGGCGCAGCACCTCGCGCTCGAGGGCGGCGACGTCCAACCATTCCGGATAGGCCGTGGCGTCGTACCGCCCGTACTCGAGCCGCAACGAGCGGTCACGCCAGAAGGTCGAGGACCGCACGACGTGCGCGGGGCGGCCCAAGGTGCGCAGGTGCGCGGCGACCTCGTCGGCCAGCTGATCGGGTTCGGCGACGGGCGGCCCGTCCACGGCGACGCGGACCCGGCCCGGCCAAGTGTTGACACGTTCGGCCAGGACGCCGACCAGGTCCGCCACCGGACGATAGGTCGACACCGCGGTGTGGCTGCCCGAACGGGACGTGGCAGCGGCGTCAGGCCGCCAGCTGGGCGGCCACCTCGTCGACGGTGGGATTGGTCAGCGCCCGGCCGTCCGGCAGGACGACGGTGGGCACTGTGCGGTTACCGCCATTGACCTGCATGACGAAGTCGGCGGCGGCGGGGTCCTGCTCGATGTTGACCTCGGTGTACGGGATGCCGGCGCGGTTGAGTCCGTGCTTGAGGCGCACGCAGTACCCGCACCAGGACGTGGTGTACATCGTCAGCATGCTGGGACAACTCGGCGCCTGAGCAAGACATTCCACCCATGGCTGAGATCACCGCCGGTGGAGGTCCGACGGTTTGCGTCGCACCGGCCTGGCACCATCGCGACGTGGCTTCGGACAACCTCGCGGACGCCGACGCTGTCGACGTCCTGTCCGGCCTCGACCCCGAGCAGCGGGCCGCGGCCGAGGCGGTCCGCGGCCCGGTGTGCATCCTGGCCGGCGCCGGCACGGGGAAGACGAGGGCCATCACCCACCGGATCGCCCACGCCGTCCGGTCGGGGGCGACGCCGGCCTCGCACGTCCTCGCCGTCACGTTCACGGCACGGGCGGCGGGTGAGCTGCGCGGGCGGCTGCGCGCGCTCGGCGCCGACGGCGTCCAGGCCCGGACCTTCCACGCCGCCGCACTGCGCCAGCTCAGCTACTTCGCGCCGCGGGTGCTGGGTGGCGCACTCCCGGACGTCACCGAGAACCCGCTGCGGCTCGTGGCGGCCGCGGCCAGCCGGTCCCGGCTGCGCAGCGATCGCAGCGAGCTGCGCGACCTGACCAGTGAGATCGAATGGGCGAAGGCCGTCATGGCCACGCCCGAGCAGTATCCGGAACGAGCCGCGATCGCCCACCGCGAGCCGCCAGTGACCGCGGCGACGGTCGCCGAGGTTTACGCCCGCTACGAGGAGGCCAAGCGACGAGCCGGCCAGGTCGATTTCGCCGACCTGCTGCTGATCATGGCCGGAGCCATAGAGACCCACGCCGACGTCGCCGAGGAAGTGCGCCGCCGGTACCGCTACTTCGTCGTGGACGAATACCAGGACGTGTCGCCGGTGCAGCAACGGCTGCTGGACGCCTGGGTGGGTGAGCGCCGCGACCTCTGCGTGGTCGGCGACGCCAACCAGACCATCTACTCCTTCGCGGGGGCGACACCCGAACACCTGCTCGGCTTCACCGACCGCTTCCGCGACGCCACGGTCGTACGCCTCGAGCGCGACTACCGGTCGACGCCGCAGGTCGTCGAGCTGGCGAACAAGCTCATCGCCGCCGGACGCCCCGGCGGCCACGGCCGACGGCTGACTCTCGTCGGCCAGCGACCCGACGGCCCGGCTCCGACGTTCGCCGAGTACGACGACGAACCGGCCGAGGCCGCCGCGGTGGCGTCCCGATGCCGGGTACTGATCGACGGCGGCCGGCCCGCGTCCGAGATCGCGGTGCTGTTCCGGGTGAACGCCCAGTCCGAGGTCTACGAGCAGGCGTTGGGCGCCTCCGGCGTTCCGTACGTCTTGCGTGGCGGCGAACGGTTCTTCGACCGCACCGAGATCCGCGAAGGCCGGCTCCTGCTGCGCGGGGCGGCCCGCGCCGATACGGGCGAGCAGGCCCTGCCCGACGCAGTCCGTGACGTATTGGCGAGCCTCGGGTGGCACGCCGACGCGCCGCCCCCTGGAGGGGCCGCTCGAGAGCGGTGGGAATCGCTGGCTGCGCTCGTCGCCCTGGCGCAGGAGCTGGCCACCGCGACGCCGACCGCACGACTCCCGGAGTTCGTCGCCGAGCTGGACCAGCGGGCCGCCGCCCAGCACGTCCCGACCGTCCAAGGTGTCACCTTGGCCTCGCTGCACTCGGCCAAGGGTCTCGAGTGGGACGCGGTGTTCCTCGTCGGGCTGACCGACACGACCATCCCCATCCAGCACGCGACGACCGACGCACAACTGGCCGAGGAGCGCCGCCTGCTCTATGTCGGCATCACTCGGGCCCGTCAGGAGCTTGCCCTGTCGTGGGCACTGGCCCGCAGTCCCGGTCAACGCCGGGGACGACGGCCGAGCCGTTTTCTCGACGCGCTGCGGCCAGCACTGCCGGGAGGAGCGACGGTCGCGCGGCGCGGCCCACGCCGCGACGCCACCGCAGCAGTGGCCGCCGACGCGGAGCTGTTCGGCCGGCTACGCGCCTGGCGTAGGCGGCAGGCCGAAGCCCAGAGCGTCCCTGCGTACGTCGTCTTCTCTGACGCCACCCTGGTGGCTATCGCCGACGCCCAGCCACAGTCGTCGGCCGCGCTGGCCAGCGTGGCCGGCGTGGGACCCACCAAGCTCGACCGCTACGCCGCCCCCGTGCTGGCCGTTCTGGCCGGCGCCGACCCGCAGGCGATTGAACTGGTCGAGGTTAGTTCCCGTTAATTGTCTTGTGGCCGTATCAACGCCTCCGTTAGCCTGCTCCCAAATACCGAACGCGCTGGCGTGCGCGCTGACAGACGAGAGGGAGGTGGCCCCGTGGAGAACATCACGTCGACGGTGGCCACTGGACGTTTGTCGCTGATGTGCGCCGCCCTCCAGCACCGCGCCGGCGGTCTTCGACGCCAGCTGGCG
>CAXTNQ010000124.1:4372-5017 GCA_964245745.1 uncultured Jatrophihabitantaceae bacterium
CTCCGGATCGCCGCGACCGCGCTCGCCGTCCAGTTCGCCGTCACCACCGTCGACCCGATCCCGCCGCCTCGAAAGGTCCTCTGCTGACCACCAGTCAGCGCCGGTACCTCTCGAGGCCGCGGCTCCCCACCTGGGGACCGCGGCCTCAGTGTTTCCCGGCTCGTGTCCGGCTCCGCACCCCGTGGAGTCGGCCCCAACTGCACAAGAACACCGTGATCGAACCAGAAGGAGGTGACCCGAGATGTTGACCTGCTGTCCGACCGAGCCGCTACCGGTGGCCAGCGCGGTCGCCGGCCTCGGGCCAGCACTCGCCCGTGGGCTCGTCACCCGAACGCCGATCGACCCGATCTCGCGTCGCAGCCCCGCCGACCTACCCTGCCGCATGCAGGACCCGGACCTGTGGTTCGGCGAGACGCCGGCCGACCTGGAACGGGCGAAGGCGTACTGCGCGGACTGCCCGGCCCGCGCGGCGTGTCTGACCGGCGCCCTCGAACGCCACGAGCCGTGGGGCGTCTGGGGCGGCGAGATCTTCGAGCGAGGTCGCATCGTGGCGCGCAAGCGTCCACGAGGCCGTCCGCGCAAGGACGACAAGAACACCAAAGACGACAACGGAGTGGCCGCGTGACTCGCGGCGCGCTCGTCCTC
>CAXTNQ010000124.1:5054-8797 GCA_964245745.1 uncultured Jatrophihabitantaceae bacterium
ACCCGCAGGTGCAGGTGGCCGGCACGTCGCCTTCAGGGACCGACCGGACGGGTCAGGCCTCGACGAAGCCTGGCTGCCACTCCTCGGCCAGCTTGCGGTAGGGCGCCGTCGCACCCAGCTGGCAGAGCACGGCGATCGACCCGATCGTCACCCGGTGGACGAGCAGGTAGGACGGGGGAAGGTTGAGCACGCGACCCACCCGGGCCTCCTCACTGCGCGGGTCGCCGATGCGCGCCGCCTGCTCACGCATCCACTCGCGGGTGAAGGTGAACTCGGGGCTGGCCAGCGGGTCGAGGATCGGACGCAGATAGTCCATCACCGCCTCGGGATCCACCCGAACACCGGGGCGGATGAAGCCGTGCCGGTAGAGCTGGGCCATCAGGCCCTCGGTGTCGCCGTTGAGGGCGAGCCGGGTCATCCGCCCTAGTGGCTCGGGTGGCCCGTCGGGCAGCCGGGCGACGGCGCCGAAGTCGACCACGCCCAACCGGTCGTCGGCCAACAGCCGGAAGTTGCCGGGATGCGGATCCGCGTGCAACAACCGAGCCCGGACGGGCGCCGAGTAGTGCAGCAGGGCCAGCAGGTACCCCGCGCGATTGCGCTGTTCCTGGCCGCCGTGGGCGATGATCCGCGACAGCGGCGTGCCGTCGATCCACTCGGTGACGATCACTTTGGGTGAGCTGGCCACCACGCGGGGCACGACGATGTCCGCGTCGCCGTCGTACGCCGCGGCGAACTGCCGCTGGGTATCGGCCTCCAAGGTGTAGTCCAGCTCCTCGGCCAGCCGGTCCTTCAGCTCGGCCAACAGTGCGCGGACGTCCATGCCCGGCGACAGCCGGCCGAAGAGCCGCGCCACGCGGGACAGCTGGGCGAAGTCGGCCATGATGGCCGGCCCCGCACCCGGGTACTGGATCTTGACGGCAACGCTGCGGCCGTCCGCCCAGACGGCGCGGTGCACCTGGCCGATGCTCGCGGCGGCGGCCGGCTGATCGTCGAAGGATGTGAACCGCTCCCGCCACCGTCGGCCGAACTGCTCGGCGAGCACCCGGTGCATGACGTCGACGGGCATGGGAGGCGCCGCCTCCTGCAGCCGAGTGAGCGCCTCGCGGTAGGGCGCGGCCGAGGACTCCGGCAGCGCCGCCTCAAAGATCGACAGTCCCTGGCCGACCTTCATCGCGCCGCCCTTGAGCTCGCCCAGCACCGCGAACAGCTGCTCGGCGGTGCGTTGCTGCAGCTCGGCGGTGACCGCTTCGGCGGACCGGCCGGCCAGTCGCTTGCCCAGCCCGACCGCGTTGCGTCCGGCGACGCCCAGGGGCAGCGACGCCAATCGAGCGGTGCGGCTCAGCCGGCGTTGCGGAAGTTCGGACACGCTGTCCATTCTGCGCAGGTGCGCCAGCGAGTCACTCGGGTAGGAGGTGGCGTGCACCGTAGGCCCCGCACTCACAGAGGGGGTGCGGCGGCCAACTCCGTCGGCGCACGCGCCAATCGGGCAGCTGCAGCTCGAGGGTGCCGTCGGTGGTGGCCGGCGTCGAGCCGTCGAGGTAGGTAAGCGCCTGCTGGGCCGTGACGCCGGTGATCACGAGCGCGAGGGCGGTATCGGCGCCGCCGCCGTAGCGATCAGGCCGGCCCAGCTGCACGGCGAGGGCCGGCCACGCGGGATCCCGTTCGCCGCGATGCAGGTCGGTACAGCGCAGGCAGGCAGTCCGCGCGGGTCGGACCAGGGGACCGACCGAGGCGGTTTCGCAGCTGAGCTGCACGAGCAGGTGCGGCTGGGCTCGCGACTGGAGCGCGTCGCGCACCTCGGTGTCGGCCGGGCCGTCCGCGGCCAGGATCACCAGCCGCGGCGCCGACGGCTCGGAGCCGGGACCGGTGTCGCAGTCGGGCGCGGCGCGCCGAACGGCGGCTGAGGCCGCGATCGTGAACCGCTCGCCCTCGTCGCTGGGCAGTAACCCGCCGGGTAGGCAGTGCGGCAGGCGCACCTCGCCACGTCCGGTGAACGAGATGCGTCCCACGCCGGCCGCGGCGAGCGCGACGGCGACCGGTACGGCCAGCCGTCCGGTGCCTTCGACGGCCACGTGGGCCCGCCGGCGACCTCCGAGGACGGCCTCGGCGTGGTCGCCCAGGCGGGAGCGCAGCGCCGTGAGTTGTGCGGCGAGCCGCGGCACCTGGGGGCTGGCGCCGACCGTCCCGTCCTTCGGCCGGCGGACGAGAAAGCCGGCAGCCGATAGCGCCGGGCGCGCCGAGCGTGCCGCGACGACGGCGGAGGCCGCTTCGGCGGTGGATGGTGACTCCGGACGGCCGAGGAGCTCTGCGACCACGAACCGGTCGACGCCGGTGAGCACCAGCGCGCGGCTGCCCAGTTCGACCTGTACGGTGTCGGCCGAGCGCCAGAGCACCCGCGCCGCCGGATTGAGGGTCGAGCCGATCACCCGCACACCGTGCCAGACCGGGGCGGACGCCCGGCCGACTTATCCACAATGCCAGCCTGCGCTTTACGCAATCGATCGAACGCGAAGCGTGACCCTCAACCCGATCTCCACACCTGTGGATGAAGGTGTGGACAGATCGGGATGCAGCTGTGGACGACACGTTCCGAGAGGTGCCGGACGGGGCGAACGGTGTCGGTGGGCGTCACTACGGTGTGAGCCATGCTTCCTCCCGTCGAGGTCCGGCGCAGCGCGCGCCGGAGCCGCACAGTCTCGGCCTACCGCGACGGCAACCGCATCGTGGTGCTGGTCCCGGCCCGCCTGCCCGCCGCCGACACCGAACGCGTGGTGAGCGACATGGTCGCCACCGTGATCCGGCGCGAGCACCGCGACCGCACCCGAGGTCCGCGCCGTGGCGACGACGAGTTGACCCGCCGCTGCGCGGAGTTGGCCGCGCGCTATCTGCCCGGTGCGCGCTTGCCGGTGAGCGTTCGCTGGGTGACCTCGATGCGGCACCGCTGGGCCTCCTGCACGCCGCTCGACGCCTCGATCCGGGTCTCGGCACGGCTGCGCGAGGTTCCTGCGTGGGTGCTCGACTACGTGCTGGTCCACGAGCTGGTGCACCTCGAGGTGCCTGGCCACGGACCCGACTTCTGGGCGCTCGTCGCCCGGTACCCGCGGACGGAGCGAGCGCGCGGCTACCTCGACGGCGTGAGCGCGGCAAGTGCGCTCGGGTTCGCGGCCGACGTCGACGGTGCGGAACCAGCCGATGTCGCCCGCGACGGTTCCGACGAGGTCAAGAACCAGAACGGTGGCCCCGATCCCGTCCCGCCGCTAGCGCTCAGCTGGTAGCCGTCGGCGGTCCGTCGCCCGGCGCGTCGTCGAGACCGTCGGTCAGCCCGGCCAACGGGTCGGCCCCTACCTTGTCGGCGAAGCCGATCGGGTCGTCGAGGTCCTCGGCGTCGGGCAGCAGGTCCGGGTGGGCCCACACGCCGTCGCGTCCGCTGATTCCGTGCTTCTCGGTGACCGCCCACCACAGCGTGGCCGCCTCGCGCAGCCGGCGGGGCCGCAGCTCAAGGCCGACCAGCGTGGCGAATGTCTCCTCGGCCGGGCCACCGGTGCTCGATGCGTGGTGCCAGGCCCCGCCGCGGTGCTGCGGGGGGTCAGGGGCCCGGTGCACTCGTGCGAGCAGCGTGCCGAGGGCCGTCGCAGATGCCGTGGTGAGCGGCGGGGTCCGGCCCGGCACGAACTCGGTGACGAGCACCGGCTGGCCGGCGAGGATCGTCACCGGCGAGGGGTCCGCAACGCACTCGGCAGGGA
>CAXTNQ010000125.1:0-8786 GCA_964245745.1 uncultured Jatrophihabitantaceae bacterium
CACGAGCTCCGTACCTGTGCGGTCGAGGACGAGCAGCCGCAGCGAGTTCGTACCGCAGTCGATCGCCGCGACGGCATCAGACATGAACACACGCTCCGTCACGCCACCAAGGCGACAGCAGGGCCAACGCTTCGTCGCCGAGCGGGTTGACGCCCGGACCGGCCGCCAACGCGTGGGCGACGAGCGCGTGCAGGCACTTCACCCGGCCGGGCATGCCGCCCGCGCTGACGCCGGCGATCTCGGGCACGTCGCCGAGCTCCGCACGCCGCGCCAGGTACGCATCGTGGGCGCGGCGGTAGGACGCAGCCAGTACCGGGTCGGTCCGCAGACGGTCGGTCATCTCGGCCATCAGGCCGGACGCTTCGAGCCGGCCCACTTCGGCACTCGCCCGCGGACAGGTCAGGTAGTACAACGTCGGGAACGGCGTGCCGTCCGGCAGCCGCGGCGCTGTCTCGACCACGTCAGGAAGCCCACACGGGCAGCGGTGCGCCACCGCCCGCATCGCTCGCGGAGGTCGTCCTAACTGAGCGGCGACCGCAGCCTGATCAGAAACGGAGAGGGCCGACTCCGAATCTTCGGTCGTCCCCTCGCGGCTCCGCCGCGAATTCGCGAAACCGCGCGAGGGGGACGACCGTTCAGTTGCCACGGTCGGCGGCGCGGACGCTCCCCCACAGCCGCTCGTTCCAGGTCTGGCCGGGCAACGAGGTCGCGCCCTGGTCGGCCACCCGTGCGGGCGTGAGCGCGTCGTGGCTGCCGGGCGTGACGACGACGTAGACGGTGTCGCCGGGCATGGCGTACTGCAACCGGCTGCGCGCCTGCTGCTCGACGTACGCCGGGTCGTCCCACTGCGCCCGCTGGCGCTGCAGGTCGGCGAGGGTCGTCTGGCCGTCGCGGTAGTGCTGAGCCGCCTCGCCCACCGCGCTGCGCGCGGCGAGGTACCGGTGCAGGGGCGCGGCCAGCGCGATCACCAGGATGACGACGACCCCTGCCAGCACCAACGCCCGGCCGGTGAAACCGCGCCGGCCTCGAGCGCTGGTCAGGTCTCGCCCTCCGCGACGAAGCGCGGGAATGCGGACCGGCCGGCGTAGCGCGCCGCGTCCTCGAGCTGCTCCTCGATGCGCAGCAGCTGGTTGTACTTGGCGACCCGCTCGCTGCGCGCCGGCGCACCTGTCTTGATCTGTCCGCAGTTGGTGGCGACGGCCAGATCAGCGATCGTGGTGTCCTCGGTCTCGCCGGACCGATGAGACATCATGCACCGGTAGCCGTGCCGGTGGGCCACGTCGACGGCGTCCAAGGTCTCGGTGAGCGTGCCGATCTGGTTCACCTTGACGAGCAAGGCATTTGCCGTCCCCGCCTCGATGCCCCGCACCAGACGTTGCGGGTTGGTGACGAACAGGTCGTCGCCGACGATCTGCACCAGATCGTCGAGCTGCTCGGTAAGGGCCTGCCAACCCGCCCAGTCCTCCTCGGACAACGGATCCTCGATCGACACGATCGGGTAGTCGGCGAGCAGCGTCGCGTAGTAGGCGGTCAGCTGCTCGCTGCTGCGGGTCTCGCCCTCGAACCGGTATCCGCCGTCGGAGAAGAACTCGGTGGCCGCGACGTCGAGCGCGAGAGCGATGTCTGAACCGACCGTGTAGCCCGCCTTCTCGATGGCCTCGCTGATCAGGTCGAGGGCCGCACGATTGGAGTCGAGGTTGGGCGCGAAGCCGCCCTCGTCGCCCAGCCCCGTCGACAGACCGTTGGCCTGCAGCACGCTCTTGAGCGAGTGATAGGTCTCGGCCCCCCAGCGCAGCGCCTCAGCGAACGTGGCTGCGCCGATGGGCGCGATCATGAACTCCTGGATGTCCACGTTGGAGTCCGCGTGTGCGCCACCGTTGAGGATGTTGAGCATGGGGACCGGCAGTAGATACGCGTTGGGACCACCCAGGTAGCGGAACAGCGGCAGCTCCGAAGCGTCGGCGGCGGCCTTGGCCACCGCGAGGGACACGCCGAGCAACGCGTTCGCACCGAAGCGGTTCTTGGCGGGCGTCCCGTCGAGCTCGATCAACTTCGCGTCGATCAGGCGCTGGTCGCTCGCCTCCATCCCGGTGATCTCGGGTCCGACGGCGTCGAGCACCGCGTCGACCGCCTTGCGCACGCCCTTGCCGCCGTACCGGTCGCCGCCGTCGCGCAACTCAACCGCTTCGAACGCGCCGGTGGACGCGCCGCTAGGCACGCTGGCCCGGGCGAGCGTCCCGTCGTCCAGAGCGACTTCGACCTCGACGGTCGGATTGCCGCGCGAATCGAGGATCTCGCGCGCGCCGACGGCTTCGATGGTGGCCACGGCTGGGGTCCTCTCCGTGCTCGATCGGGTCGCCCGAGCCTAGACCGGGCGGCCGTCGGGCGGGGTCGAGACCCGCCGACTACTCCCCGGTCGTCCCGTCGACGGCTTCGCGCAGCAGGTCGGCGTGCCCGTTGTGTCGCGCGTACTCCTCGACGAGGTGGACGAGCACCCAACGCAGCGACATCTCTCCGTGGCGAGGGTGGACGAAGGTTTGCTCCAGGTCGGCGGACGCGTACGCGGCGTTCGCCTCGGCGATCTCCGCGCGCCACCGGGCGAAGGCATCGGCCACGACGTCAGGATCGGCGACCGCCCCGTCGAAGTCGAGGTCGGGCTCGGCCTCGGTGAAGAAGATTGGGTCGCTGGGTTGTTCGGCGACTCGGGACCGCCAGACGAGTTCCACCTCGGCCAGATGCCGGACGAGCCCGAGCAGCGACAGAGTCGAGGGCGGGACGGCGCGACGGGCCAACTGCTCGGCCGTCAACCCCTCGCACTTCCAGGCGGTGGTGGCACGGTGGTAGTCCAGGAACCCTATGAGGGTGTCGCGCTCGTCCGCCGTGAGCGGCGGGTCGATCCGTTCAGCCATCGCTCGCCTTCCGAATGTCGGCGGCCTCGCTGGCCTCCACAGCCTGCATCGCGTGTCGGTACGCCCGGGCGGTGTCACGCAGCGCCGATTCCGGGTCGACGCCTTGGGCCACTGCGTCGCGGACCACGGCCATCAGCCGACCACCGATGCCGTCGAGTCCGCCGTCCGACGGCTCGACGTCAAGCTCTGCGCGGTCGGCGCGCGTGACGAGCTTCGCGGCCAGGGCCAGGGCCGGCTGCGCCAGCGGCACGCCGTCGGTGGCGGACGTCCGGGACTTCTCGGCGATCTTCAGCCGCTCCCAGCTCTCGTTGACCGTGGCCGCGCTGTCCGCGGCTGAGTCGCGGGCCGCGGCGTCCGCGAACACGTGCGGGTGCCGGCGAACGAGCTTCGCCACGAGGTCGCGCGCGACGTCGTCGATCGAGAACCGCTGGTCGATCGGTAGCTCCTCGGCCAGCCGGGCGTGGAACAGTACCTGAAGCAGGATGTCGCCGAGCTCCTCGCGGAGCAGGACGTAGTCGTCGGTCTCGATGGCCTCGACCGTCTCGTACGTCTCCTCGACCAGGTAGCGGGCGAGTGACCGGTGGGTCTGCTCGGCGTCCCATGGGCAACCGCCCGGCGAGCGCAGGCGGTCCATGATCGCGACCGCCTCGAGAAGCGGAGACGACACGTCAGCTCGCGGCGGCCAGGTTGACGAACGAGGCCACGCTCTGCGCCGGGTCACCGGACAGAGTCCGCTTGGTCGGGTCCCAGCTGCCGTAGCGCGGGCTCACCGACACCGGCACCTTGGCCAGCGTCCCGAGGATCTGATTCGTCTGGTCGGTTCCGCCGGCCGTCGCGCGGGCCTGCAGGACCTCGGCCAGCGATCCGGTACGCAGGAACAAGGGCTCGAACGACCGGTCGAGCCCGGCGGCGACGACCTGGGCTAGCAGCTGGTCCTCGGTGCCACCGTTGAGCACCTGCTGACGCGCCGCGCCGAGCTCGGTCGGGGTCGGTGCACCGCCGAAACTCTGCAGCGCCCGGTCGTAGATCTGCTGCTGGATCAACGTTGAAAGCACCACGTTGCGCGCGGCGATCTGTCCGCCTGAGCTGTTGGTGAGCGGCTTGGCGTTGGCTGTCAGGTAGCCGGTGACGGTGGTCTCCGTGATGCTTTGGCCATCGACCGTGGCCGCCCGTCCGACGTTGCTCTGACACGCCGACAGGCCGACCACGGCCAGCGCGGCGACCGCGAACACGCCCAGCAGGCGCAACCTCACGACGGATTCCTTACTACTACTGCTGGTGAGACCGTTCCTCGGCGTCGGCGGCACTGGCCCGCGCACGGGCTTCCTCGGCCTGGGCCTCTTTGGACGCGACGTCGCGCTGTGCGGCGGCCTTGTCCTGCTGTGCCTCGCCCTCGGACTGGAGCGACTCGTTGCCGCTGAGCGCTCCGGCGGCTTCCTTCACCCGTCCCTTGACGTCCTCGACGACGCCTTCGACGCCGGACTTGGGTCCTGATTCTTCGGCCACGATGTCAACCTCCTGCTGCGGACTGATCCGTGGGCAGGCTATCGCGAGCGTCCGGTACTAGCCTCAGCGCCTGTGCGACGCGAGACCGCGATCAAGCACTGCCTGAGCCTGCCCGGCGCCTACCTCGACCATCCCTGGGGCGAAGAGGATTCGGTCGTCAAGGTGGGCGGCAAGATCTTCGCGTTCCTCGGGTCGTCGGACGGGCCGCTCAGCCTGGCCGTCAAGAACACGCCGGAGCTCGTCGAGGAGTGGCGGACGCGGTTCCCCGACCACGTCGGCCCCGGCCCGTACCTCAAGAAGACGTTGTGGAACCGCGTACAGACGACCGGTTCTGGATCACCGAGTGACGCGGACGTGCGCGAGCTGATCGAGGACTCGTACGCCCTCGTCGTAGCGTCCCTGCCGCGGTCGAAGCGGCCGTGAGCGTCAGCCTCTGGCGGTACGCCTCGCGGCGGTGCTCGACGCTCAGAACGGTGACCGCGGCCGCGTCGTCGTCGATGGTGTAGAGGATGCGGTAGGTGCCGCGTCGCGCCGCCCAGCGACCGATCAGCTCACGCTGCAGCGGCTTGCCGACGCGTCGCGGAGCGGCGAGCAGATCGCCCGTGATGAACTCGACGACCGCGGCCGCGACGCCTTCGGGCAGCTCATGGGCGATGGCGCGGGCCGCCGGACGGGCGACGACGAGCCGGTACGGCGGCACGCGCAGCGGTTAGGCCGTCGCTTCCTTAACCATGCGGCGGAGCTCGGTTTCGTCGACCACATCGCCAGCCGCCACGGCCGCTTCTCCGGCACGCAGCCGTTCCATCGCCGTCTGGTCGGACAGGACGTCGAGCGTCTCCTCGAGAGCATCCAGATCCTCGGGACTGATCAGGACCGCCGCCGGGCGCCCGTTGCGCGTGATCGTGACGCGATCGTGTGTGCTCTCGACCCGGTCGACGATGGCCGACAGCGTGCCGCGAGCCTCACTCAGGGGTAGCGTGTCCATGATGGCCAATGTACAGCATTCTGTACACAGGTCATTGCCACCGTGGGGCTTCGTCAGGTCGGGGACGGTCGAGGACGCCCGCCGCGATGCCGGCCAGCAGGGCAGCGCCAGCGGCACCCGGCTCGTCCCACGGCACGGTGCGATAGGCCGGGAACTGGCGCGCCTTCGCCGCTCCCACGGCGGGATTGCGCAGCCATCCGCCGACGACCACTGCGTGATCGTGTCGGCCCAGCACCGTTTCGATGGCGTCGACCGCGTCGGCGCTGCGGGCGGCGAGATCCCGGACGGCGACCGCCCATGCATTGGCCGGCGGCAGACGGTCGACCAGCGGGCCGAGCTCCTCGTCGCGCAGGGCAAAGCCGTCCGGCGGGTCGACGTCGCGGGCCTGCGCGCCCAGCTCGTGACGGGCCGCCCGATCGTGGGCGCCGAGCAGGTCCGCGAGCCGCTCGAGCAGCAGGCCGGTACGCACACCCTTGAGCACGGTGTAGCGACCGGGGACCACGCCCCACCCGCAGCTGACGTCGCGCGCCGTGAGCGCGGCCACGGTGACGGCGTCGAGTGGGGCGACGCATCGAAGCAACGCCTCGGCGGTGCCCACCGAGTCGAGCAGTACGCCGGTGCGCGCGGCACCGGCCGCGAACGCCGCCGCCTGGTGGTCGTGCCCAGCGACGGTGAGCACGGCGCCCTTTGCGCCCTCCGGCAACTGATCGCCGACGCGGCCGCACGGCGTACCCGCCAGGACGAGCTCGGACAGCATCGACGTGCCCACCAGGTCGGTGGCCCCGTCCCACGGGCGCTTCGCCGCCAGGTCGAGCAGACCGGTACGGCTGGCCAGGGAGAGCTCGCTGACCGCGTCGCCGCCGAGCGCCCGCACGCCCCACTCGGGTACCGACGCGAAGCGCACCGCGTCGCGCGCCGCGGTCGTCCGGTGGCGCAACCAGACGATCTTGGGCAGGGACGGCTTGCTGTCCAGGTGCATGCCGACCGTACGTTGGAAAGCCTCGACCCCGATGCGGTCGGCGACCTGGTCGACGTCCGCGCGATCGTCGTGCCAGGCGAGCACCGGCGCGGTCGGCCGGCCTTCTCGGTCGAGCAACACGCCCGCCTCGGCCATACCGGTGACGCCGACGCCGAGGACGCGATCGGTCGCCACCTCGGCCACCACGGTGCGCACGACGTCCGCGAGGTCGACCGCGTCGGCTTCGCTCCCGCCGTCGACGTGCCGCCACGGGGTCGGGCGCTCGCGTTCACCCTGCGGCCGACCGTCCAACCCGAAGGCGACCGCTTTGACGCGCGTCGTGCCGACATCGACGCCGACCAGCGTGCTCATGCGCTCACCAACCGCTGAACGAGGTCCGGATCGAGTGCGCCGGCGAGCGGGTGCGCCACCGATGCGCTGCCCACCGCGACCGCGAACGGCACGGCTTCGCGCAGGTCGGCTCCGCGTTCGAGCGCGACGGCCAGGCCGGCGGTGAAGGCGTCACCGGCGCCGATCGGGTTGACCACGTCGACCGACGGCGCGTCGACCCAGAAGGTGCCGGACTCGTCCGCGCCGGCGACCCCGTGCCGTCCGGCGGTGACGACTGCGGCCCGCGCACCGGCGTGTCGTAACGCCGTGGCCGCCTCGGTCGCTTGCGCGGGCGCGTCGTGGTCGGCTTCGACGGCCTCGTTGCCGTGTCCACCGAGGACGGCATGGGCCTCCGCCAGATTCGGCGCCACGAGATTCGGCTTGTACGGCAGGCACATTCGTAACGCGTCCCGCGCTGCGTCGACGATGATCTGCGCGCCCGCCGCCTGGGCGAGTGCCGTGATCGTGCCGTACAGATCGGCCGGTGCCTCGGGCGGCAGACTGCCCGACACGACAACGATCCGGTGGTTCGTGATCTCGTCCTGAACGGCTTGCCGCAACTGGCGGACGCCTTCGGTCCGCAACGGTGGGCCCGGTTCGTTGAGGACCGTCACCCGCCGGTCGTCCTCGATGACGATCACCGCGCCGCGGATCTCCCCTGCCGTCGGCACGCGGTGGACATCGTGGCCTTCCTCCGCGAGCAGGTCGCCGACGAGGGCGCCGAACCGTCCGGGCAGGTTGGCCACGAGACGTGCACGGACACCTAGCGCCGCAGCGGCTCGGCAGACGTTGACCGCCTTGCCGCCCGGGGTGACCTCGGCGCGACGCGGACGCTGCACGTGCCCGAGCTCGAGCCGGTCGACGAACAGAGTGCGGTCGATGGCCAGGTTGGCGCCAACCACGAGCACGGCCGGTCAGCTCACCTGCTGCCAGGCCGCCCAGGCGCTCGCCACCATGTCGTCGAGGTCGCGCGTGGCGCGCCAGGCGAAGTCGTGGTGGATGCGGTCGACGGCGCCGACGATGCGTGCCGGGTCGCCGGGACGGCGCGGCTCGAGCTTCGGCTCGACGTCGATGCCGGTCACCTGGCGGATGGTGGCCAGCACCTCGAGAACGCTCGATCCCTCGCCGCGGCCGATGTTGTAGACCGGCGCGCACGGTTCGCCGTGATCGAGCCGTTGCGCGGCCGTGACATGGGCGTCGGCCAGGTCGACGACATGGACGTAATCGCGGACGCACGAGCCGTCCGGCGTCGGGTAGTCCGTGCCGTAGACGACGGGCGCCTCGCCCTTCGTCAGCGCGCCGAGCACCTTCGGGAACAGGTTGTGCGGGCTGCGGTCGGCCAGCTCCGGCGGTCCGGAGCCCACCACGTTGAAGTAGCGCAGGGACGTCTGCCGGAACTCTCCTTCGGTGACCGCGAGATCGCGGACGAGCCACTCGCCGGCCACCTTCGACTGGCCGTACGGACTTTCCGGCCGAGCCGGCGCGTCCTCGGTCACGGTTTCGGTGTCGGGCGTGCCGTACCAGGACGCGCTGCTCGAGAACACGAAGCGGTCGATTCGCCGCTGCTGCACGGCTTCGAGCAGCACCTGCGTGCCGGTGACGTTCTGCCGGAAGTACCGCAGCGGCTCGCTGACCGAGACACCGGCGTACTTGAGGGCGGCGAGGTGCATGACGGCGGAGATCTCGTGGTCGTCGAGGGTTTGTTCAACGGCGTCCGCGTCTGTCGTGGACGCCTCGACGAACGGCACGTCGCTCGGGACGTAGTCGCGGTACCCCGTCGAGAGGTCGTCGAGCACGACGACGTCCATGCCCGCCGCCTGGAAGGCGCGGACAACGTGCGCGCCGATGTAACCCGCTCCGCCGGTGAGCAACCACGTCACGGACTGAGCCTATGGGCCACTCCGTGCATACAGCCCCCGGTGCGGTTGAACGCTGACAACGACTCGGTTATCGTCATCGCGCCGTTGGACGTGATCGGGGGGTCATGGGCACGCTGCGCACATTTGTCTTTTCGTCATGGACACGCCATCGCGATCCA